>CAZFWB010000015.1:0-7363 GCA_964522655.1 uncultured Chromatiaceae bacterium | reverse complement strand
GGGGCCGTGGAGCACGGCCAGGGCTTTCTGGCCTGCATGTACGAACTGCAGGAGATGCTCAAGGTGGTGACGGGCATGGCGGCCGTGTCGCTGACGCCCATGGCCGGGGCCCAGGGAGAGTTCGCGGGCGTGGCCATGATGCGGGCGTTCCATCGCGCGCGAGGCGACGAAGCACGTCGCGTGATTATCGTTCCCGATGCGGCTCACGGCACCAATCCGGCAACCGCGACGATGTGCGGCTTCGACGTGCGCGAGATTGCCACGGACGCCGCCGGCGACGTCGACCTCGACGCCCTGCGAGTGGCGGTGGGGCCGGATACCGCCGGTATCATGCTCACGAACCCGTCGACGCTGGGCGTTTTCGAACGTCGCATCGAAGAGCTTGCCGACATCGTTCACTCAGCCGGCGGGCTGCTCTATTACGACGGCGCCAACCTGAACGCGATCCTGGGCCGGGCGCTGCCGGCCGCCATGGGGTTCGATGTGGTGCACATCAACCTGCACAAGACCTTCTCCACCCCACACGGTGGCGGCGGACCCGGTGCCGGCGTCGTGGCGGTGAATGCCAAGCTCGAGCCGTTTCTGCCGGTACCGATCGTCGGCCGCGACGCGGGCGGCTACGTCTGGTGGACTGAAAACGAGCGGCCGCAGACGATCGGCCGGCTATCGGCATTCATGGGTAACGCGGGGATCCTGCTGCGCGCGTACGTTTACATGCGCCTGCTCGGCGCCTCGGGAATGCGCCGGGTCTCGGGATTCGCGACCCTCAACGCGAACTACCTGATGGCACAGCTCAGGGCGGCGGGCTTCGAACTCGCGTTTCCACAGCGCCGCGCCAGCCACGAGTTCATCGTCTCGCTCAAGGGTATCGCCCGCGAAACCGGCGTCACCGCCATGGATTTCGCCAAGGCGCTGCTCGATCACGGCTATCATGCGCCGACCACATATTTTCCGCTGCTGGTGCCAGAGTGCCTGCTGATAGAGCCTACCGAGACCGAGAGCCGCGAGGAGCTCGATGGTTTCGCCGCAGCGCTGATCGCGATCCGCGACCTCGCGCGGCGCGATCCGGCAGAGGTGAAGGCGGCGCCGCGCACCACGCCGGTCCGCCGGCTCGACGATGTGCGTGCCGCCAGAGACCTCGACCTGACCTGGCAGGGCAGGCGTGCCTCGTCCGGTCAGCCATGACGCCCCATCGTCAAAGGAGACTGCCGTGTCCGCGCTGATCTGCGGTTCGATCGCCTACGACAACATCATGGTGTTCCGGGGCCGGTTCAAGGAACACATCCTGCCCGACCAGATCCACATCCTGAACGTCGCCTTCCTCGTGCCCGACATGCGCCAGGAACTCGGTGGATGCGCGGGCAACATCGGCTACAACCTGCGGTTGCTTGGTGGCGAGCCCCTGATGATGGCCACCGTCGGTCGCGACTTCGGCCGCTACCGCGAACGGCTGCGTGAGCGGGGCTTGTCCGAGCGTTTCGTGACCGAGATCCCGTCGGCGCTGACCGCGCAGGCCTATATCACCACCGATCTCGACGACAACCAGATCACCGCGTTTCACCCCGGCGCGATGGAGCATGCACACGTCAACAAGGTGCCGCGCGAAGGCATTACGATCGGGATGATTTCTCCCGACGGCCGCCAGGGCATGATCGAGCACGCCGAACAGTTTGCGGCGGCAGGGATACCGTTCGTTTTCGATCCCGGCCAGGGCCTGCCGATGTTCGACGGCGAGCAGTTGCGCCATTTCGTCGATCAGGCGAGCTGGGTGGCGGTCAACGATTACGAGGGCCGCATGCTGTGCGAGCGAACCGGCTGGTCGGAGCGGGAACTCGCCGCGAGGGTGCGCGCGCTCATAGTGACCCGAGGCGCCAAAGGCTCGACCGTATTCACGGCTGATCGCATGGTGGAAATACCGCCCGTAGCGCCGGTGAAGGTGACCGATCCGACCGGCTGCGGCGACGCCTACCGCGCCGGCCTGCTGCACGGACTGATGCACAACCTCTCCTGGGAAGAGACAGGTCGGCTCGCTTCCCTCCTGGGCGCCATCAAGATCGCCCACCAGGGTACGCAGAACCACCACTTTACGCCCGCGTCGCTCGCTGCCGGTTTCAGGTCTGAATTCGGCACGACGATTGAGCTTTGAACCGGGCCCGGAGACAGCCGTATCAACAGGCGCACCATCCTCCTGACTTTCGCCGCACTGGCGCTTGCCGGCGTGCCGGTCGGTTTTGCCGACAACGCGGTCATCGAGCACGACCGCGCCGAATCGGCCACCTGGCGCCGCACGCTCGAGCGCATCGCCTCTGGCGTCGTCGCGATTAAGGTCGACGCGACCCGCGCCTTCGACACGGAGTGGAACGAGTCGAACCAGGCAACCGGCTTTGTGGTGGATGCGCGCCGAGGGCTCATCCTTACCAATCGGCACGTCGTTTCATCAGGGCCGGTGCGAGCCGAGGCGCTGTTCATAAACCAGGAGGAAGTCGAACTGTCGCCGGTCTACCGGGACCCCGTTCACGATTTCGGGTTTTTCCGCTACGACCCGGCGAAACTGCGATATATCGTTCCCGCCGAGCTGCCACTTGCGCCGCAGCGGGCCCAGGTGGGTCGCGAGATCCGGGTCGTCGGCAATGACGCCGGAGAACAACTCTCGATACTGTCCGGCACCATCGCCCGGTTGCGCAGACCTGCACCGGGCTATGGCCGGGGCAAGTACAACGACTTCAACACCTTCTATCTGCAGGCGGCATCAGGTACCTCAGGCGGGTCTTCGGGATCGCCGGTGATCGATATCGACGGACGTGTGGTCGCGTTGAACGCCGGGGGGAGCAGCGAGGCGGCCAGCAGTTACTTCCTGCCGCTCGACCGCGTCACCCGGGCGCTCGGATTGCTGCGCGAAGGACGCCCGGTCAGCCGCGGAACGCCGGGCGCGATCTTCAGTCACCAGCCCTTCGACGAATTGCGCCGGCTGGGTCTGCGCGAAGAAACCGAAGCAGTAATCCGTCGCCGGTTTCCGGATCAGATCGGGATGCTGGTGGTGAACCAGGTGATTCCGGCCAGCCCCGCCGACAGCCGGCTGCGCGTCGGCGACATCCTCGTGCAGGTTGACGAGGACTACGTGGCCGAGTTCGTGCCGCTGGAGGCCGTGCTCGATGACCGGGTCGGCGAGCGGTTGCGCTTCGGCGTGGAGCGCAACGGGCAGGCTCTCGACATCGATGTGAACGTCGAGGACCTGCACGCCGTCACCCCCGACGAGTACCTGCAGTTTGGTGATGCGGTGGTGCACCGGCTGTCCCTGCAACAGGCGCGACACTACAACCGGCCGGTGGACGGCATCTATGTCGCCAATCCCGGCTACGTGTTCGGCACGGCCGCGATTCCGCGCTCGAGCATCATCGTGAGCGTGAACGAGACACCTGTGCACAATCTTGATGACTTCGAGGCCGTGCTGACCGGCCTGGCCGACCAGGAGCGCGCCGCCGTCCGGTTCTTTACCTTCGAGGATCCGGCCACGAGCAGACTGCGCGTGATCCGCATGGACCGGCGCTGGTTTCCCGCCGAACGCTGTCGCCGCGACGACTCGACCGGGATCTGGCCTTGCCGGGTGCTGGCGCCGGGCCCGCCACCGGCGCCGGCGGAAGTGCGCTCGACACGGCTGGCGGAGCAGCGCGAACGCTGGCTGCAGGAGGTGGCTGCCTCCCTGGTGCTGGTCAACTTCGACATGCCGTACACGATTTCCGGCGTCGCAGACCGCCATTACTACGGCACCGGGGTCATCGTCGATGCCGCGCGCGGTTTCGTGGTGGTGGACCGCAACACGGTCCCCGAGTCCATGGGCGACGTGCACATCACCTTTGGTGGCAGCCTCGAGGTGCCTGGCCGCGTTGCCTACATCCACCCGACCCACAACCTGGCACTCGTCGCCTATGACCCGGCGCTGATCGGCGACACGCCCGTGCGCGCCGCCCGGCTGAGCGACCGTCTTCCGCTACCCGGCGACGAGGTGCGGGTGGTTGGGCTTCGAAGTGACTTCAAGCTCATCTACCGGACCACTCAGGTCGCATCGATAGAGCCCACCCAATACCCGTTGTCGAGGACCATCCGTTTCCGCGAGACAAACCTCGAGACCCTCGCGCTGGTCGCCGGACCGGGTGACATCGATGGCGTGATCCTCGATCGACGGGGCGACCTGGTCGCGCTCTGGTCGAGTTTCTCCTATCAGAGCGGCGGAGACACCGCGCAGGAGAACCGGGGTGTACCGGCCGAACTGGTGCTCGAGCTGGTCGGGCTTGCGCGCGACGGCCGGGATCTGCGCTCGCTCGAGGTCGAATGGACGCAGATTCCGCTGGCCGGCGCCAGAAAGCTCGGGCTGCCGGACGCGTGGGCCCGGCGACTGCAGGACCATGCCCCCGCGCGACCGCAGGTGCTCAGCGTGGTGCGGACGGTAGCCGGGACGCCGGCCGCGCAACTGCTCCAGCCCGGCGACCTGCTGCTGTCGATCGACGGGCAGATCGCCACGCGTCCGCGCGAGGCAGAGAAGATGGCGCGGGCGGAACGCGTGGCATTACTCGTCCTGCGTGACGGCCAGCCGCTGTCCCGATCCGTGCCGACGACTGCGCTCGACGGGCAGGGCGTGCGCCGCGCGCTGATGTGGGCCGGCGCGTTGCTGCAGGCACCTTACCGGGACATGGCCGCTCAGCGCGGCGTGGAGCCTTATGGCGTCTACGTGGCGTTCTTCGCCTACGGATCGCCGGCCTCGCGCTTCGGGCTGCTTGCCGGCCGGCGTATCGTCGAGGTCGACGGGCAACCGACGCCCGACCTCGACAGCTTCATCGCCGCCGTGAAAGGCAAGCGCGATCGAGAGCCCGTGCGCTTGACCACGGTCACCTGGAACAATTTCACCGATGTGCTGACCCTGAAGATGGACCGCATCTACTGGCCCGCCTATGAGATCCTCCGGGAGGAGGACGGCTGGCGCACGCGCTCGCTCGAGGAGCCGGGCCCGCTCCGTCCGGCTACTGCGGGTTCGGCTTCAGGCTCGCGAACTTTGCCCGCCAGTCGCTGACCGCCGGGCCCTCGCCGCGGTGGGTCTCGAATGTGCGAAACCGGGCCTCGGGGTATTTCAGTGCCTGCACGCAGACCATTGCGACGTCTTCGCGGGGAATCGCGAGCGCGCTGCCACCGAATTTCCGGTCACCCTGCTCGAAGACGATATCGGCCTGGCCGCCCGGCTCGTTGAGCAGGCCGCCGGGGCGTACCACGGTGTAGGCGAGGCCGCTCTCGCGCAGGTAATCCTCGCCCTTGAGCTTCCATACCAGCACGTCGCCAAAGATCCGGTTCAGAGGGTGTCCCTCGTGAGTCACGCCACGCGAGGACACGAGTACGAACTGGCTCACACCGGCAGCCCTGGCGGCATCGACGAGATTGCGCACGCCCTGGTAATCGACCATCTCCGGACGATCGGGGCCGTCCTTGCCGCGTGCGCCGATACTGGAGATCACGGCGTGGGTGCCGGTGACCGCGGCAGTGAGACTCGCCGGATCCTTGACGTCGCCCTCGGCCAGGGCGACGTCCGGCCCGAGCTGCTGACGGGCCGCGTCGGTGTCGCGCACCAGTGCGCGCACCCGATAACCCTGCGCCTGCAGGACCGCGACGATGTGCTGCCCCGTCTGGCCCGTTGCGCCGGCGACCAGCACCGTTTGCGGGGATTTCTCCATGCTGGCACAGGCGCCAGCCGCGGTGGCGAGCAGGACGCCGATCGCCAGGCGCACGAGGCGCGTGGGTTTGTGGTTCATCGGGTGCACTCCGTCGAGCGACAAAACGGCGCCAAGCATACCGCAGACCCGGCGGCAGGCGCCGCTCGGCCGTCACCGCAGAGGCTGTCCGGGTGCGCGCTTCGCGTGACCCGCGACGACGATGCGTCGCCCGGCTCCGGCCATTCCCGCCTAGCGGGTGGCGCGAAAGCCCGCCACCCCCAGAAGCAGCCAGGCGAGCATGAAGGCGCTGCCGCCGATCGGGGCGACGTCGCCGATGGCCTGCGGCGCTCCCAGCACCTCGGCGTAGATGCTGCCCGAGAACAACACCAGGCCGGCCAGAAACAGTGTTGCCGCTGCGCGCAGCAGCAGCGACCCCGGCGCGTTCTGCAGCAGCAGGCCGATGACTATCAGGCCGAGCGAGTGGAAGAACTGAAACTGCGTCGCCCAGGCCCACGAGGCGAGCTTCGCATCGGGCACCTTGCCGGGCAGGCCATGGAAGCCGTAGGCGCTCAATGCTGCGGCGACCGTCAGGCTTATGCCTGCAATCAAGAAAAGAGTTCGGGACCACAACGACATGGCGGGCTCCTAGCACGGCCGGGCGGAGCGAGTATACGAGGACTCGTCGCGCCAGGCGGAGGCGGCAATGAGGCAAAACGCCGCGAGGCAACTCAGCCGCCTTGCCCGGTCCGGGTGTTATCCTCGCCCGGGATCTCATGCCAAGTACTGCCTATGCTGCAGAGAGCGCTCGGACGAACCGGAGAATTACTGCCCGCAATCGGCCTCGGCTGCATGGGCATGGTTGGCTGGTATGGCGAGCGCGACGACGCCGAGGCCACCGCGACGCTGGACCGCGCCCTGGAACTTGGGTGTACCCACCTCGATACGGCTGCTGTCTACCAGAACGGCGACAGCGAGCGATTCCTGGGCCGGTGGCTGCGCGGGGGACGGCGCGAGCGGGTCTTTCTCGCCACGAAATGCGGCATGGAACGCGGCGCGGACGGGCGCCCGGGCGTCGATTGCCGCCCGGAGACGATCAGGCGCTCCTGCGAGGAGAGCCTCGCGCGGCTGCAGACGGATCGCATCGACCTGTTATACCTGCACCGCATCGATCGTAGCGTCCCGGTCGAGGAGTCCATGCTGGCCATGGCGGGCCTGGTCAAGTCCGGCAAGGTTCGTCATGTCGGGCTTTCCGAGGCGAGCCCCGGTACGCTGCGTCGCGCGCACGCCATCCATGAGGTGGCTGCTTTGCAGAGCGAGTTGTCGCTGTGGACGCAGTTGCCGGCGCGCGCCGCGCTCGATGCCTGCGCCGAGCTCGGCGTCAGCTTCGTCGCCTACAGCCCGCTCGGCAGGGGCTTCCTTGCCGGCACCATCACCGCGCTCACGGACCTCGCGGCGGAAGATACACGTCGGTTGTTCCCGCGGTTCGCGGCGCAACACCTGCCGCGCAACCTCGAGTTCGCACGCAGGCTGCGCGCGCTCGCCGCGCGCATCGGGTGCTCACCGTCCGAACTGGCGCTGGCCTGGGTGCTCGCGCAGGGCGAGCAGGTGGTGGCGATACCCGGCACCAAGCGGCGGCGATGTCTCGAGCAGAACGCGCGCGCCGCGGC
>CAZFWB010000014.1:8965-32478 GCA_964522655.1 uncultured Chromatiaceae bacterium | reverse complement strand
CCGTCGGCGTCGTGCTGGCTGTGACCGCCGGCGTCGCGCATCAACGGACCGTTCGGCGCGAGCGTGCAGTTGTCGGTGGCATCGGCGCGGCCGTCGCCGTCGCTGTCCGGCACTTCGTCGCCGATCGTTCCTCCACCGGCCGTCGCCGCGCTCGCAATCGCCACCGCGGTGCCCGGGTGGCCGGTGGCGTCCACGATCGGCGTGTAACCGGGCAGCGCGTGCGAGAAGCCGGCGTGGAAGGACTGGTCCCAGTCCGAGAGACCGAGCGAGGTCAGGCCCGCACTGACGGGCAGCCCGGCTGCCGCCGCGGGAATGGCCACCACGTTCTCGCGGGTACCCGGCCCGAAGATCGTGAGGTAGCCGTCGAGCTCCGCGCGCAGGAAGGAATCCGGGTGCAGCCACCACTCGGACCCGGAGAACTCCGCCGCGACCAGCGAGACGATACCGAGGCCCTCGCCGCTGCCGGCCCAGTTGATCGCGTTGACGAGATGCCCGAGCGCGCCGTCCCAGCAATCCGGCGCGGTCAACGGGACCGAGCAGGTGCCACCCTCGCCGTCGGGCACGTTGCCGGTATCGCCGCGGATCGCGTGGAAGTCCGCGTCCGCACCGGAGAGGAACGTGCGGTCGCCGCGCGCGGCCTCTATCGACGCCTTGTTGGCGAGAATTCCGCTGTAGTCGGGCGTTGCCAGGGGTCCACCGGGCGCGCCCGTGCGGAACGCCTCGCCGCTCTCTATCACGAGCACGTCGTAGGCGGTGAAGTCGGGCGTCGGTGACGTCGCGTCGAAAAAGGTGAGATTCCATTCGAGACCACTCGAATCCGGCAGCATGCTGACCACCGCCGACAGGTACGTAATGTCGCTGCGGTACGCCGATGCCGGATCCGCGTAGGTCCACCACAGCACCTCGATGCGGTTGTCTCCGGCGTCGGCCGAGCTGAATTGCGGAGCCCAGGTGAATCCGAGGCTAGCGTCGTGGTACGGCTGCTTTTCAGGCCCGCCCGACAGCCGGCCGCCCGGTTGCGCAGGCGCCGTGGCCGCGACCAGGCTGAGGGCAATGGCCAAGAGAGTTCGCTGGCACATGGTCGGCTCGTCCTTCCCGTCGCCAGCCTCGATCCTACGCCGGATGCCCTGGACCGGGCTGACGACTTAACCCTGTGCAGACGGGCGCCCCCTCACCGCCGATCGACGGGCGACGCATCGAGGGCCTTGCGCCCGCTGAACATCGCGGAAATGAGGCCACCGCCTTCGCGCAGCTCGCCCACGACGACGCCGATGACGTGCAGGGCGACGGCGCCGAGCACGATGAAGTAGACGATTTCGTGGGTCTCGATGAACGGCTCGCGGAAGGCGCGCATCTCGGCCCAGGCAGCCGCATCGACGAAGGTCTTGTCGCCGGGGACGAGCGTGGTCGGATCCACCCCCGGCGCCGCCACCCATGCGGCCACCCAGGCACCGAGCGGCGGGTAATAGATATCCGTGCCGGCGAGCACCAGTCCGCTGACCGCCTGCACGGTCATCAGCAGCAGGAGCAGCGTGACCATGATGCGTCCCAGCGGGTTGTGGCCGAGGTAACGCGGCGCGCGGCCCGTGACCAGTCCGACCGTGTAGTCGCGCAGCGACCGCAGATACCCCCTGCCGACCGGCAGGATAGCTCGCCAGCGGCTGAAGGGACTGCCCACGAATGCCCAGAGGAGTCGTACAACGAGATTTGCCGCGAATACGTAGCCCACCCACACGTGGACCGTCTTCAGCAGGATCTTGCCGTCGGCCGATACGCCGAGTTCCGCGCCCCACAGAATCGTCGTGCCGACGGCCACCAGGGCCGCCACGCACGCGACATTGAGCCAGTGGAAGATGCGCTGTACCGGGTCCCAGACCCGGTATAGCCGCAACTCCGGCCGGGAGCCGGCGCCCGTCACGACGCCAGCCGGACGCTGTCGACGTCCACCTCGGTCTTGTTCCACTCCTTGTCGATTTCCCCACGCAGCTCGATTCGGGTCTCGGGTGTCGCTTCGACGCCGTTCCAGTCTTCGTTGTCGATCTCCACGACGAGCGTGCCCGTGTCGTCCTTGAACTCGTACTTCTCGTCGCCCAGCGCCCTGACGATGTAGCCCTGCAGCTTGACCGCGGTGTCGTCGCGGAGCTGGCTCACCTCGGTGGCGGTCACGAGTTGCAGGTTGTCAGGGCCCCTGAACCCGCCCGATGCGGGTTCTTCGGCCGCGGCAGCGAGCGCGCCAATGGCAAGAGCGGCGCCAGTCAATGCAGAAATCAGTTTCATCGCAGATCTCCAGTGTCAGTGACGGGACACATGCAGTCTTGCCGATGTCGCATTACAGTTACCTTACTGCACGAAGCTGACCCGCACCCGCAGGCCCGGCGCGCCGTCTTCGTTGGCGAGAAACTCCAGCGTTGCGCCATGGACCTGCGCAATCCGCTGGCAGATGGCGAGCCCGATGCCGAGCCCCTCGCTGCGGCTGTCGAAGTGCGTGAAACCCTGGTGCAACTGCCGGCGCTGCTCCTCGGGAATGCCCGCTCCGGTATCGGCGACTTCCAGCATCGCGACTCCGGCTGCCCGGTGCAGACGCACCACGACACTCGTCCCGCGCGGGCAATGGCGCAGCACGTTGTTGAGCAGATTCTGCAGCAGGGCCTGCAACAGCGTCGCCTCGCCGTTTACCATTACCGGGCTGAGCTCCCTGCGCAGAGTCATCCCCGCGCGTTGCAGGCGAGTGGCGAAACGGCCGATCTCTCGCTCGTAGAGCGCGTCCAGTTCGACGGGAGCGAATGCCGACTGCCATCGTCCCTGCTCGAGTCGTGCCAGGATCAGTAACTGCTCGACGAGCCGCGTCAGCCGATCCACCTCGGCCTTCAGCGCATCGCGATCGAGTTCGTCGCCGGCGAGTTCGAGCTTGAGCGTCGTCAGCGGCGTGCGCAGCTCGTGCGCCACGTCGCTCGCGAATTGCCGCTCGCGCTTCAATGCTGTGTCCACGCTGGCCATCATGCTGTTCAGCGTATCGCGCAGCACCGCGATCTCTGCGGCCAGCGTCGGGAGCGTCACCGGCGCGAGCGAATCGGCGTTGCGGCTCTCGATCTCGCGCGCCAGGCGCGTGATGGGCCACAACGACAGCCCGATCAGTCCGGCGAGCAGGGCCAGGTTGACTGCGCCGCCGACGAGCACCGGCATGGTGATCTCCTCGAGGATCTCCTCGCCCACGTCGCCGTAGCGATCGGCGCGGCGCAGGAGCTGCACCACCAGGTCTCCCTCGCGACTCTGGAATCCTTCCCAGGCATGACCGCCAAGCGTCAGCCGCACTTCACGGTTACGCGAATCCTCGAGCGGCAGATCGTGGGGTAGATTGCTGGCGAATCGACCGGCTGCGGTGTCGTAGACGTTCACCCAGAGCGTGTCTTCCTCGTCGGGCTTGAAGGTCTTACGGAGCAGTACGGTGAGACCGTCGGCCGAAAGCTCCCCCGGTTCCGCCGCCAGCAGCCGCGCGAGCAGGCGGCCCTGGCTCTCCAGATCGTCATCGAGCACGTCGCGCAGCTCGTCACCCGCTTCCCGGTAAGTCGCCACCACGCCGGCCACGGCCGTGACCACCATGGTCACGGCCAGCAATGCCGCCAGATGCGACAGGCGGATTCTCACCGCGCCACCAGTCTGTAGCCGATGCCACGCACGGTCTCGATCCGCTCCCTGCCGAGCTGCCTGCGCAACGCATGGATGCGAACCTCGAGAGTATTGGAATCCACGCCCTCGCCCAGGCCGTAGAGCTGCTGCAGCAGCCGTTCGCGGCTCACCGGCTTTTCGCCGGCCTGGATGAGCACCGCCAGGAGGCTGCGCTCCTGGGGCGACAGGCTGAGCGGCCGGTCATCGAGGTAAAACTGCTGCGCGTCCGGCGCGTAGCTGAGAGCGCCGGCCGAGAAGCGCGGTTGCGCCGTGCCCGCCTTCCGTCGCAGCAGCGCGCGGATCCGGGCCAGCAGCTCCTCGGGCTCGAATGGCTTGACCAGGTAATCGTCCGCCCCGGTGTCGAGGCCCTTTACCCGGTCGTCCAGCCGGTCCCTGGCCGAGAGGATCAGGACCGGCGTCTGGCAGCCCTCGGTCCGCATCGCCTCGAGCCACTGCACCCCGTCGCCGTCCGGCAGACCGAGATCGAGCAGAACGACGTCGTATTCGGCGGCGGCAAAACGGCTTCGCGCGGAAGCCAGGTTACGGACCCAGTCGACGTTGAACTGCTCGCGCAGCAGCTTGCGCAGCGCATTGCCGAGATTGAGGTCGTCTTCCACCAGCAGGAGGTACATCAAGCGACCCGCGTTGCCATTCGAGCATTCTCCGGCCCCGACCTGACAAATACATTAACGGGGTGCGAATGGCGGGACATTTCTGATTTTCCGTCAAGTGCGACGCAACCTGCCGGCGACCCCCGCAGCAGGTTTCCCGCGCGGACCAGAAACCGGGAATGTCCCCCATTCGCCCTATAATCGCGCGATGCTCATGGATGTGCCCGGCCGAACGACCCGAGACGAGATCTGCCTCATCGTCACTGCCGGCCCCGTGGCGGCTCACCGCCGCCGGTAACCCTCCCATGGCCACGCCCCAGACTCAGCTCCCGCCCCACGCCCAGGGCTCCGGCATCCAGACGCCACCCTCGAAAGGATGGCTGGAGGAGCTGCTGCGCAACGCCGCGGTGCTCAGGTACACCCGGCGCGCGGTGGAACTCGTCTGGTCGACCAACCGGCGGCTCGCCGTGCTGCTCGCCGGGCTCACCGTCGCCGCCGGCGTGCTGCCCGCGGTGGCCGCCTGGATCGGGAAACTGGTAGTGGACGCGGTCGTCGCGCAGGTGGGCGCGGTCGGCGCCGGCGCCGCCCCCGAGTACGAGGGAGTCCTCGAACTGGTCGCGTTCGAGGGCGTGGTGATCGCGCTGCTCGGCGGCGCGCAGCGCGGGATCAATGCCTGCCAGGCGCTGCTGCGCGCCCAGCTCGGCTACCGCGTCAACGAAATGATCCTGCAGAAGGCGCTCACGCTCGATCTCACGCAGTTCGAGGACGCTGAGTTCTACGACAAGCTGCAACGCGCGCGCCGCGAGGCCTCCAGCCGGCCGCTGTCGCTCGTCATGCGCACCTTCGCGCTGTTCCAGCAACTCGTGGCGCTGGCGAGCTTCAGCGTGCTGATCGCGCAATTCTCCCCGTGGGCGCTGGTGCTTCTGGCGCTCGCAGGGCTGCCTGCCTTCCTCGCAGAAACCAAGTTCTCCGGCGACGCGTTCCGGCTCTTTCGCATGCGCGCGCCGGAGGCGCGGATGCAGAACTATCTCGAGATCGTGATGTCGCGCGAGGACCACGCCAAGGAGGTACAGCTCTTCCAGCTCGGGCCGATGCTGCTCGAGCGCTACCGCGCGATTTTTGACAAGATCTACCGCGAGGACCGCGCGCTCACCCTGCGGCGCGAGACCTGGGGCATGCTGCTCGCGCTGATCGGCACCGGCGCGCTCTACGGCGCCTACGCGTGGATCGCCATCGCCGCCGTGGGCGCCGCGATCACCATCGGCGAGATGACCATGTACCTCGTGCTGTTTCGCCAGGGCCAGGCGGCGGTTTCCGCAAGCCTGGGTTCCATCGGCGGCATGTACGAGGACAATCTCTATCTCACCAACCTGTACGAATACCTCGAGCAGGCCCCCACCTACGGTTGGGGCACGGGCGCGCAGGGGCCCGACCCGGCCGACGGCGTGCGCTTCGAGCACGTCTCCTTCACCTATCCGGGCGCGGCGATGCCGGCGCTCTGCGACGTCGATCTGCACATCCGCCCCGGCGAGAGCCTCGCCCTGGTAGGCGAAAACGGCGCTGGTAAGTCGACTTTAATCAAGCTCTTGTGTGGTTTATATCAACCGGATTCAGGGCGGGTGCTGGTGCACGGTCTCGACGTCCGCGAGTGGGAACCGCAGGCGCTGCGCCGGCAGATCGGCGTGATCTTCCAGGACTTCAACAAGTACCAGTTCACGGTCGGCGAAAACATTGGCGCCGGCGACGTCAGCGCCTTCACCGACGAGGAGCGCTGGGCGGACTCCGCGCGCAAGGGCATGGCAATGCCGTTCATCGAGCGCCTGGAGAGACGCTTCGCCACACAGCTCGGCAGCTGGTTCAAGGGCGGCAAGGAACTCTCCACCGGCCAATGGCAGAAGATGGCGCTCTCGCGCGCATTCATGCGCAGCTGCGCCGACATTCTCGTACTCGACGAACCCACCGCCTCGATGGACGCCGGCGCGGAGGCGGAACTGTTCGCCTATTTCAAGCAACACACCCGCGGCCGGATCTCGATCCTGATCTCGCACCGCTTTTCCACCGTGCGCCAGGCCGACCACATCGCAGTGATCGAGCACGGCCGCATCAGCGAGTACGGCACGCACGACGAGCTGCTCGTCGCTGACGGCCTCTACGCGAAGCTATTTCGCCTGCAGGCAGAAGGGTATCGGTGAAGAGGTGAAGAGGCGAAGCGCCGCGACTTACTCGAGCCGGGCGACGAACCGGTAAACGGCGATGAGGACGCCGAAACCGAGATAAAGCCCGACGAGCGCGACCAGCATCAGCAGGGCCATCGGCCCCGGGATAACGCCTGCGGAAGCGAGCAGGATGATGGCGACGGCCAGGCCGACGAACAGCGCGGCAAAGCCGGCAAGTCGCAGCAGGTTGCGGTCTCTCGCCATAAACCATTCGGAGAATACGCCTGCGCCCGTCCGCAGTCGCGCAAATTTTTTGGCTGTTCGTCGATTTTCGGGGACGCGCTCCGGGCCGGGCCGATCCGGTTATGCCGGTGAAGCAGCCTGACCTGACCCCAGCAGCCGGATGCCGCTAGATCTCTCTTTCGCCGCCGAGGTCGGCCCCGGCCTTGCGGTGCTCTTCCGGGACCTCCGTCATGGTGGCTTCCGTCAGCAGCAGGATGCTGGCGACGGAGACCGCATTTTCCAGCGCAATGCGCACCACCTTGGTCGGATCGACGATCCCCGCCTCGTAGAGGTCGACGTATTGCTTGGTGGCAGCGTCGAAACCGACATTGCCGGTTTCGGTCAGCATGCGATTGACGACGACGCCGCCATCGGCGGCCGAGTTCTCGGCAAGCTGTCGCGTCGGCGATTCCAGCGCGCGGCGCAGAATCTGCATGCCGGTGCGCTCGTCGCCGTCGCACTTCGCCTCTTCTGCCTCGATAGCGCGCGTGGCCCGCAGGAGCGCCAGCCCGCCGCCCGGAACAATGCCCTCCTCCACCGCCGCCTTGGTGGCACTGATCGCATCGTCGAGGGCGTCCTTCTTCGCCTTCATCTCCGACTCGGCAGGCGCGCCAACCCGGATCACCGCCACACCGCCGGAGAGCTTGGCGAGCCGTTCCTCGAGCTTCTCCCGGTCGTAGTCGCTGGTCGTCTTCTCGATCTCGTGGCGGATCTGCTGCATGCGCGCCTCGATCGCCTTGCGCTCGCCGAGCCCGCCGATGATCGTGGTGGTGTCTTTGTCGGCGACGATCCGCTTGGCGCGCCCGAGCTGCTCGAGGCCTGCGTCCTCCAGCCGCAGACCGACTTCCTCGGAGATCACGCGGCCGCCCGTCACCACCGCGATGTCCTCCAGCATCGCCTTGCGCCGATCGCCGAAGCCGGGCGCCTTGGCCGCCACCGCGCGCAGGACACCGCGGATCTGGTTGACAATCAGCGTGGCGAGCGCCTCACCTTCGACGTCCTCGGCGATGACCGCGATCGGCTTGCCGGACTTGGCCACCTGCTCGAGCAGCGGCAGGAGATCTTTCACCAGGTTGATCTTGCGGTCCGTCAGCAGCACGAACGGATCCTCCAGCACCGCTTCCATCTTTTCGGCGTTGGTGACGAAGTAAGGCGACATGTAGCCGCGGTCGAACTGCAGCCCCTCCACCACCTCGAGCAGGGTCTCGGTGGTCTTCGACTCCTCGACCGTGATAACGCCCTCGCCGCCGACCTTCTCCATGGCCTCGGCGACCAGCTCGCCTATCGCCGGATCGTTGTGCGCGGAGATGGTCGCGACCTGCGACTTCTCCAGGCGCGTGCTGACCTTGCGCGAAATTCCGTGCAGCGCGTCCACCGCCACCCGGAAGGCGCGATCCAGCCCGCGCTTGATGTCCACCGCGCTCGCTCCGGCAGCCACGTTGCGCACGCCCTCGGCGAAGATCGCATGGGCGATCACGGTCGACGTGCTGGTGCCGTCGCCGACGAGGTCGCCGGTCTTCTCGGCGGCCTGCCGCAGCATCTGCGCACCGAGATTCTCGTCCGGGTCCTTGAGACTGAATTCCTTGGCGATCGCCACACCGTCGTTGCAGACGATCGGTGCGCCCCACTGCTTCTGGATCAGCACCGACTTGGACTTCGGACCGAGCGTGATGCGCACCGCATCGGCCAGCTGGGTCACACCACGCAGCACCTTCTCGCGGGCGTCCGACCGGAACAGAACCTGCTTGTACGTCATGACCACGATCTCCGTTTCGCTCGCTCGTGTCCGGCCAGAGAGAAAATGGGGACATTCCTGATTTCCCGCCCCGGGCAGCGGCGGTTTTGCGAGCGAACGTCAGCAAGCAGCCCGCGCGAGCAGGAAATCAGGAATGTCCCCATTTTCACGGGCCCGCGCCTAACTGATGGGGATGCGCACTTCCGCAGCCTTCGTCGCGCCTTTCTTCTTGGGGATATGGATGGTGAGCGAGCCGTTGTCCGCCTTTGCCTTGATCGCCGCCGAATCAGCGTCCTCAGGCAGGCTGAAGCGGCGCGAGAACGAGCCGACGAAGCGCTCCACCCGGATCTCGTTTTCGCTTTTCTCCTTCTTCTCTTCCTTGCGCTCGCCCGACAGCGTGAGCATGCCGTCGCTCAGCGTGATGTTGACGTCGTCTTTCTTCACCCCGGGCAGATCGGCGCGGATGACGTACTCGGTGTTCGTTTCCGAAAGATCCGCTGCCGGCCGCCAGTCGATGGCCTCACCGGTACGACGCAACAACCTGCCCAGACCGAGCCGCTCCGACGGCAGGTAGTCACCGAACAGCTCATCGATGTCACGAAACGGGTCCCAAGCCTTGATTTTCATGATTATTACCTCCGCGAGTATGAGTCGGACTGCTTCCGGGTCAGCGACGATCCAAGGTTCCGCCGGCGGCGTAAGGCGGCCATCCGCCCGTGCGGCCATCGGGCCACCCGGGATCACTGACACGCCCCATTTATGCGCCGCCAGCCGACAATCATCAAGTCTTGGCGTCAACATCAATGTGTCGGCGCGAGCGCGCCTTGACCGCGGCAGCGGCGCGGGTCGACACCCTCGGGCACGACGCCACAGAGTCCTGCGCCATCGGAGTACGCATCGATGCTCGGCTCGGGCAGAGTGCCGGCACGAGCGACTCGTCGGGGACCGCCTGGCGCCGCGAATTTCTCGCCGGCACGTCCGCGACTGGACTTCCCTGGGCGTGTCCGCAGTCCGCGCGGGCCGCAGCCGCGCTGGGCGATCGGGCGTGCGCAGACGCCGTGGGACCGGTGAGCCCCGCCCTACTTCAGGGCCTTCTCCGCCGGCGTGTAGGCACGCTCGAGGGCGGTCGCCACTGCCTCGCAGGTCAGCGCCCCGCGATGGACGTTGAGGCCTGAGAGCAGGTGCGGGTCATCCAGCAGCGCATTGCGGTAGCCCTTGTCGGCGAGTGCCAGGGTGTAAGGCAGCGTGGCGTTGTTGAGCGCAAAGGTGGACGTGCGCGGCACGGCGCCCGGCATGTTGGCAACGCAGTAATGCACCACCCGCTCGTCGACATAAGTCGGGCTCGAATGCGTGGTCGGCCGGCTGGTCTCGAAGCAGCCGCCCTGGTCGATCGCGACATCCACCAGCACTGAGCCCGGGCGCATCGCCTTCAACATCTCGCGCGTCACCAGCGTCGGTGCCTCCGCGCCGGGTACCAGCACGGCGCCGATGACCAGATCCGCGTCGGCCACGTACTGCTCGATCGCCTCGACAGTCGAGTAGATGGTGTTCAGCCGCCCGCCGAACTGGAAATCGAGTTCCTTCAGCCGCGGCAGCGAGCGGTCGATGACGGTGACCTGCGCTTCCATGCCCATGGCGACGCGGATGGCGTTGGTGCCGACCACGCCGCCGCCGATCACCACGACGTTGGCCGCCTTCACGCCCGGCACGCCGCCGAGCAGAATGCCTGCCCCGCCCGCCTCGCGCTCGAGGCAGTGCGCTCCGGCCTGCACCGCCATGCGGCCCGCCACTTCGCTCATCGGCGAGAGCAGCGGCAACGTGCGGTTCGGCCCGGTGACGGTCTCGTAGGCGATGCCGACCACGTCGGCGGCGAGCAGCTGCTTGGTCTGCTCCGGGTCGGGCGCGAGGTGGAGATAGGTGAACAGCACCTGCCCCTTGCGCATCATCGGGAACTCCTGCGACTGGGGCTCCTTAACCTTGACGATCATGTCGGCGAACGCCCAGACCTCCGCGGCGGACCCTGCGATACGCGCCCCCGCGCGCCGGTAGTGCTCGTCGGTCATGCCGATGCCGCCACCGGCGCCGGTCTCGATCAGCACCTCATGACCGCGCGCGGCGAGTTCCCGCACGCTCGTGGGGGTCAGGCCCACGCGGTATTCGTCCTTCTTGATCTCCTTCGGTCCACCGATACGCATGATATTTTCTCCTTCGCCGGGGCAGCCGGGCTCAACTGCCCGGAGTCGGCATCGAGAAGCCGACGCTTTCGTCCTGACCGGCCGGCCAGCGCGTGGTCACGGTCCGCAGCCGGGTGTAGAAGCGCACGCCCTCGCTGCCGTGCACGTTGCTGTCGCCGAAGAGCGAATGCTTGTTGCCGCCGAAGCTGAAAAACGCCATCGGCACCGGAATGGCAACGTTCACGCCGACCATGCCGGCGTCTACGCGCGTGGCGAAATCCCGCGCCGCGCGCCCGCTGCCGGTGAAGATCGCCGCCCCGTTGGCGTACTCGTGGGCATTCACCACCGCGAGTGCCTCCTCCGCGGTCGCGACGCGAACGAGGCAGAGCACCGGCCCGAAAATCTCCTCGCGCCAGATGCGCATCGAGGTGGCGACCCGGTCGAACAGCGTCGGACCGAAGAAAAACCCGCGCTCGTGACCCGCCACGCGGCAGTCGCGCCCGTCGGCGACTAGTTCCGCTCCCTCGGCGATGCCGGCCTCGACGTAGCCGCGCACGCGGTCGCGGTGCGCGGCGGTGATCAGCGGGCCCATGTCGCTCGCGGGGTCCGTGCCCGGACCCACGCGCAGCCGGGCGATGCGCAGCAGGAGCGCGTCGCGCAGGCGGTCGCCCGCCTCGCCGACCGCCACCGCGACGGAAATCGCCATGCAGCGCTCACCGGCCGAGCCGTAGGCCGCCCCCATCAGCGCCGTGGCCGCCTGTTCCATGTCGGCGTCCGGCAGGACGACCATGTGGTTCTTGGCGCCGCCGAGCGCCTGCACCCGCCGGCCCGCGGCGGCCGAGCGTTCGTAGACGTGTCTGGCCACCGCCGTGGACCCGACGAAACTCACTGCGGCAATGCCCGGGTGCTCGAGCAATGCATCCACCGCTTCGCGGTCGCCGTGCACAACGTTGAAGACTCCCGCCGGCAGTCCCGCCTCGCCGAGCAGTTCGGCGAACCGCACTGCGCACGACGGGTCGCGCTCGGACGGTTTCATGATGAAGGTATTGCCGCAGGCGATCGCCAGCGGGAACATCCACAGAGGCACCATGGCCGGGAAGTTGAACGGGCTCACGCCCGCGCACACACCGAGCGGCTCGCGCATCGAGGCGCAGTCAATGCCGGCGCCGACGTCGCGGCTGAACTCGCCCTTGGCAAGATGCGGAATGCCGCAGGCGAACTCCACCACCTCCAGCCCCCGCTGCAGGGAGCCGGCGGCATCTGCGAGCGTCTTGCCGTGCTCGGCGGTGATGAGGCGGGCAAGCTCGTCGCGGCGCTGCTCGAGCAGCGCCTTGAAGCGGAACATCACCCGTGCGCGCGCAACGGCCGGCATGGCGCGCCAGGCCGGAAAGGCCGCGCTCGCCGCGGCGACGGCGGAGCCGACCAGCGCGGCGTCCGCGTAGGGGACACGGCCCGTCACCTCGCCACTCGCCGGATCGAACACCTCGCCGTGGCGGCTGCCCGCGGCAACGGCGCGTCCTGCGATCCAGTGCGGGATCGTCTTGCGCACTTCGCTCAACGGGGCGGGCCGTTGCACGGGGCCGCTCAATCGGCCGCCTGCAGCGCGTCGCGCAGCGTGTCCACGATCTGCGCGATCTCGCTCTCGGAGACGATCAGCGGCGGCGTGAGGGCGATCGTGTCACCCGTGGTGCGCACCAGCACGCCGGCGTCGAAGCAGCGGCGAAAGACGTCGAGCGCACGCTGCGTCGGCTGCCCGGCGCGGGACTCCAGCTCGACCGCCCCCATCAGCCCGAGGTTGCGGATATCGATCACGTGGCGTGCGCCCTTCAGCGAGTGCAGCGCGTCGGCGAACGCCGGTGCGAGCGAGCGAGCGCGCTCGAACAAGCCTTCCTCCTCGTAAACGTCGAGCGCCGCCAGAGCTGCCGCGCTCGCCAGCGGATGACCGGAATAGGTGTAGCCGTGGAAGAACTCCACCGCGAAATCCGGCCCGCACATGAACTCCTCGTAAATGCGCCGGTCGACCAGCACGGCGCCCATCGGCACGACGCCGCTGGTGACGCCCTTCGCCACCGTGACGAGGTCCGGCTGCACGCCGAAGGTGCGCGCGGCGAAGCTCTCACCGGTGCGTCCGAAAGCGGTGATGACCTCATCGAAGATGAGCAGGATCCCGTGGCGGTCGCAGATCGAGCGCAACCGCTCGAGGTAACCCTGCGGCGGCGGCAGCACACCGGCAGATCCGGCGACCGGCTCGACGATCACCGCCGCGATCGTCGAGGGATCGTGCAGCGCCACGATGCGCTCGAGTTCGTCGGCCAGGTGCGCTCCCCGGGCGGGCTGCCCGCGGCTGTATGCGTTGTGCTCGAGATCGAGCGTGTGCGGCAGATGGTCCACCCCGGGCAGCATGGCCGAGCTGAACATGCGCCGGTTCGAGACGATGCCACCCACCGAGATGCCGCCGAAACCCACGCCGTGATAGCCGCGCTCGCGGCCGATGAAACGGGTGCGCGCCGCCTCGCCGCGCACGCGGTGGTAGCCAAGCGCGATCTTGAGCGCGGTGTCGACCGCCTCCGAGCCCGAGTTGACGAAGAACGCGTAATCGAGCGGACCAGGTGCCAGCGCCGCGAGTCTGCCGGCGAGTTCGAATGCCGCCGGATGGCCGAGGTTGAACGCGGTGGCGTAGTCGAGTCGGCCGACCTGATCGCGCACGGCGGCGACGATTTTCGGATGGCAATGCCCGGCATTGCAGCACCACAGGCCCGCGATGCCATCGAGGATGCGACGGCCGTCGTGGCTCGTGTAATACATGCCCTGCGCGGCGACCAGCAGGCGCGGGTCGCGCTTGAACTGGCGGTTCGGCGTGAACGGCATCCACAGGGCCTCGAGATCGGGCAGCGATCGGGATGCGGTCGGGCTCATGAGACGGATCCGCAGGGCAGGCTGAACATGGCCGTGCCTACCGTAGCCGTTTCCCGGATGGCGAACAATATTCGCCCCGCGCCCCGAGCGCGGTCGCGGCACGACCCCTGCGCGGCGCCTCGGGTAGAATTGCCGGCATGAGACGGATCCCCGCCATCAAGGCCGTCATGACGCCGTTCCCCTATTCCGTGGAGGCTGACGCCACCGTAGACCAGGCGCGGGAGTTCATGCGCGAACACCGTATCCGCCACCTGCCGGTCACCGAGCAGGGGCAGCTCATCGGCATGGTGTCCGACCGCGACATCAAGCTCGTGCTCGGGCCGGATTTCGCCTATCCGCCGGAAAAGCAGGTCCGGGTGCGGGATGCGATGGTGCGTGACGCCTATATCGTCGACCTCGACACGCGCCTCGACGAGGTACTGCACCACATGGCGCTGCAGCAGCTCGGCTCGGCGATCGTGACGCGCGAAGGCAAGCTCGCCGGCGTGTTCACCACCACCGACGCCTGTCACCACTTCGCCGAGTTCCTGCGCGATCAGTTCCGCCGCGCCGGCGGCGACGCCGCCTGAACCTGGGACTGCGGAGAACCGCGTGGCACACGACGACAAGAAGGACCGTGAATTCATTCCCCTCGGCATCGCCGTGCTGACGGTCTCCGACACCCGCACGGAGGAGACGGACACGTCCGGCGAGTTGCTGGCCGCGCGCGTCCGCGCGGCCGGGCATCGTGTGGCCGCGAGGGCAATCGAGCGCGATGACCGCTATCGCATCCGCGCCACCGTGTCGGCCTGGATCGCCGACCCCGAGGTGCAGGCGATCATCACGACGGGCGGCACCGGCCTCACCGGCCGCGACGGCACCCCCGAAGCGATCATGCCGTTGCTCGACAAGGAGATCAGCGGCTTCGGCGAGCTGTTTCGCTCCTTCTCGCTCGAGGAAATCGGCACCTCGACGCTGCAGTCGCGTTGCCTGGGCGGTGTCGCCAACGGCACCTTCATCTTCTGCCTGCCCGGCTCCACCGGCGCCTGCGCCACCGGCTGGGACCGTATCCTGCTGAAGCAGCTCGACTACCGCACGCGGCCGTGCAACTTCGTCGAACTCGTCCCGCGGCTGCTGGAGAAATGACGTGGCGATGATTTCCTCCCGCAACGAACCCGCCGGGCTGGAGGTTCACCAGTTCCCGTGCCTGGAGGACAACTACGGCTACCTCGCGCACGACCGCGCGAGCGGGCTGACCGCCGCGATCGATACGCCCTCGGCAGACGCGATCCGCAAGGCGCTCGCGGCGAAGGGCTGGAAGCTCGACTTCATCCTCAATACCCATCACCATGCGGACCACGCCGGCGGCAACCTCGAGCTCAAGCGTGAAACCGGCTGCCGCATCGTGGGACCGAGGGCGGACGTCGCCCGCATTCCCGGCATCGACGTTGCGCTAGGCGACGGCGAGAGCTTCGAACTAGGCACGCGCCGCGCGACGGTGTTCGACACGCCCGGCCACACGCGCGGGCATATCGTCTACGTCTTCGCCGACGACAAGGTCGCCTTCGTCGGCGACACGCTGTTCGCCATGGGCTGCGGGCGGCTGTTCGAGGGAACGCCGGCGCAGATGTGGGACTCGCTGCAGAAGCTGCTGCGCCTTCCCGACGACACGCGCGTCTACTGCGCGCACGAGTACACGCAGAAAAACGCCCGCTTCGCCCTGACCGTGGACCCGGACAACGAGGAGCTCGCGCGGCGCGCCGCCGAGGTCGACCGGCTGCGCGCCATGGGACTGCCGACGGTGCCGACCACCATCGGGCGCGAGCGACAGACGAACCCGTTCCTGCGCGTGGAGGACCCTGCGCTAAAGGCCGCGGTCGGCCTGCCCGAGGCAGACGCCGTCGAGGTGTTCGCCGAAATACGGCAGCGCCGCAACGTCTTCTGACCATGCGCGACGAGGCCGAGATCACCTGTCCCTACTGCTGGGAAACCATCTCGCTCGCGCTCGACCTGTCGGTCGACGAGCAGGACTACATCGAGGACTGCTCCATCTGCTGCCATCCGCTGCGGCTGCGCGTCAGCGCCGTGGGCGGACAATTGATCTCGATCGGGGCGGAGCGCGCCGATGGCTGACTACCAACCGGCGCTGCGGCCATTGAGCGCCGTCCGCCACCGCGGGTAGAATGCGCGCTCTTCTCAGAAGCGGCGGCCGATACTGACACCGCTGTCTGGAATGAAATCACCGAAGTCCGGCGCTCGATTTGACGCTGCGACTTCGGTGAGACTCACTCCGGCGCCGCGCCCGTAGCTCAGTTGGATAGAGCACCAGGCTACGAACTTGGGGGTCGGGAGTTCGAATCTCTCCGGGCGCGCCAGAAAACGACAAAGGGGCCTCGCGCCCCTTTCGTCGTTTTCTTGTCCTGAAAGTTCGTTACCAACCCGTGGAGTGCGACAAAATCGCAGAGCGATTTTGGACGCCGCAGGCGCCCGAAGGGCGAGGAGCCGTACCCGGCCGCGAGTCACAAATTTGCAGAGCAAATTTGGACGCCGCAGGCGCCCGAAGGGCGAGGAGCCGTACCCGGCTCCGAGTCAATCTCTCCGGCCACAGCATCTCCTGCAACCAGCCGACGTGAGCGCTGCCGAACGGCGCTATACTGCGGCGGTCAATCAGGTCCGCGCAGCGGGACAGGCGCCCGATGCGATCGGCACTCGCTCTGACGGCATCGGTCGTTACCCCCGTGGCAGCGGGCCGCGCGAAATAAAGAGAAGAAAAGGCAAAGGAGAATCGGTCATGGCGAATCTGCGAATCTCCCGAGTGGACGTGTGGGCAGCGGGGCTGCAGGACAAGCCCGGCGCACTGGCGAAAAAGCTCGATGCCCTGGCCCAGGGCGGCGTCAACCTGCAGTTCGTGATCTCGCGCCGGCTCGACAGGGGCAAGCGCGGCGTGGTGTTCGTCACGCCCGTGCAGGGCGCGAAGCAGATCCGGGCGGCGAAAGCGGCCGGGTTCAAGAAGACGCGCAGCCTGCAATCCGTGCGGGTGCAGGCGCCCAACCGCCGCGGCGCGCTCGCACGGGTCACCAGGGCGCTGGCCGAGGCTGGCATCAACCTGCGAGGCTGCTCGGCTGCGGCGATGGGGGAATCCGGCATTGCGCACTTCGCGTTCGACAAGCCTGCCGACGCCGGCAAGGCCGTACGCATCCTGAAAGCGCTATAGCCTGGACACCGGGGTTGCGGGAAATGGGGACATTCCCGATTTCCTGAGGCTTCCTGGATCTGACCCCGTCACCTGGGCGGGAGATCAGGAATGTCCCCATTTCCCCAGGCTGCGCGAGCGGCGGCGATCAATTTCGCGGAAATGCTGGCATGCATCTGTCGCGGAGCGGTGCGCAAGCGCCAACTTTTCGTCCTGCCTTATCCACGAGGCGGACCGGGCTCCCCAAAATTGCCAGATAATGTAAAAAAGAATCTATAAGTCTATGTATTAACGACTACCTTTGCGCGGCCACCCGCCTCCAACAGGGGGTGACAACAAGAACAGGATTCAATCGACCGGCAGAGTGCCCGTGCAGCCGCTTCCCAAAACGAGCTTTCGCCTCGGCACGTCGCTGCGTCGCCGCGCCCTCGCCCGGCGCATTGCTTGCGCACGCGGTGAGACCCGCCGCATCATCGGCCGCTTCAGGCAGCGCCCGGCCGCTGCCTGAACCGCGCCCGACCGGGCGGCGGCAAACCTGCAGCCACGAAATCACCTGCGCGCAGCCGACAGGGCTGTATAGGTCTCAGGGCGTCCGTCGCCCAAACGGCTCCGGCGCTTCACCAGTACACGAGACAGGAAAGCAGAACCACGGCGACGCCATCGATATTCGTGTTCGTCAGCTTGCCGCGCTGCGCTCCGGTCGCCTGCCGCGCCCGCGGCGCGCGCGGCGGGCGTAGAATCCACACCACGGGCTTGCGCGAAAAACAAAAAAGTGCGGGGCCGACAACCAAAAAAGGAGACCCACCATGGAACACGCAGAGCGACATCGCACCACGGAAAAAGTCACCCAGGCAGCGCACGAGACGGTGGACCGCGTGGCAGAACGCGCGGCGCGTGCCGAGGAACAACTGCGTGATGCCGCGGAACACGCGGCCGAACGCGCCCGCCAGGCGCGCGAGAAGACGGCGGCGGAAGCCGATGCCACGGTGCGCAAGGTTACCGGTTACATCCAGGAGAACCCGCTCACCTCGGCGGCGCTGGCCTTCGCAGCCGGCGCCGTCCTGAGCGCACTGCTGCGACGCCGATGAACGCGACGGATGCAATAACGGAGCCCGACCCGGAGTCGGTGACGGCGGCCGTCGGCGAGGTATTGCGCGCGGCGCGCGCGCAGGCTCGCGACACGGCGGAACTCGCGGTCACCGAGCTGCGGCTTGCCGCAATGACCGCGGTAACGATACTCGCACTGGCGGTCATAGCGGCCGCGCTCGCCCTGACCGGCTGGGGACTGGTGATCGCGGCTGCCGCCCAGATCGGCGTGCAGGCCGGACTCAGCTGGCCACAGGCGTTGCTCGCGCTAGGGGCCGTGCAGGCGCTGTTCGCCTGGCTCGCATGGCGGGGCGCGATGCGCCTCAGCCCGCGGCTGACGTTGCCGGCGCTGCGCGCGGCCGTGCTGGGCGAACGCTCCCCGACGTGAAGCACTCGCTGCGGGCCGAGCGGCGCCGGGTCGAGGCCCTGGCGGAGAGGGTGCGCGCGGACCGCGCCTCGGTGGCCCGTAGCGGGCGGCTGCTGCGCGAGCGCATGGGCGCGCGTCTTGCCACGCCCGCGGGGCTGCTCGCCTGTTTCGCCGCCGGTGCCGCGCTCGCACCCGCGGCGACAGCCGTTCTGCGCCTGTCCGTTGGTGGACGCAAGCTGCGCCGACTCGCCCTGCAATCGGCGCTACTGTACCGCTCCTTCGGCGCGCGCGGCGCACAAACGGCCGGACCGGACCGGGCCGGCGGACGGATGCCCTCCTGATGCCGGTGCGGCCGGTTCTCAAGATGGGCGACCCGCGCCTCCTGCAGCGCTCCGGGCCGGTGACCGAATTCGGCGCCGCCCTGGACGCTTTGGTTAGCGACATGATCGACACGATGCGGGCACTCGACGGGGCGGGGCTCGCCGCCCCGCAGATCGGCGTGCCGCTGCGGGTGGTGATCTTCGGCGTGGAGAAGAACCCGCGATACCCCGAGGCCGAGGAAGTGCCTTTCACGGTGCTGGTGAACCCGGTGATTGCACCGCGCGGGGCGGAGACGGAAGACGGTTGGGAAGGCTGCCTCAGCGTGCCCGGCCTGCGCGGGCTCGTGCCCCGTTATCGCAGCCTCGGCTACCGTGGCGTCGATCAGCACGGCTCACCGATCGAGCGCGAGGTCAGCGGCTTTCACGCCCGGGTCGTGCAGCACGAGTGCGATCACCTGGACGGCATCCTCTACCCGATGCGCATCCGCGACCTGCGTGCCTTCGGCTTCACGGAGGTGTTGTTCGCGGGCGAACCGCCGCCCGAGGAGTAGGCGTCGGCTTCCGGGCAGGCGCCGTTCCGCGCGCCCGCCGGACCATGGCGCAGCAGCCCGCCGCTTGCCTTACTTCTTCTCGGGCGGATTGGCGCAGAAAATCTCGACCGCGAGGTCGAAAGTGCGCAGCTCATGCGGGCGCAACGCGCCGACGCCCACCACCTGGCGGCTGATCTCCGTACCATTCTCGTCACGTACCGACAGCACCACGGAATATTCCCAGGGGTCGCCGGCGTTCGGGTGCCGGATGGTGCCCGCCACGTGCAGCGGCGAGAGGCGGGCAACAGGCCGCTGCGCGGCGGTCTGCTCGAAGCGCAGGTAGCGGTGACACGCCGGGCAGATGCTGGAACTGTCGAGGATGGTGGCCCGGCAATGCGGGCACGCCCGGCTCTTGCCGGCAACCGGCCGGCCGAGGATGGCCTCGCGTACGCTCAGGACCATGGATCGGCCTCCTGCCTCAGTTCACGGCGGCCGCCTTGATGCCCTTCTCTTCCCAGCCGCATTCGACCTGGCCACGCATGCGCGAGCCGGAGGCAACGGTCATCACTCCGGCCTTCACGTCGCCGGCAATGAGCCCGGACTCGAGCAACTCTACGCGCGAGGCGCCGGTGATGTTCCCATGCAGCTCGCCGCCGATGACCACCGTCTTGGCATAGACCTGGCCGGTCAGGTGCGCGCCCTGCTCGATGGTCAGGTCGCCGTCGACGTGAACGTCGCCCTTGAAGCGGCCGGCGAGACGCACGTGCCCCGACCCCTCGATCTTGCCTTCGATCGTCAGGTCATCGGCGATGATGGATTCCTTCGGTTCCGAGCGTTCTTTGCGCCGGGCCGATTCGGCATTTAACGAAATAGGGGCCGCTCGCTCGGGTTCGCGCGGCGGTACGCTCGCGGGCGACGGCGCGGAACCCGCAGCGGGACTCGGGTCTTTCCACAGGGCCATGGCTGGTGTCCTCCACTTTCTTGCTTTTTGTGTGGAAGCTCCTGTTTACACTCTGGATGCACCTCAGGTCAAACGCCGCGTCCCGGCTGCCGGGACGGCCGTTGCCGCCGCGGCGGGAATCGGACGGCTCACGGCGGCCCCCGGGAGCCGGCGCCGATTGCGCGCCGCCGGGCGGCATCGAGCGGGCGCCCCATCACTCGTCGATCCAGTTGATCTCCGCCGCGGTCGCCGGGCGGACCGCCCACGGCGGCCAGGCCTGACGGCATCTCGGGGACGCCACGGGCGTCGCCGCGAACGAATTCGAAACCTTCGACCCGGCACCTATTCGCTAATTCAGCCTATATGCCAGGTTTGCGGCGAATACGAACCAGTCGATAAGAGCCGTCATCGTGGAGGATCTCGGAGCGCTCGCTAATCCCCTGAAGCAGTTTATTGAACGCAAGCTTGTTGTGGGCCCGCTTTCTGTCCGATGGGGACGGGGAGTAGGTCTGGTATTTCAAGTCCTGGTCTGACAGCACCGCCAAACCCCGATACTGCCAAAGAATATATTCCGCGCCGTGCTCGACAAAGAATCGTTCAGCATCGTCGACAGTTCCCTCAAACGGGAAATCGAGCCAGCCGGCTTCGAGTCCACCAGCATCCAACGTCAGTATTCGATTGCGGGAAAAATCATAATGCAGCGATATGGACACGTATGACAACATCGTCTCGCCGGCCGGCACGCGGTATTGAATCTTGCGCAGATAGTCTCGTTCGTAGCTGCTGAGAGCGTTCGCGCTGTACGCCAGGTGCCGGTATATGTTTGTGGAGTCCTTCCCGTAGTAGGTCGGATCAACAGACCTGTAGCGAATGGCCTGCTCGATCCGATTGGTCAGTGGCGTGGAGAGGGCCCAGATCACAGAAGCGGCTGCAGTCGCGACCACCGCCGTCATGACCGGGCTGCTGTCGCGCATCGCCTCCGCATTGTTCTCATTGACCGTGCGATACCTTCCTGACAGCACGATGGCGGCGGGCACGATAGCGATGAACACCGGAACGGCATATCGCAGGGCGGTGTCATGGTCGACGAACATTGCTCCGACTATCAGCATCTGCACCGCGTAAAACGCCGGCAGGGTGAGACAGCCGGCGACATCATATAGAGTCAGAGGCGCACGAAATTGCCGGCCACCATAAGCGCGAAACGCGATTATCAACGCACTGATCAATGCGACCCCGATGAGCGCTGAAAAGTCGGAATAGCTCGCACCGAATCCGAATTGGGCCGCAGCACCCGAGAAAATACCAAAGGGCCTCGCCACGGAAATATCCGGACCCGGCACCGGGCTGGCGACGTACGCGACAAACTGCGGTACCGCGGGCAGAATTTTGTACGCGTGAATAAGAATCCATGGCAGCAATGAACAGCAGCCACCCAGTGCGACGAACAAGCACCAGTTCATTGATGCTCGAACTCTGCGGGTAGCGATCAAGACGGTCGTCGCCACGATCGCCAGATGGATAGCCGCGACCAGAACAAAAGTGGACTTCAGCGCAACAAGGGATGCGTACAGCACACCGGTCACGAAAGCGGAGGTCGTTGATGCCGGCTGCAGATGGGTACCATCAGCACGCAGCCCCAGTGGAAGGAACAACAGAAATATGAGCAGGGCACTGCCGATATAAACGGTACTTACATTGACAGACTGGGAGTTGATGGAAATCAGGACAGCGATTGCCAGAGGCGTGAGGATGCCGGGTATTCTCAGGCGCCTGCCGGCAAAAAGAATCAGCGTTCCCGACAACGTTAAGCCGAAAAGCGCGTCGACGGCGTCGATGTAGTCCACGGGCCAATGAGCGGCGACAAAGCCCTGCAGAAATACCTGAGCGCCGAGCGTGTTGATCCCGATGTTGCTGAATGCGCCGGGGTCCAGTGTCCCGGTCTGGAGCATTCGCGGCGCAAGCCCCATGTAGGTCTCGAAATCATCATAGATGTTGAACGTGGCCGGCGGCGTCAGGAACACCACCTGAAACAAGAACGCGGCCAGTATCAGGGCCGCGCTCAGACCCGTACCGAGAAACTCCCCGACGGAGACGCTTCGCGGGCCGGCTGGCTTATTTCTGCTCCGGTCGACCCACAGAGCACCAACGCTCAGCAGTATTCCAATTGCCGCAACGACATCGAGGACGGCCGCGAAGGCTACTCCGAGGAGATTCAGCCAGCCACCGAAGAATATGACCACTGCCAGACCCAGGCAGACCGTCATCGGCGGCGGCCAGCGGACACGCAACAGGTACTCGCCGAGTCTGCCCCAGCCAAGCAGGGCCAGCGAATAGCCCAGCGAGATGGCACCAGTGACCGCGATCCGAAGCACGGTTTCCATATCGCTTCTGGCTCCGCAGCCGAAAGGCGGATCTTATCGCGGATGTTGGGTCGGTTCAGGCGGGATCGAGTGCCCCTGCCCTGCGCGGGCCGCGCGGGTTCTCGCGAGCCGCGGTTTCGCACAACTCCACCGCGATGCGATAGGCACCTGCACTCCCCGGGCCGGCTGTACGCAGCGGAGTGGCATCGAGCGGGCGCCCCGCATCACTCGTCGATCCAGTTGATCTCCGCCGCGGTCGCCGGGCCGACCACCACGCCGGTGAGGTTGGGTGGCATCTCCGCCTCGGTCGGCGACAGGGCAAGACGCACGGCCATGATCTCCGCTAGGCGTTGCGGATGACGCGGCTCGGCGTCCGGGTCGCCGTAACCGTCCGGATACAGCGGCAGGCGGGTCACCGGATCGTACTTGTCGCTCGCGCCGAGCGCGTGCAGCGTCTCGTGGGCGATGACGATGTTGTTCTGCGCCGCCATGGCGGGCGTGGCGTAGGCATACACGACGCCGAGCAGGCCTTCCTGCAGTCCGTGCGAGTCCGGCACCGGCCCGATCCGCCCGGGGTCGTGAAAAAGAACGAAGACGCGGATGTCGGCGAGCGTGTCGCCGGCCATGCGCCAGGTGTAGTAACGCAGCCGCAGGCTCCACCACATGCGCTCCAGCGGGCCTGCGCCCGGCGCAAGCTCCGGCGGGCGCTCGCCGACCGGCGGGTGCAGGTCCAGCCGCACCGGCCGCTCGATCCCGACGCCGAATGCGTCCGCCTCGCGGGCGAAGAATTCCTCGACGTCCACGAAGGCCACAGCCGTAAGGCTCGCCATGTAGCCGTCGGCCGCCGCACCGCCGTCGCCGTTCACGGGAAAGAGCCCGATCCACAGGGTGTCGCTCCAGCGCGTGGTGCGGAAGCGGTCACTCCAGCTGAGGCCGGCGACGATCACGAGAATGACCGACAGGATCGTGATACGGACAATGCGCCACATCGGCTGATGACTCGCGCCCGGCAGCGGCTGCCCCGGGTCAGTAGATCCTGAACGCCCGCCGGGCATCCTCCCAGGCCGCCTCGTCGCGCGCGGCGAGCGCGTCGAGATCGCCCGGCGGGGCCTGCGGGTCGTCCACCCACCGGCGCAGCAGCTCGCTGCCGTTGATGACATCGATTGCCAGCCGGTCGCGTTCGTACTCGTAGAAA
>CAZFWB010000014.1:0-8865 GCA_964522655.1 uncultured Chromatiaceae bacterium | reverse complement strand
CTCGCTGCCGTTGATGACATCGATTGCCAGCCGGTCGCGTTCGTACTCGTAGAAAAAGTCCCGCCACAGGGGATAGTCCGGCTGCAGGGAGCGCAGCGCCTTGAGCGCCAATGCCACCAGCCGCCAGGGAAGGAACGCCGCGTGATCGTAAGACGGGTCGTCCACGTGGATCTGCACGCCGGCGCACAGGTGCCCCGCGTGCTTCTGGAACGTCGGCTCGAACCAGCACGGGCGCAGGCGGCAGCCGGCCATCCACTGCGGCGCGAGCGAGCCCATCCGCGCCAGCAGCGCGGGCACATCGAGCCCCGGCGCGCCGAACAGTTCCAGCGGCCGCGTCGTGCCCCGCCCCTCGGAAAGCGTCGTGCCCTCAAGCAGCACGGTTCCGGGATAACAACGCGCCATCGACAGGTTCGGTGCGTTCGGGCTCGGGTTCACCCAGCTGCGCTCGCCGATCGGCCAGCCGTAACCGGGCGCGTCCGCCGGTCGCCATCCCTGCATCCCGATCACGCGATAGTCGACGTCGAGCCGCAGCGCCGTCCTGAACCACTGCCCCAGTTCGCCCACGGTCAGTCCGTGGCGCATCGGCATCGGCCCCGCGCCGACGAAGCTCTCCCAGCCCGGGCGCAGCGCCAGCCCCTCGACCGGCCGGCCGGCAGGGTTCGGGCGATCGAGCACCCACACGGCTTTGCCCGACCCGGCGGCGGCCTCCAGCACGTAGCGCAGCGTAGTAACAAACGTGTAGACGCGGCAGCCGAGGTCCTGCAGGTCCACCAGCAGCACGTCGAACGTATCGAGCATCCGCGCGGTCGGCCGGCGCACCTCGCCGTAGAGGCTGAAGACGGGGATGCCGTGCGCCGGATCCACGAAGTCCGGCGATTCGATCATGTTGTCCTGCTTGTCTCCCCGCAGACCGTGCTGCGGGCCGAACGCGCTCGCCAGCGCGACATCGCCGGCAGCGGCCAGCGCATCGAGCGAGTGACCGAGTTCGCGGGTCACGGACGCCGGGTGCGCGAGCAGTGCCACCCGCCGCCCCGAGAGTTCCCGGCGCAGCGACGCATCCGCGAGCAGACGGTCGATGCCGAACGTCATCGGCGCGCGGCCCGCCGCGGCACGTCCGGGGGCAGTTCGAGGGCAAAGGCCGCCGGGTGATGGAAGTCCGGCACCGCGCTCGGGTGGTACAGCGCCCAGTGCGAAAGAACGCCCGCGCGCTCCTCGATCACGGCGCCGAGCCCGACGCGCCAGGGCAGGTGCGCGCCATTCTCGATGAACACCGCCGGTTCCAACCGCAGCTCGAGGCCGAGCAGGTCTTCAGCCCGGCTCCACCGGACCGCGGCGACCGCCTCTGCCGCGAGCGGCACCATCCCTGTGCGGTAGCCGCTGAAGGCGTAGGCGGCCCATTCGCCAGACGGGGAGCAATTGAACTCGCAATACCGCGCCGGATCGGCACCGGCGACGAACGCCTCGAAGCAGGTGTGACGCCACAGCTCGTCCTTGCGCGCAGGCTGCGCGGGCTCTGGCAGGTGCAGCGACATGATGTCCCCCTCCAAGCGATAGACGAGGCACAACGAACCATCCGCGGCCCGCTTTGCCTGCACGTCGAATGCCAGCGCCGCGCGGCTGGACTCGCCGGGATGAGGCTGCAATCGCATGCGGCCAGTCTAGCAGGCGGCGCAAACCCAGCCTGTGTCCGACATCGCGTCTGCGCCGTGCAACCGGCCCCGCCGTTCGCCGCTCCATGGGCCCTGCCGGCCCGGTTCGTCACTGCGGGGCGATCCCGGCCACCAGGCTGCGAATCTCCCCGATCATGGTGTCGGTGTCGCCGAAGAACCACCAGTGGGCGTCGCCCTCCAGCAGGCGAAAGCGCGCGCCGGGTATCCGGCGCGCGAAGTCCTCCCCGGCGCGCCAGTTGATCAGCCGGTCGCCCTTGCGGTGGAGCACGAGCGTGGGGACATTGATCTTCGGCAATTCGTCACTTACGTCGATGTCGCGCGCTGCCTCGAGGATCGCCCGCATTCCGGCCGGTGTGGCGGCAGCGCGCAGGTAGCGGGCCCAGCCTTCACGGACGTCGGCATCGGCACCCTCGCTGGGCGCAAACAGCTCGATCGAGGCTGGCCCGCCCCACTCGCTGACCAGGTGCTCGAGCCAGCGGTCGTAGATCTCCCGCGGTGGCAGCCAGGGATGCTGCTCGTCGCGAGAGCCCCGTGCGGTACTGCCGTAGATCACGAGGCCGCAGGTACGCTGCGGCTCGCGCGCGGCGAACATCGCCGCCGCCGGGCCGCTCTCCGAGATCCCGAACAGCACCGCACGCGAGGAACCGGCCGCATCCAGCACCGCCCGCATATCGGCGACCATTTCCCCGAGCGTCGGTGGGGCGACCACGCGGTCGGAGAGCCCGACACCGCGCTTGTCGAACACGATCAGGCGGGCGAACTGCGCCAGGCGCGCGTCGAAGCGCGCCACCGGCCCGACGCGATAGCGCATGTCGAGGTGCGAGACGAAACCCGGCGCCACCAGCATGTCCACCGGGCCTTCGCCGAGCGTCCGCCAGGCGATGTGGACATCACCGCTGCGCACGAACCGCACCGGCGAGAGCCCGTCGGGCTCGATCCGCAGTGGGTCGAAGGGGCGCGGCGCCTCGTCCGCGAGAGCAGCCACGAATCGGTAGCCGCGCCTTGGAACCGTCCTGATCACTGCCTGCCGGCGCGCATCGTCACCCACCGCGCGACGCGCCTTCATCACCGTTCGATCGAGAGAGGCCTCCGTGACGACCACGTCCGGCCAGAGTGCGGCCTGGATTTCGTCCTTGGACACCACGCGGTCCCGGTGCTGCATGAGCAGCGCCAGGAGGTCGAACACCTTCGGCTCCGGGCGCTGCTGCTTACCGCCTCGAAACAGTTCGCGGGCCGCCAGGTCGATCTCGCAGTCCAGAAAGCGGTGCCGCACCGGGGAATTCCTCGGGTTTCTCGCCGGTCAGGAAATCGTCAGACCAACATCAGGTGGCGGTCAGGACTCCACGCGGATTGTAGGAGCACAGTTACACCCAACGCCAGAGATGGCCCGACCGACAGAGGAGAAGCCCTGATGAACACGTCCAGACTGATTGCCGGCTGCACCGGCGCGGGACTCGCGATTCTGACCCTGAGCGCAACGGCAGGCCCGGTCGAACCGGTTCCCCGCCTCATCGGTGACGAAGTGGCGCGATGCGTGAACGTCGTGCGCGACACGCTGGTGACCAGCCGCACGACCAACCTCCACCACACGATTACCCGCATCGAGGTCAAGGGCAACCGGCGCGCCTTCACGATCAGCTCGGCCGTCTATGAAGACAGCGACCTGCCCAGCCGTCAGGTCACCTCGCGCTGCCTGGCCGAACGCTGGGGCGACGGCGCGGAACTCGAGTGGCAGCGCCTGACGAGCTGATATCCCTCGCCGGTGGCCGTCTTCAGGCGGCCGCCGGCGGCATCTTCATCTGCGTTTCGACGAAGCCCTTGAGGTTGCCCATGCGGCCGACCCAGGCGGCGACGTTGGGGCACCCGGAATAGTCGAGCTGCCGCCCCAGCTTGGTCATCAGGTAAGCCGAGATCGCAAAATCGACCACCGTGAGGCTGCCGAGGATGTACTCGCGGCCCTTCAGCTGCTGATCGAGAATCTTCAGGAGCGGCGTCACCGCGCTCAGGTCCTTCTCGTCGGCGGTCTTCAGCGCGCCCATTGCCGGCATCAGGTGGCAGCTCTGCCAGTGCAGCCAACGGTCGACGTCCGCGCGGCCGCGCGCGTCGGTGGGCAGGGCCTTGGTCTGCGGGAACCTGGTCGCGAGATAAGTGAGAATCGCGTTCGATTCCCACAGCTTGAAATCGCCGTCGACCAGCGCTGGCACCTTTCCCATCGGGTTGATGGCCAGGTACTCAGGACTCTGCGTCTCCTTGTCCTTGAAACTGACGTGATGGATCTCGACGTCCAGGCCGAAGTGCTTGACGAAGGCCTCGACCTTGCGGTTGTTCGGCGTGATGGTGAAGGTGTACAGGCGCATTTGGGTCTCCCTCCGTATTTCTGCCGCACGATTGCCCTTTGCGACACATTATCGGCCGGAAAAGGCCCCGGGCACCACCGCGGCAGTTCGCCTCACCGTGCCCCGGGTCCGGCCAGTGCCGCCGGGTCGAGCAGCGAGCGGCGCATGGTGCTGAATCGACGCCGATACTGTATCGGCGTCAGCCCGACGTGCTTGCGAAACAGGCGCCGGAAGAAACTCGAGTCCTCGTAGCCCACCTCGTTGGCGATCGACTCCACCGGCTGGTCGCCCGCTTCCAGCATCTGCTTGGCCTCCTCCAGGCGCAGCGCGTGCACGTATTCGAGCGGCGCCATGCCCGTCGCCAGGCGAAACCGGCGCTTGAAAGTCCGCTCCGCAAGACCGCTCAGCCGCGCCATGGCCGCCACCGGCGACGGGTCGCGGTAATTCATCGCGAGCCACTCCTGGCAGCGGGCGATCACGGCGTCCTGCACCTGGCGTGAACGGGCGAGATGAGCGAACGGCTGCTGGCCGACGGCGTGCCAGTCGATCAGGTTGATACGGGCCACCTGCATCGCTGCCTCCACTCCGGCAAAGCGGGCGATGAGGTAGAGCGCGAGGTCGAGCCACGACGTGCCGCCACCCGCCATGATCAGGCGCTGGCCGACGCCTGTGACGATCAGCGCCCGCTGACCCCTGACTTTGACCTGTGGAAAACGGCGGCTGAGCTCGTCGCACCACGCCCAGTGCGTGGTCGCCTCGAGCCCGTCGAGCAGTCCCGCCTGCGCGAGCAGCATGGCACCGGAGCACGCGGTTGCCAGCGTCGTCCCGCGCTCGTAACAATCGCGCAGCCAATCGATCTCCTCCGTGAACATGCCTTCGAGTGACGACGAGGGCGGCAGGTTGATTTCCGGCACGCAGGCGATATCCGGCAGCGGGCACTGCGCGAGCGTCCGCTCGGGGCTCAGGATCACGCCGTTCGAAGCGGCGAACGAACCGGAACGTGCCGAGACGACCATGGGCTCGAACAGCACCCGGCCCGGCTCTCCGCCGACGATGATGCCCCAGTCCCGCCCGGCCGCCGCGAGCAGGTCATAGACGCCGTAGACCACCGAGGCCGATGTCTCGGGAAACGCGAGAACGGCAACTTTTACTGGCTCGTGAGCGGCACGCATGACCGATTCGTCCCGATTCTTGCCGAAATGGCTTTGGTGGCCGGCGCATGCCCCGGCTAACTTGCCTCCTGCGCAATATACCCGCGGGGCCGCAGCCCCGAAAACCACGAGGAGGTGACCATGAGCCTGTATCGCAACCGCCTGCCGCAGCTTGGCAGCGATCTGTTCCTGACCGACGGGGGGCTTGAGACGACCCTCGTCTACCACGAGGGCATCGACCTGCCTTACTTCGCCGCCTTCGATCTGCTCCGCACGGGTGCCGGCACCGAAACGCTGCGCGGTTATTTTCACCGCTACGTGGCAATCGCCCGCAAGCATGGGGTCGGCATAGTGCTGGAGAGCCCCAGCTGGCGCGCGAACCCCGACTGGGCGCGCAGGATCGGCTATGACGAGAAGGCGCTCACCGACGCAAATCGCCGCAGTATCGGGCTACTGCTCGAGATACGTGACGCGCTGCAGACCCCGGCCACGCCGATCGTAATCAGCGGCAACCTCGGGCCGCGCGGCGACGGCTACCGGCCCGGGTCGCGAATGACCGTGCGCGAGGCGCGCGACTACCACGCGCCGCAGGTCGAGTGCTTCGCCGCGAGCGACGCCGACATGGCGGCCGCGTTTACGATGAACTACGTCGAGGAGGCGGTCGGCATCGCACAGGCGGCGCGCGGCGCGCAGATCCCCGTGGCGATCTCGTTCACCGTCGAGACCGACGGTCGGCTGCCATCGGGCGACACGCTGCAACAGGCCATCGCCCGGACCGACGAGGAAACCGGTGCCTACCCGGTCTACTACCTGATCAACTGCGCTCACCCGTCGCATTTCCTGGGCGCCCTGCGGGAGAGCGGCAACTGGCGCGACCGCATCCGCGGCGTGCGCGCGAACGCCTCGCGGCGCAGCCACGCGGAACTCGACGCCTGCACGGATCTCGACAGCGGCGACCCGGAGGAACTCGCGGCGGATTACCGTTCCCTGCGAAAACTGCTACCCGCACTCACGGTGCTGGGCGGCTGCTGCGGCACCGATCATCGTCACATCGAGGCCATCGGCGCGGCCTGCCGGCCAGCGGTGGCGTTGCGCGCCGCGTGCTGAGAGCGGGGCCGAGCGCTCAACGCTTTCCCCGCCATACGCGATGAGCCAAGAAAAAGCGTCGGCCCCGGGCCTGGGCCGACGCTTTTTGCGCTCACGCCGTTGCGGCTGGACCCCCCCGGGCGTGAGTGCTCGGAGGAAATCCGGCGCGGGGCGATGGCGAGCGCTGCGAAGGCAGGCCGTCAGCTGCTGCGCCGGACCCTGCCGTGCCAGGTCACTCCATAGAGATCATGGCGGCGGTCCTTCAGGTTCAGCACGGTGCCGGTCTGTCTCGCCTCGCGCAGCGCGCGCAGGCTCAGATCGGCGAATGCCACCATCTCGACATTGGGCGTGGTGTCCGCGGCGACGCCGTCGCGCGAGAAGGGAAAATCACAGGGCGTGAGGATGCAGCTCTGCGCGTAGTGGATATCGATGTTCTTCACGTTCGGCAGGTTGCCGCAGCTGCCCGACATGATCACGTAGATCTGGTTTTCTATCGCTCGCGCCTGCGCACAATAACGCACCCTGCAGTAGCTCTGCCGCTCGTCGGTCAGGAAAGGCACGAAGAGCAGATTGGTCCCCTGATCCACCAGGTAGCGCGCCAGCTCCGGGAACTCGACGTCGTAGCAGATCAGCACCCCGATCGGGCCGCAGTCGGTGTCGATGAGATTGAGCTCGTCGCCGCCCTCGATGTTCCACCAGTAGCGCTCGTTAGGCGTGGGATGAATCTTCTCCTGGGCCGCCACCGTCCCGTCGCGGCGATACACGTGGCAGACGTTGTGGACGCTGTCGCCGCGCCGGGCCGGGGTGGAGCCACCGATGATGTTCACGTTGTAGCGCACCGCGAGCTCGCGGAACATGCTGACGATGGCGTCCTCGTAGCGGGTGACGGTTGCGATCGCCTCGTGCGGCTGGAGCGGCTCATTCTCGATCGACAGCAGCTGCAGTGTGAACAGCTCCGGAAAGACCACGAAATCGGCGCCGTAGTCCCCGGTGACGTCGATGAAATACGTCACCATCTGGCGGAACTCGTCGAATGAACCGATCCGCCGCTGCTTGTATTGCACCGTCGCCACCCGCACCCGGTTGAGCGCCGCCTGGTGAGTCGGCCTGGGCCGCTCCGGCGTCGAGGCTGGCGCTGCCGCGTATTGCGGGTTGCGCCAGAGCAGCTGCACGGCGTTGCCCCCCGATTCGCGGTCTACGGGGAGATAGCCGTGCAGGACCCGGACTGGCTCGAAACCCATGCGAATCTGGAAGCCGAGCACCGGATCGTTGACCTGCTTGTTGCGCACCGCCTCGACGTAGGCCTCCGGGCTGTCGAAGCGGCGGGCATGGCGCGAGTAGTTCGGGATGCGCCCGGCTATGACGATGCCCTTCAGCCGCAAAAACTCCGCGACGCGGCGTCGCTCCCGGTAGAAGCGCTGCCCGATGCGGTAGCGGCGCATCCGCGGATCCACGCAGACCTCGTAACCGTAGAGGTACTCGCCGGTCGCGTCGTGCGTGGAGCCAAAGCCGCCGCCGGTCACCTCGCGCCAGGTGTGCTCGCCGAGCGCCTTGTCTTCCGCGAGGCGGATCGTCGCGCAATAGCCGACGATCTCTTCGCCCAGGGTTGCCACCCACACCCCTTCCGGGAAGGAGTTGATCTGGCCGCGCAGCATGGCATCAGGGTAAGGCGGCATGCCCGGGTAGACCCGCTCCACCAGCCTGCCGATTCCCGGCACGTCCTCGAGGTTGGCCTCACGCACCTTGAGCCGGGTCGTAGCCTTTTCCGCCTTCTCCATCACCGCCGCCGCGAATCAATGCCTGCAGGACATCTTAGCGCACACCGCTGGCGGGTCCCTTTTTCCCGGCCATGCGGTCCGCGCCGCAACCACGGGACTGATCCCGGCGCATCGCAGTACACTGTGACGGAAGATGGGCACCTGGCTGCAATTCGGCGCATGCCTGCTCGCCATCGGCGTTGCGGGCTTTCAACTCTCGCGCTACGGCGACGCGATTGCGGACAAGACCGGGATGTCTCGCAGCTGGGTCGGCCTCGCGCTCGTCGCCACCGTCACCTCGCTGCCGGAACTCGCCACGGGAATATCCTCGGTGACGATTGCGGCGGTGCCGGACATCGCGGTTGGCGACGTGTTCGGATCCTGCGTGTTCAATCTGCTGATACTGGTGATCCTCGACTTCCTCTATCGCAAGGAATCGGTCTATACGCGAGCCCGCCAGGGACACATCCTCAACGCGGGCTTCGGCACGGCGCTGATGGGGTTTGCAGGATTCAACCTGCTGCTCTACCAGCAGGGTGATGCGCCGCGGCTGTACCACGTCGGCCTGTACACGCCGGTATTGTTCCTGCTGTATGCCCTGGCGATGCGCACCCTGTTTCGCTACGAGCGCGAGCACGTCAGTGCCTTTCTCGAGGAGGAAGCGACCTATCCCGACCTGACCCTGCGCCGGGCCATCGCCGGTTACGCGCTGGCCGGGCTCGTGGTGATCGCCGCAGGCACCTGGCTGCCGTTCGTGGCCGAAACGCTCGCCGAAGAGATGGGCTGGCAGCAGAGCTTCGTGGGCACCTTGTTCGTCGCCGCGGTCACCTCCACCCCCGAGGTGGTGGTGACGATCGCAGCACTT
>CAZFWB010000013.1:28430-32641 GCA_964522655.1 uncultured Chromatiaceae bacterium | reverse complement strand
TGGCCGCATCGAGGTCCAGCGCCACGAAGGGAATGCGCTCCTCGTCGAGGAAGCGGCCGACTCCCTGGCCGATGCGGCCGTAGCCGCAGATGACGACGTGGTCGTGGAAGCCGCCGGCCGCCCTGGCATCGATGCGTATGGCCGACTCGACCGACTGCAGCGATGAGGAGTCCGTCAGCCGACTCGCCAGGGCATGGTTGTAGCGGATCAGAAATGGGGCAATGATCATCGAAAACAGCACCGAGGTCAGGACCACCTGACCCGCCAACGGGTCGATGCTGCCGTCACCGAGCGCGATGGCGAGAAGCACGAAGCCGAACTCGCCCCCCACCGCCAGCACCAGACCGGTACGCCAGGCGGTCAGCGCGTCGATCCCAACCCGGTGCACGATCCAGGCCACCAGCAGTGCCTTGACGAGGAGCAGCACCGCGGCGCCCAGCAGAGCCCAATGCCACAGGGCGGGCAGCCGGGCGGGCTCGATGAGCATGCCGATACCGATGAAGAACAGTCCGATCAGGACGTCGCGAAACGGCCGGATGACAGATTCTACCTGGTGGCGGAATTCCGTCTCCCCCAGCACCATGCCCGCCAGGAACGCCCCGAACGCCATGGACATGTCGAGGCTGCGGGTTATCCAGGCCGCCACCAGGGAGACCAGCAGCACCGTCAGGGTGAACAGTTCCGCCGAGCGCTGTGCGCTGACCAGATGGAACAAGGGGCGCAGAAGCCAGCGCCCGCCGAAAAAAACCAGCAGGAGCGCCGCCGCCGCCTTCGCCAGCGTAAGGCCGAGCGCGCCGGCCAGCGCCCCGGCGCCGACCGCCGTGCCGAGCACCGGAATGATCACGACGAAGGGCACGGCCGTGACGTCCTGGAACACCGACATGGCGGTGCCGAGCCGCCCGTGCCGGCTGTTCTCCTCGCCCTGCTCGGTTAGTTGTTTGACGATGATGGTGGTGGAGGACTGCGCGAACACCGCGCCGACGATGATGGCCGCAACACCCGGCAGGCCGGCCAGCCAGGCGAGCAGCGCGACGGCGAACGTGGTGAGCAGCACCTGCGCGGTGCCGAGGCCCAACACCAGATGGCGCAGCGCGTGGATCTGCGGCAGGGAAAAATTCAAGCCGGTGGTGAATAGCAGAAAAACGATTCCGAACTCGGCCAAGGCGCGCAACGGCTTGGGGTCGAGAACCGGGCCCACCGTATGCGGCCCGAGCAGCACGCCCGCGAGCAGGTAAGCGAGACTGGAGGGAATACGCAGCCGCTGGAACATCACCACCATCGCGACGGCGGTGCCCAGCAGCAGGAGTGTTTGCACAAAAAACGGATCCACCATGCGCATTTCACTCAACAAAAGGCCGGCGCCGCCGCCGGGAGCCGTCCGCATTCGATGACAATCGGCACCGGAATTTACCAGATGTCGGATGCTCCGGCGTTCGGGGAAAGGTCAGTCTGCGCGGGATGGCGGGTGCGCTTGTGTCTGACTGTTCGGCGTCGGATTGCCCTAGGAACAGGTGCCGCGGGTGGGAAGAGACGAAGAAGCCAACACCAGCACCGTTGCCCAGGCCTGAGATTTTCCGGCTTGTGCAGTGGCAGTATGCTGGGCCGGTCAGGGGCGACGCGAAGGGGAGCCATGCACCTGTCTGTCACGGCCCGTTCATGGCGGGCATTGCCGGCTTGCCTCCTGTCGGGAATCGGCCTCGCCGCTGCACAACTGGCGGTCGTGCAGTCGGTCTACCCGGAATACGACATCGGCAGCACCGCGCCGCCGGAGGTCACACGTGACGTCGAGGCGCTGATCGGCGAGTTCGCCGCGCGCTGGACCGCGAGCGACTGGACGACCATCCCCGAACTCTGGGATCGCGGCGAGCCGTCACCCTACTTCCTTTCCGCGCACCAGCCCGACTGGCTGATCGGCTGATACCAGCTCGATGGCTACTTCGCGCACGACCAGGTTCTGCCCGTGCGGAAACTGCCGCCCGAAGCGCCGCCGGGCATGCAACAGATCGAGTCGGTGCATTACGAGCAGCGCACCGAGTCTCACCAGCCGGAAATCCCGCGGAAAACACCGCAAAGCCCATGGCGCGGCGAATCGGCACGAATACGCGGCTGCGGATCAATCCCCCGAAACCTCACTCTCCTGCCGCCCAAGCGCCCGCAGCACCCGCCATGGCGTGATCGGTATCTCGGGGATGTGCTCGCCGATGGCGTTGGCCACCGCGTTGCCGATGGCGGCCATGGTAGCGACGATCGGCCCCTCGCCGACCTCCTTCGCGCCGAAGGGGCCGTAAGGGTCGATGGTCTCAACGAGGATGTGGGCGACCTCCGGGACCTCGAAGGAGCGCGGCAGCTTGTACTCCAGCCGCGACGGATTGAGCGGCTGGCCCTCGTCCATGACGAGTTCCTCGAAGAGCACCTGCGACATGCCGGAGAACACCTGTCCGTCGATCTGCCCTTCCACCGCCTTGGGGTTGATGGCTCGGCCGAGATCGTGCGCCGCGGTCACGCGATCCACGCGCACCAGCCCCGTCTCGTGGTCCACCGTGACCTCGGCGATCTGCGCGCCGAAGGAATAGGCCATGGAGCCTTTCGTCAGCGGTGAATTGAAGAAGCCGCGGCCCATGACCGCACGTCCCTCGCGGCTGTGCAGGGTCTCATAGGCGAGCTTGCGGAACGAGACGGCGCGCCCGGGCTGCGTCTTCGGGTAGACCTGGTGGTCGCGGAACACGAGCTGCGCGGGACGGCACTGGAGCTTTTCGGCCGCAACCCTCGCGAGTTGCTCGCGCGCATCGAGCGCAGCCGCTTTCACCGCGTTGCCGGTCATGAACGTGCCCCGCTGGGAGAACGCGCCCATGTCGAAGGGCGTCACGTCGGTGTCGCCGGCGATGATGGTGATGTCGGTCGGCGCGATGCCGAGGACCTCGGCGGCGATGATCGCCATCGTGGTGTGCGAGCCCTGCCCCATATCCGGGATGCCGGTCGCGAGCGTCACTGTGCCGTCCTCGCCGACCTTGACGAAGGCGGCGGAGGTATCGTGCGCGAAGCGGCCCTTGGCTCCCGAGGCCATCGCCGAGAGGCCGATGCCGATGCCCTTGCTGAAGCCCTTCTTGCGGCCCTTGCCCGAGGGCAACCGTCCGAACTTGCGCCGCCAGGCCGACTTCGCGACGGCCTTGCGGATGCACTCCTTCAGCCCGCAGCTCGCGAAGTGCGTGCCAGTCATGGTCGTGTGCCCCTTCTCCACCGCATTTCGCAGGTGGAACTCCACCGGGTCGAGCCCGAGCTCGTGCGCCACCGCATCGAGGTGCTGGCCCCAGCCGAAAGCCATCTGCGCGATGCCGCCGCCGTGGTGGATCCAGTACGGCATGTTGTTCGTGTAGACGAGCCGGCCGCGGTAGCGCACGGCCTCGACCTTGTGGATCCAGTGGATGTAGGACGCCGTGATGTAGGGGATCAGCGTCTGCGCCTCGACGTAGGCGCCGTTGTCGAAGAGCAGATCGGCCTCGATCACCCGCAGCCGGCCGTCGCGCATCGCCCCGGAGCGGAACCGGTACTCGTTGCGCCCGCCGGCGCGGCCCATCAGGAACTCCTCGTCGGAGTAGGCGCGGATCTTCACCGGACGGCGCGCCTTTCTCGAGAGGGCGGCGGCGACGAAGTGATGCGGACGCAGGGTGCCCCGGCCGGTGAAGGCGCCCCCGGTATTGAGCGTCATCAGGCGAATGTTGCCCTCGGTCAGCTTGAACACCTCGGCAAGCCCCTTCTGGAACAGCACCGCGGACTGCGTCGGCGTCCACATCGTGAGCTTGTCGGCCCGGGAGTAGTCGGCCACGACGGCGTGAAACTCCGCGTAGCAGTTGTGGCTCGGATTGCTGGCGTACTCGCCTTCGACCACCACGTCACAGTCCGCAAAGACGCGGTCGGGATCGCCGTAGGACTCCTTGTTTTCCCAGGCGATGTTGCCTGGCGCCTGCGCGTGCAGCTGCACGGCCCCGGGAGCCATCGCCTCGGCCATTCCAGTCACGACCGGCAGCGGCTCGTACTCGACCTTTATCAACGCTGCGGCCTCGAAAGCCGCCTCCTCGTCCAGCGCTGCAACGGCCGCGACCTCCTGGCCGACGAAACGCACGGTCTCGTCGAGCAGCGGCTGGTGCATGCCGATCGCGAGCCCGGCGACGTCCGCGCCCGTCAGCACGGCTTTCACCCCGGGCACTCGCTCG
>CAZFWB010000013.1:26609-28420 GCA_964522655.1 uncultured Chromatiaceae bacterium | reverse complement strand
CGGCCGCGCTCGTGTCGATCCGGGTGATCCGGCCGTGGGCGACGTGGCTGCGCACGATGCGCGCCTGGAGCATCCCGGGCAGCTGGACGTCGTCGGTGAATTCCGAGCGTCCGGAAAGCTTGGCGAAACCGTCCCGCCGCGGCTGGCTGCGGCCGACGACCGCGAGATCAGCCTTGCGGGCCATGCGCCCCGCCCTGCGCCGCCAGCTCCGCCACCGCGCGGGCCACCGCCTGCTTGACCTTGATGTGGCCGGTGCAGCGGCAGATCGCGCCGGCGAGGGCTTCGTTGATCGCGCGCTCGTCGGCGTGCGGGTTACGGTTGAGCAGCCCCATGGCGCTCATGATCAGGCCCGGCGTGCACACGCCGCACTGGACGGCGCCGAGCTCGAGGAAGGCCTGCTGCAGCGGGTGCAGTTGCCCGTCGCGCTCCACGCCCTCGATCGTGGTGACCGAGCGGCCGTCCCACTCCACCGCCAGGGTGATGCAGGAGAGGATCGCGCGCCCCTCCTCGTCGTTGACCGTGCACACGCCGCAGCTGCCGCTGGTGCAGCCCCGCTTGGTGCCGGTGAGCCGCAGCTCGTCACGGATCACCTGGTTCAGCGTCTGCGTGGGCGACACCGCGAGCTCATGGGCGTCGCCATTCACGGTGAGAGTGATCAGGCGCTTTTTCATGTTTCCTCTCTCATTTGCGTAGCCGCGATTGACCAGCGGTAGTGGGTGCGGCGGTCCCGCCCCCCGGTGCGGGCAAGGCTGCAGTCGGGACGGCCTGCAACGGGCGTGTGAGGCCGGCGCAGCAGGAGCGAAGCCGCAGCCGAACCCGAGCGAGCGCAGTACAGGGATGTACGGAGCGAGCGTCCCGGCGCAGGCCGTCCCGACTGCAGCCCAGGCAGGTCATCGGTTTCGACCCTGCGCTGCGCGCTCCCTGCAGATAGGAGAAGAACCTTCCTCACGCGGTCACCTCCGCGGTCCCGGCGACACGGACTGGACCCGGCGGCTTCTGCCGGCGCACCTCCTCGAGCGCGCGAGCCAGCAACACCCGCACCAGGCGCCGCTTGTAGCCGGCGGGTGACCAGAGGTTGGTGACCTCGCCGAGATCCGGGCGCCCGGCGCCGGCAGCCGCCTCGATACTGCGCGCGCTGAGCCCCTCCGTGAGGATGATCTCCTCGGCCGCTCGCAGCCGGATCGGCCGCGAGACGATGGAGTTCACCACGATCGCGGCCGAGGTCACCCGCCGGTTCGTGCCATGCACGGTCACGGCGATGGTGCCGAGACCAAAGTCGATGCCTTCGCGCGGGGTCACCTTGGCGAACGCGGCCCGCGCGAGGCAGGCGGGCACGCGGATGCGGGTGATCAGCTCGTCGGGCTCGAGCACGCTCGGGTGGGCGCCATCGTCGCGGTAGAACTCCCCCAGCGGCACCTCACGTTCGCCGTCAGCGGAGCGCAACGTCACCGCGGCTTCGAGCGCGATCAGCGCCGGCACGGTATCGGCGCTGCTGGTCGCGACGCAACGATGGCTGGTGGCCAGCACGTGACAGGCCTCGCGGTCGGTCTTGAAGCAGCCCGCGCGCGCCTTGCGCCAGCTCTCCGTCTGGTTCGTGTACCAGCAGCGCGTCGGCAGCGCGAGATTGCCGCCGAGGGTCGCCATGTTGCGCACGTGGGCGGAAGCGACCGAGCGCACCGCCTTGTGCAGCATCGGGAAGCGGCGCTCGATCAACGGGTGTTCCACGAGCGTGGTGAGCGTCGTGCCGGAGGCCACGGTGAGGCTGCCGTCGTCGCCGAGGAAGGACAGCCAGAACAGCCAGCCGACCGGCA
>CAZFWB010000013.1:0-26599 GCA_964522655.1 uncultured Chromatiaceae bacterium | reverse complement strand
ACCCCGCGCAATTCGCCGAGCCAGCGCAGCCCGATGAGGAAACGTGGAACGATCAGCCGCTGGCCCATGCTGGAGAGGAGGTCGGTGCCGCCCGCCATGACGGCCGCACGGCCTTTCAGCTCGCGCAGGAGCGACAGGCAGTGGCCCGTGTCCTCGGGCCGGACGTACTCGAACCTCGGTAAGTGCATGTCCCGTCCGTATCGTCGCGTCGCTGAGTTATCCTGAACCAGTTGATCCGGGCTCACAAGCGGACCGCCGCGGCCATCCGCCGCCTGCGCACGAGTTGCAGACCGGGGCGCGGTTTTGCGACGCAATGACCTGCGTGGGCGGCGGTTCGTCCGGGAATGCTCGAGGATATCGCCCGCACCATGACCACGAGAACGCTGCGACTCAGCCACAAATGGCCGGTCACGACGACCGTGCGTCACCATTCGACCGGGTCGTCACGCACGCCGTGGCCGGCCCCTCCCCGCTACGCGCGCTGCCATGGTGGATGACACGCCGGCCCGCAGAGATTCCGCGCGTCCCGAACCGGCGTGGCACACCCTCGCTCACGAGGCGGTCCTGGACCATCTCGACAGCCATGCGACGCGAGGCCTGAGCCCGCAGGAAGCGCGCAAGCGGCTCGAGGATCATGGCCGCAACGTGCTGGAGGCCCGGGGCCGGCGGCCGTGGGCGGCGATGCTCGTCGCGCAATTCACGGATTTCATGATCCTGGTTCTGATCGCCGCGGCCGTGGTCGCGGGCCTGCTCGGCGAGCCGCAGGACTCGATCGCGATCATCGTGATCGTGGTACTCAACGCCGTCATCGGGTTCACGCAGGAGTTCCGCGCCGAGAAGGCGATGGCGGCGCTGCGCAGAATGGCCGCCCACAAGGCCCGCGTGCTGCGGGGCGGTGAGGAGCGCACTGTCGAAGCCGATGCGCTGGTGCCGGGCGACGTCGTCCTGCTCGAAGCAGGCGAGGTCGTTCCGGCGGATCTGCGGCTCATCGAGACCGCCCGGCTGCAGACCGAGGAAGCGGCGCTGACCGGCGAATCGGTGCCGGTTGAAAAGGACACAGCACCGCTCGCGGACCGCGAAGCACCGCTCGGCGACCGCGCCGGCATGGTCTACAAAGGGACCTACGTGACCCGCGGCCGCGGCCGCGGTGTCGTCGTTGCCACCGGCATGCGCACCGAACTCGGCCGCATCGCGGCCCTCCTGTCGACGGACGAGGGTAAAACGCCCCTGCAGAAGCGGCTGGCGCAGTTCGGCCGCATGCTCGCCGTAGCCGTGCTGCTGATCTGCGCGTTCCTCTTCGTCGTGGGTTGGTTGCGGGGGGAGCCGCCGCTGACGATGTTCCTCACTGCCGTGAGCCTGGCGGTCGCGGCGATCCCCGAGGCGCTGCCCGCCGTCGTGACCATCTCGCTGGCGCTCGGCGCCGCGCGCATGGTCGAGCGCAACGCGCTCATCCGCCGCCTGCCGGCCGTCGAGACGCTCGGCTCCGTGACCTATATCTGTTCCGACAAGACGGGAACGCTGACCGAGAACCGGATGCGGGTCGAAACCTGCTACGCCGACGGCACGGCCCGCCACGGCAGCCCTGACGGCCCCGGCCGCGCCTGGCGCGAGCTCGGCATGGCCATGGCGCTGTGCAATGACGCCCGGCCGGCCGACGCCGGCCGCCTGAAAGGCGATCCCACGGAAACCGCCCTGCTCGCCGCCGTGCCGGCCGACCGGGTGAGCGAGTGGACGCCGCAATATCCGCGTATCGCCGAGATCCCCTTCGATGCGCAGCGCCGTCGCATGAGCACCTTTCATCGCAAGGGCGCAGACGTGGTGATGTTCACCAAGGGCGCACCGGAATCAGTGCTCCCGTGCTGCACGCACCAGCGCATCGCCGACACGGAGGGGACGCTGGACCCCACGCTCGACCAGATCGCCGACGATCTGGCGGCCGGTGGTCAGCGGGTGCTGGCCTTCGCCGTCAGGCGCCTGCCCGCTCTGCCCGAAGACCTCGACCCCAGGCGGACGGAACGCGACCTCGTCTTCCTCGGCTACGCCGGCCTGCTCGATCCGCCGCGGCCGGAGGCGGCGGAGGCCGTCGCCGCGTGCAAGACGGCGGGCATCACGCCGGTCATGATCACCGGCGACCATCCCGCAACGGCGAGTGCGATTGCGACACGTCTCGGCATCGCCGCTCGCGGCGCCGAAATCCTGACGGGCCGCGAGCTCGCTGCACTGTCCGACGAGGCGCTCGGCGAGGCGGTGCGGCGCGTGCGCGTGTATGCCCGCACCAACCCCGAGCAGAAGATCCGCATCGTCGAGGCGCTGCAGGGGGCGGGTGAATTCGTCGCGATGACCGGCGACGGCGTGAACGACGCACCCGCGCTGCGGCGCGCGGACATCGGCATCGCCATGGGGCAGATCGGCACCGACGTCGCGCGGGAGGCCGCCGCGATGACGCTGCTCGACGACAACTTCGCCACCATCGTGGCAACGGTTCGCCAGGGTCGGCGCATCTACGACAACATTCGCAAGTTCGTGAAGTACACGTTAACCAGCAACTCGGGCGAGATATTGACACTGGTCCTGGCGCCCTTCCTCGGCCTGCCGATTCCGCTGTTGCCCATCCACATCCTGTGGATCAACCTGGTGACCGACGGGCTCCCGGGCCTTGCCCTGGCCGCCGAGCCGGCCGAGCGGCGCGTGATGCGCAGGCCGCCGAGGCCGCCCTCCGAGAGCATTTTCGCCCACGGCTTGTGGCAGCACATCCTCTGGGTCGGGCTGCTGATGGGCGGCGTGTCCCTGCTGACGCAGGCGCTGAGCCTCGCCCACGGCGAATGGCACTGGCAGACCATGGTATTCACCGTGCTGACGCTCTCGCAGATGGGCCACGCGCTCGCCATCCGTGCCGAAACCGAGAGTCTCTTCCGCATTGGCCTGCTGTCCAACGTCCCGCTGCTGCTCGCCGTGCTGCTGACGTTCGCGTTGCAGATGGCCGTCATCTTCCTCCCTGCGGCTCAGCCCATTTTCAAGACCGAGGCGCTGACGCTGACCGAACTCGGCTTCTGCCTGCTCATGTCCTGCATCGTGTTCACCGGTGTGGAAACCGAGAAATTGCTCGTCCGCCGGGGGCTCCTGTACAGGGGTAAGTGAGCGCGCGAAACTACACGCGGCGGTCTGCGCCGGCGCTCCGGAGACGATCGATGAACTGTTCCCGGCCGATAGTCGCCCTCATGGTCATCACCGTGGCCCTGACGGCCTGCTCCGCAGGCGAGGCTCCTTCGCGTGACGAGCCGGCCGGCGCCTCCCGGCGCGACACGGTACTGATCACCGGCGCCAACCGCGGTATCGGCCTGGAATTCGCCCGCCAGTTCGCCGCGCGCGGCTGGCGGGTGATCGGCACGGCGCGCCGGCCCGACGAGGCGACCGCATTGCGCGCACTCGCCGCCTCCGATGAGGACGTGGTGATCGAACCGCTCGACGTCACCGATCACGCAGGGATCGAGGCGCTCGCCGGCAAGTACCGCGGCCAGCCGATCGACATCCTGCTGCTCAACGCGGCGCTCGGTCCCGATGCGGGCACCGCGTTGAGCCCACTCGCGAAACTCGATTTCGAGCGGGGGCGACTCAGTTTCGCGACCAACGCCGTGGGGCCGCTGAAGATGGCGCAGGCGTTCATCGGCAACGTCGCCGCTTCGCAGAGGCGCCTGATCATCGCCATGGGCACCGACTCGGGCTCGTTCGGCGCCACCAGCAGGCGGCCGATCCTCTATCACTACAAGGCGAGCAAGACGGCGCTGCACATGTACATGTACACGCTTTCCTTCGAGGCGCCGAAGCGCGGCGTGACCGTGGTGATCCTGCATCCGGGACTGGTCGGCACCAACCCGAACCTGATGCGCTTCCCGGGGGCGCTGAAGACCGAGGACAGCGTCGGGCAGATGATGGCGGTGATCGAGGGCCTCAGCAGCGCCGACAACGGGCGGTTCATCGACTACCGGGGCGAGCCTATGCCCTGGTGAGGCGCGGCCGCGAAGCTAGCCCGCCGCGAGCAGAGAATCGCCGCCGTCTGCCGCGCGCGCCTCGCGCCCGGCGAGCAGCGGTACCGTCTTGTGCACCCAGTTGCGCGGATCGGCCCGGTGGCCGGGGCAAGGAATGACTCGCACGTGCGTATCAGCGAGCGCCGCGAGCGAGCGCGTGTCGATGAGCCCAGCCCGCGCCGCGTAGTCGAGCGTGAGCTTGCGCACCTGCGCGACCGTGCGATCGGTCTCGACCAGCAGCTCCTCTGCCGGAGCCGCCGCCAGCCGCGGGCGGGTGCCCTTCAGCACCGCGTAGTCCTCGTCCATGACCTGCTCGCGGGTCATGTCCACGAGCATTTTGTGCTCCTCGGCCGTGGCCGCGCGGACCTTGCTGCCATCGGGCGCCGTCGTTACCACCTTCGGCTGCAGCAGGATCATATGAATACGGGTGCTCGCCTCGTCGATCGGCGTCACATACGCGGTGACGATCTGCGGCGGGTACTTCGGCTGGTGGTTGGTGTTGCGCGACACGCAGCCGACGACGTCGTATTCCATCAGCAGGCCGACGTTCTGACTGAAATTCCCCTTTGCGTCCCAGGCGGCGTGGAAAGCGCGCACGTAGGTGTCGGTCAGTTCATGGTCGACGATGGTGACACCCTTGGGCAGCCATTTCGCGAACTCGTGGACGTAGTGAACGTGGCAGGGGTCGTTGTAGTTCTCGGCCATGCGGATGTAGTTGATGTCCTTCACGCGCGCGATGACGCCGTAGTGCCACTCGCCGCTCTCCGCCTCCGGCATGATATCGCGCAGCGCCGGCCGCTCGTCCTCGCCGAGGTCGCCGAGGAAGGCGAAGACCAGCCCGTATTTCTCCTGCACGGGATAGGCGGGCACCCGTGCCCGCTTCGGCGGCTCGCTGGGGGTGCGGGTGCCGGCCGGAATGAGCCTGCACCGGCCGGTCCCGTCGAATTCCCAGCCGTGCTGCGGACAAGCGACGCGGCCGTCCCGGCAGGAACCCGCCGCGAGCGACGCGCCGCGGTGGCAGCAGACGTCGCTGAGGCAACGCGCGTGGCCGGCGGAATCGCGGAACAGGACGAAGTCGCAGCCGAGCATGCGCACGGCCACGGGCTGCTGGCCGAGCTCATCGGCTATGCAGGCGGCATACCAGTTGTTGATGAACATGCTGCCCCTACCGTTACCGCCACGCGGCAAGCCTATCGTGTTTCAGACCGCATGGAAATTCGCTCCGCCGGCGACCGCTCTCGCAGCATGCGCCTCAAACGGCATTCGATCTCAGGACGCACGCAAGCCGTAGTAGTGCGCCGCAATTGGCGCCCGCATGTCCGTAAAATCTTGCATTGGCCCTGGATGCGACGCCGGGTCACGCTTTTGTGACATTTGTGACATTGACGACATAATCCGGGGCGATTCCAAATTTCCGCCACAATCGTGGTAACTTGTCTGCCGAACAGCGACGCCCTCAAGTGACTCAGTCCAAGAAAAAACGGTGCGGGTTCGTTCCGGGCCTGCTCACCGTCGCGCTGCTATGCGCGGCAACCATGGCCGGGTGGCTCGGGCCGTTGTCGCCGGTGGCCGCGGCGAGGGCCGACACCGTTGCGCCCGCACCGGTGGACCGCTACATGGTTTCCGTGACCCTCGGCCTGCCGAACGTCATCGCGGTTCGTGGCGCGCCAGGGGCCCTCGAGTTGCTCGGGAGCGTCGTGGTCGTCAACGCGCGAACAGGCGGCTCGGTGTCCGCCGTCGCGGCCGGCGATGGCAGCTTTCTCGCCGAACTCGCCGGCGCGCGTGGCGATCGGCTGGATCTGCACGCCCGCGACGCGGCCGGTAACACGGCCTCGCCCACTTCGATCTACGCAGGCGCGTTCACCGTCAAGAACCCGTATATGGCGAACGGCTTCTGGCATGTCGGACAGGCGCACTCGCATACGAAATATTCGGACGGCATGGATTTGCCCGGAGCACTCGAAGCCGCCTATTTCGATGCCGGATATGACTTCGTCATCTCGACCGACCATCGCGGCTATTCACCGAACTATACGGCTCCGACTCATGGGATGACAGGAGACGACCCCGCCGTCGGCGGCAAGGATCTGTTCTGGATCTCGGCCACCGAGATCAGCGATGGCCGGGTGCACATGGGCGCCTGGGGAACCGCCAGCCGCGTTCCGATTGGCGTGCTCGGCACGACGTCCGGCGCAATCAACTCGATCCGCTCTCTGGGCGGCATCGCGATCATGAATCATCCGGAGAACACCAACCCCCCCAAGGCCTGGTACTGGCACACGGAAATCGTGCAGCTGAACGGTTACTCGCTGGTCGAAGCCTTCAATGGCAACCCCTCGATCGAGGGCGGGGGCGACGGCCACATACGCGATGCGATAGACCTCGCCGATGAATTCCAGCAGGTCTGGTGGATCGGCGCCGATGATTGTCACAACGTAAACGACCCGGCCCAGTTCGACCGCTTCGCGATCGTAGTGCAGACCGACAGCGCGTCGATGAGTGAACGGGACCTGATCGCGGCGGCGGATGCCGGCAGGGTCTATACCAGGGAAGGCGGCCGCGGACCCGCGATGCTCGGCGTTAACGTATCCGGTAACGACGTCACCATCACCATGCAGGATGTGGCTTCCGCCTACGACATCACTTGGTATCGCCGTGGCAATGAGATCGCCGGGCGCAGCATCAATGTCGATACAGTCGGTTCATACCGCATCCTTGGCAACGAGGGCTATATCCGGGCTGAAATACGCCGCCTATCTGACGGCGCGCGCGCCTATACCCAACCGCTCTTTATCGGCAACAGCACCGATCTGACCACTGCCGCCAGCCATCCGGCGCTGGTCGACAACAACGCGAGCACGATCTGGGACGCGGGCGCCAGCACCGGCAGTTTCGTCGTCGACCTCGGAACGGTCCGCACCGCGAATGCCATTCGCATCGAGTGGGACGGCGCGGATGGGCAGCGCTTCAACTATCGGGTCGAGGCCTCCGAATCGGGTGCCTTCGACGGTGAGGAGACCGTGGTGGTGCGCGCTCCGTATTTGAACCGCGCGGACTCGACGCTGGATTTCTTCGACGTCTATGCCCGTTATCTGCGGGTCACGATAACCGGCCAGTCGGCCGGAGCGCCCTCCTCCGCCCGTATTCGGGAAGTGGAGGTCATCGACTCCTTTCCCGGCGCGACTCATCTGTACGTGGACAATATCGCGGGCAGCGATGACAACGACGGGGCTCGTGCGACCCCCTGGCGGACGTTCGCCCATGCCCGCGAAAGGGTCCGGCCGCGGGACATCCTGAACCTGGTCCGTACGGATGCTCCCTTTACCGAGTCGCTGGACATCCGATCCAGACACGGGGGCAAACATGCCGGCGCGAAGGTCCGCATTCAGGGTGACCCATTCCGCATGACCAGAATCGATGCCAGGGTACTGCGGTACGGCGTGCAGTTGAGCGACGTCCGGCAGATCGAAGTGGCTTATTTCGACGTCTATGGCGCGAGCGACGCGAATGTTTTCGTGCACGGGGGCGGCAAGGACACCCACCTCAGGTACAACCGCGTGCACGACAGCCCGGGACACGGAGTCCTGGGTCGGGGCCAGTTTACCCTCGGCTACAATCTGATCTACCGCAACGCCGGGGACGGGATATTTCTCTACGTGGACGGTACCGATGCGGTGATACGCAACAATGTCCTGTACGGCAATGGCAGAGACGGGCTCGAACTGAACACCACCGGTAACATTCGCGCGGCGGTCCACAATAACATTGCGAGCGCCAACGTAGCGATGGCGTTCAGGCGCGGCACAAACGGCTCCGTGGTGGACAGCCACAACTGCGTGAATGGACTGCTCAGCGTCGGCTGGACGAGGCTCAGCAACGTCGAGGCGGACCCGCGACTGGGGGATCCGGGCCGCGACGATTTCACGCTCAGGATCAACTCGCCCTGCATAGACGCTGGCCTGGACCTCGGAGCCGAGAGCGACCTGAACGGGGGCCCGATTCGCGACGTCGCGTCGGTGCCCAATACCGGCAGTCCCGGAGCCTTCACGCGCCCATACGTGGACATGGGTGCGTTCGAAGTCTGCGACCAGGCCTGCAACGGCGGCGTTTGCCATTAGTCACAGGCGCCGCGTTCCCTGTTTACCGATCCTGTGTGAGCCGCACCCTTCCGGGGGCGCGACCCGGACCTTGTCTTTGCGGCGGGTTCAGCCGCGCTTCCCATCAGGCCGCCCGTATATACTGCGGTCATCAGGCGAGAGGCTTGATGACGGCGGAAGAAACCCGCACGGAGTTCCGGATTTAGTTCCTCACTGAGCACGTTCGTTCGCCTCATCACGTAAATGCCTCCCTGGATGCATCGCACTCTGAGCAGCGCCGTATCCGTCGCGCGGCGCGTGGCGCTCCGGTTCAGCACCAGGCGCCCGAGGGTCTGGGACGCTTCCTCTGCAGCGCGCGATCCTGCGCGCGAGATGTCCGGCGACTATCTCGTCTGCGCCATTGCCGGCATTGGCGACGCCGTGATGGCATTGCCGATGCTGCGGGTGCTGAGACAGGCGCGGCCGACGGCACGTATCGCGGTGCTGGCGAGTCCGATCAACGCCGCTTTGTTCAAGGACCAGCCGGTACTGGACGAGGTCATCGTTTTTCCGCAGCCCCCGTCCCTGCGCCGGCTGATAGGACTGGCCAGAGGGCTGCGAAGGCGCGGGTTCACGGCCGCGATCGGCGCGATTCCAAGCGACCTGCTGTCCCTGAGCCTGCTCCTGAAGCTGTCCGGCATCCCGCGCCGCGTCAAGCAACGGCTGGCGCCCGGCCAGGAGGACCAGGGCTGGGAGTTGTGGTTTACCGACCTGCTCGCTTCCGCGCCGGACAGGCACAAGACGAGCGCGAATCTCGACCTGCTGATCCCGGTCGGCATCAGAATGACGGACCTTTCCCGACAGCGGATGCAGGAGCTGGTCCGCCTGACGATCCGGGAGGATGTATTAAGGAACGTGTGCGCCCGCTTTCCACGTTCCCCTCACCGCCGTTTGCGGACCGGCATGCATCCGGGCTGCCAGAAGGGATGGGAATTCAAGCGCTGGAACCCGGCCCGTTTCGCCGAGGTTGCCGACCGGCTCATCGAGGAGAACGACGCCGAAGTCCTGTGGTTTGGAGATTCGAGCGAGGAAGCGCTCGTCCGGGAAATCACCAGCCGAATGAGAAATCCCTCTTTGTCCGTTGCCGGAAGCCTGGGGATTTGCGATGCTGCCGCCCTGATTTCTACCTGTGACCTGTTCATCAGCAACGATTCCGGCCCGATGCACATCGCCGCGGCAACGGGCGTGAAGACAATCGCGTTATTCAACAGCGGAAACCCGCGGGCCAATCCCGCAAGAACCGGGCCCATAGGAAATGGCGCCATCATATTGAAGAAGCCGGACCTTCAGGACATCACCGTCGAGGATGTCATGCAGGCGGCGAACGAAGCGGTCACACGCGGGTCTCCGCCCGTCCCCGGCGCCTGCCCGCGTTAGCTTATGTGCGGAATTGCGGGTATCTGGTCGATCGATGAGCGCGTCGAGGAGTCACAGCTTCGCCTGATGGGCGATCAGATCGCATCCCGCGGCCCGGATCATCAGGGCACATTTGTCGACCAGCAGGCCAATTTCGGCCTCGTTCATCAAAGGCTGTCCATCATCGATCTCGATGAACGCGCCAATCAGCCCATGCATTCGTCCGATGGCCGTTTCGTCATCGCGTTCAACGGAGAGATCTACAACTTCAAAGATCGCAAACGCGAACTCATCAAACAGGGGAAAGCGTTCCGTACCACATCGGATACGGAGGTTCTTCTCGCCCTGTATCAGGAGCATGGCCCGGAATGCCTGCATTTGCTGAATGGCATGTTCGCCTTCGCTGTTTTCGACAAGACCACAAAAGAACTCTTCATTGCACGCGACCGGCTGGGCATCAAGCCCCTCTACTACTATCACTCGCCCGGCTGCTTCGCTTTTTCGTCCGACCTCAAGGCGTTCCGGCGTTCACCACACATTGCCCTCAGACCAGACCAGGAGCGAATCGCTGATTTTCTGCTCTTTGAGTACGTTCCACAGCCAAATTCCATTTACAGCAACTGCTTCAAGCTGTTGCCTGGGCATTACATGATCGTCCGCTCCCCCGACGCGTTCGAGTCGCGGCAATACTGGGACCTGCCGTCTGGCGATACGGGACATGCTGTAAGCACTGCGGAAGCCGTCGAGGCTTTCAGGGAGATCTTCACACGATGTGTCGACCGACACATGATCAGCGACGTCAGGGTTGGCGCGTTCCTGAGCGGCGGACTCGATTCCTCGGCAATCGTTTCCCAGATGAAGGGCGATTTCTCCGCGTTCACGATCGATTTCGAGGCCGCGAGTAACACCCTCGACCGGCAGCGAGCGATCGAACTCGCGGGGCAATTGCGTTTACAGCATTTCGTGACGCTTGTCAGCCAGGAATCGCTCGACGACTTCGTCAGCCTCGTCGCCGAACTTGACGAACCAATCTCGGACCAATCCATTATCGGTCTGCACTTTAATTACGCCGAAGCAAAGAAGAACAACGTCCGGGTCGTACTGAGTGGAGATGGCGCCGACGAGATTCTGGGCGGCTACTCGTACTTCTCGGTCCTGCGTTTCATCAATGCGTACTCGCCCTATCTGAGGGCTGCCCGCCCGTTACTTCGACTCGCCGAAGCGTGCCTCCAGCAGTGTTCGGCGATCTCGAGACCCGGCAAGTTTCGCGATCTTTACCTCAAGTACTACGCCGATCTGCTGGAGATGGACTCTCCGGCGCAGCGACACCTCTTCACGCTTTCCGCACGGTCGGGCGCGGTCGCCCGCCGTTTCCTGCCGTCTCTGTCCAGCGAGATTCGCGACCCGCTGCACCAGGCCAGCCACCAGACCGGACGAACCGGCCTGAACAACCTTCTGTTCAGCGAAACGAAGACTTCACTGCCGAATCGCATGTTGAGCAAGGTCGACAAGACCTCCATGGCGCACAGCGCTGAGGCGCGGGTCCCGTTTCTCGATCACGAACTGGTCGAGTTCGCCTTCGGGCTCCCGGAAGAACTGCGGAAGGACAAGCGAATTCTACGGCTGGCGATGAAGGGCGTGCTGCCCGACACCATTATCACGGACAGGAAACGCGGCTTTAATCTGCCGGTCCGATACTGGGTCAGGCATTTCATCCTGGACAGCGAGAAATCCTACATCGATACGGACGCCCTCGTCCGCAACCTGCCTGTGACGCGCGCTCAGCTGCAAACCTTGATGACGGACGCCAGGAAAGACAACGCGGACATGAGTAAGCCGATCTGGTCGCTGTTCATACTGTCCCATTGGCTCACTGGCAATCAGCTTTGACAATCAACAGAGCGCGGCCTCTACCTGTTGACACCAGCTGACTACCGAGAGGCCCTGGGCTGTGCGAAAAGCCTCTTTACAGCAGATTTCGTAGACGGCCTCGTCATCGAGGAGTTTCCTTATCTCGGCGACGTTTTCCCGGAAACCGGCGCCCAAGAGCAGGCCATTCTTCCAATGCTTCAGATAGGCAATCTCGGGACCGTGACGGGCATCGGCGAGGGTCGCGTAGGGCTTGCCGTAACAGAAACTATGAACGATTGACAATCCCGAATCACCCGGCACGAATACCAGGTGCGCGCGACGCATCTGCTCGCAGATGATTCGCTCGTCAGTTACGGCGCCCAGCCAATCGATCTCCGGCCAGCCCGACCCGGCTCTTTTGACCCGGTCGCGCTCGGGACCGTCACCGATGATGGTCAGACCAACGCCGTGGCGGCGCAGCTCCTCGTAGTAACGGAGCAGCACATCAATACGCTTATCAGGCACCAGCCTGCCGATGAACAATATTCGCTTGGCGGGACTCTTGTTGACTTCAAACGAATAAATTCCCCAGATTTCGTCGGTATCCAGGGTGTTGTTCGCGAAGAAGGCCTTTTGTGCGCTGACAATCCCGCTACGGACACTCATTTCCCGCGCACGGTCGGTATAGAAGATGACTTTGTCGTGCAGGCGAAAGACGAACTTGGTCGCCAATCTCGAAAGACCCGCCGGCCAGCTCTTGGCCAGGTTAGGGTGCGTATAGGTGACCAGCGCAAAACCGTGGTAGTGCTTCAGAAGGAACAGGAAGAAGGTGACACCGAAGTGCTTCAGTTCCGACGGGAGCAGAACGTAATCAAAGCGATCTTTTCGCAGTAACCGGGCGATCGTACGGTAGGTTTCCAATCGGAGCTGGAAACTGCTTTCGTTCGCGTTGACGTCTATCAGCGGGAAAATCGGCCTGTCCCGGCCCTCGTTGTGCCCCAGCTCTTGCAACCGTCGATCGACGACGCCCCTCAGCACGGTGATATCGAGCTTGCCCCTGGCAACGAGCCGATTTAGAAATCTCAACTTGTAGGCGTTGAGAATGGGCGCCAGCCAGAGAATGCGCCGCCTGGCGGGCGCGTTTCTGATCTGCTGCGGATCTTGCATCGGGCTGCGTGCGTGGTGGGGGGCTGCTGGCGCTGAAGCGTGGTTGCTCGGTTGAACCGCGGGCGAAGCGAACGGAAATCCCCGCTGGACCAGCCCTAGCCAGCGCGCGATTGCAGAATGTGATCGACGGCGCGCAAGGCCAATGCCGCGATGGTGAGGGACGGGTTCACGCACGCACCGGTGACAAACACGGAACTGCCGACAATCATGAGATTCGGAACACCGTGCGCGACCAGATGGCGATCGACGACGCCGTCGGCAGGATCATCCGCCATGCGACAGGTCCCCATGTGGTGGTCCAGGTACACGTCGCCCTGGACCTGGCTGGCCGCCGGGCGAAGCTTGCTTGCAATGTCGCTGCAAATCTCACGCGCCCGCGCGAGACCGGCCTCAATCTCGGGATTAAGCGAATAGGTGATCCGAGGTACAGGCAAGCCAAACGCATCGAGTTGCGCCGGGTCGAGATCGACCGTGTTGTCCCGGCTCGGAATCCCCTCTACCGTACCGCTGATCAACAGCTCGGTGGTGGAGTCGGCCAGCACGCGCTCGCGCAGTGCCCGACCCCAGAAGTACTGGCGTATCAGGTCGGCGGGTTGCGGCGACGCCTTGATAGTCAGCAGTACACCGATATCCCGCGTACCTGGCGCGCGCGCGTTGTATTGGAACGAGAGCGCTCGGGCGAAGGGCATGGAAACGGGCTCCTCGAATTCGCAGAAGACATTGGTCCGGTGGTGATCCATGAAAAACCGGCCAACGAGCCCGCTGCCGTTCGCGAGGCCCTGCGGATGGCGTTCCGACTTCGACAGCAGGAGCAGACGCGGCGTCTCGACGCCACCACAACCGAGCACGAACAAGGGTGCCTCCACCGACTTTTCCGCCCGGTCGGCCAGCCCCCTGAAGACAGCGCGGGTGACATAGCCCGTCTTGTCGGTCTCGAGGCGCGTTGCCGTTGCATCCGTGATTAGCTGGCAGCGCCCGCTGGACAGGGCCCTCGGCAAGTGAACCTCGTGCGCCCGGTAGTTGGATTGGGGCGGTCGTCCCTGCCAGGCGCGTGTCGTCTTCGCGGTTGGTTGCGAGCACAACTCGACACCGAGGGCCGAAAACCTATCGCGCAGGTCCGGGGGAACACCGCGCGCGGGCATCGGATAGGGGCGGCTGCGAAAGCCGCCATGAGCGTTGTCGTCGTTCCCGGCGATGCCAAGTTCCTCCTCCGCGCGGGAATAATATGGCTCCAGATCCGCGTAACCGATGGGCCAATCGGCGCCCACCCCTGAGACTGTCCGGCTTTGGAAATCCGCCTCAACGAACCGCGGGGTATACCCTCCCCAGTGATTGGTCGTGCCACCCACCGCCTTGACCCGCGTCGTGTTAAGACGATAATCCACTGACCCTGCGCTGGTATAACGATCACGCTCCGGGTGCGGATAATCCGGTGCCGCAGGTCCCGTACCGGCCTCGAGTATCGTGACCCCGACCCCATGCTCGCACAGCTTGGCGGCCATGAGACAACCGACCAGACCACCACCCACTATCACCACATCCGATGCCATGCTAGCTGCCCCGCAGGTACTCCCAGGAGCGATCGTCCTCATAGAAATTCGTCAGAATTCCACTGACGACCAGCTCCGTTGCGCGCGTCTCCTCATACCTGAACAGGACGTTATAGACATGCCGCCAGTCCCTGCGTGACCGGATTGGCCGAGGGATGATATCGGCAACCACCTTTTCCCTGGCGAGGACGTCCAGCGCCGAGAAACGAGCTCCCGCCTTCACGTCATCCGCGGCCCGGTCGAGCAACCGTGAAGTCTCCACAAAGGCCGCAAGAGCGCCGGGTTCGAACCGGGATCGGCCTTCGACGTATTCCCTGGTCATCTCGCGAACCGTCGCTTCGCCCTGCGCCCAAGGGATCAACGCGCCAGCCAGATTCAGCAAGTTGGCCATTTCCGTCTCGGCCGGCACACCCGTGGCTGCCTGCGAATTCAATTGATACGGTGAGTTGTTGTAACGCAGCTTGTCGATGACCAGCCTGATCGGGTTTCGTTTGACCACGACGAAACCAGCCAGGGCGGAAACCGTTGTGGCCGCAACGAGCGTCAGGAATTTCCGCCGGTTCAGGGTCCGTGAAGGTCTGTTCATGGTGTCAGAGTCCGACCCCGCCTCGAGCGTGCCGGACTGCCACTAAAAGGCCATGAGACCGTGAATGCTGTTGTTGATGTCATCACTCAGCTTCATCTGCCTGATCAGCGCATCCTCGACAATATCCACCTCGAGAATCGCCGATGGAGATATCCCCACGAGCACCCGATTGGCCGCGATCTGCGAAAGGCCTCGGAGCCATCCCGGCACCGACACCCGGATGAGTCCTTTGAAGGCCCGCGCCTCCTGCAATATCCTGATGGGAAAGCGATTCAGATCGATGCTCTTCAGTTCCACCCCGGACTCGTCATAGATCCGTATCGTCTGCTTGCTGGTGTCGTTGATGATGAATCGGCCGTCCCATAGCCTGATCCCGTTGTGCGGGTCTTTCATCTCGGGGTCGTGAATTCTGATCTCGGTTTCCGGGAAAACGCGAATCACTGCGCCACAATTGCTGAGGGTTGCGTAAACTTCCCCACCGTATACAGAAACGCAGTTTGTATGCGCCGCTGCCTCCGATCTTGCAAAGAGCACTCGCCGGTGGTCCGCCGTCTCATCGATGACACGCGGAGGTAACGACAATGGGGGCGCCTGCAGGACCGGATCGTCCTGTGCGAACCATTTCTTTATCAATTCGCCGCTCTCGGGGTCGATGAGCAGCAGGGCCTCGACCCCCGTGCTGGACACCCAGATCCCTTCCTCGCAGGCGCATATCTCGTGAAGGCCGCAGAACAGCGGGTGAGAAAGCTGGCGCTGCAGATTCAGATCCATGTCGTAAAAGAGCAGTGAGTCATAGTTGGTCGCGACCACGAAATCACGCCAGCGGCACACACCTCGACCGCCGCGCCGCGAACCCCTCGGGCCCGGTTCGGGATCGATCGGGACAGGCACCGGGACGGCCTTCTCGACCACCTGCCTGTCCCAGTCGATCTTCAGAACGCTGCCGCCCTGATCGAGCGGCGCGGTTCGCACTACCGTTGTCGCAAATACCTGCACCGATCTCTCCGCTGCAAAGCGCCCCGTCGTGCCATTCCGTTCAATGGCACGGGCCGCTTCTGGGAACTGGAGTTACTCTACTACAACACCTGAACGTTGCTAGAGTAGCATGCGACGCATCGGAGCGCGCTGCCGCCAGGCCGGATGTGCATCCTGTCAATTCATCGCGAGGGATTCGGCACCGTGATTGTGCCCGGAGCCGGGTGAGGGAATGTCACGGCAACTGTTGAAGGACTCCACCATTTATGGCATCGGTGCGTTGCTGAGCAATTCACTCGGCTTTTTGCTGATCCCGCTGTATACACGCTACCTCGACGTTGCCGACTACGGCCGACTGACGCTCCTCAACCAGGTTCTTCAGGTGATTGGATTTCTGTTCCTGGTCGGCATCAGCACTGCCTCGATGCGCTTCTTTTACGACGCCGATGCCGACGATGCCCATCGCGAGAAGGTCTACGGCACCGCCGCGCTGCTCCTGCTGGTAATTCCGCCACTCATGTTCGTGCCAGCGGCATCGCTGACCTGGTTCCTGTCCGACCGGTTCCTGCCGTCGATCCCGTTCGTTCCCTACCTGCTGATCGTACTGATTACCGGCCTGTTCACGCCGCTGGAAAAGCTGGTCAAGGGACTCTTGCGGGTCCAGCGCCGGCCGATCGCCTACATATCCTTCGATCTGGCTTTTTTCCTGACCCAGGCCCTTTCGATAATCATCGCCGTGGCCTGGCTCGGCCTCGGGCTCCGGGGCCAATTGTACGCGCAGCTGCTCGCGAACGTCGTCTTCTCTCTGGCGTCCTACGTCATCATTCGCGGCTTCTGTCGACCAACCTGGTCCGAACGGATGGCGAGCCGGATGCTGAAGTTCGGGGCTCCGCTTATACCGTTCTTTATACTCGCCTGGGTCAACGTGGCGGCGGGACGCTTTCTCCTGGAACGTTTCGCCGGACTGGACGAAGTCGGTCTTTTCGCCCTGTCGTCGCAGTTCGCCGGGCTGCTGCTGCTCGCCTCGACGGCATTCGACAACGCCTTCATGCCGCACTTCCTGCAGCGCGCCGGGAACGAGGGCGCGGAGAGCGAGCTCGGGCTGCTGGTCACCCGCTACGTGGCCATGTTTGGCCTGGTCGGTATAGGAGTCGTCGCTTTTGCGCCGACGGCCATTTTCATCATGGCCAAACCCGCTTATCGCGAGGCCGCCGATTACGTCGCACCCCTGACGCTGGCAAGCTGGCTGTTCGCCGTCCGGCGTCCACTGATCTGGTGCTTCACCCACAACCAGCAGAGCACAGCCCTGTCGGTGGTCCAGAGCGGCACTGTAGCTGCGCTGCTGTTGCTGCTCGCGCTGTTTCTCGGGCCGCTCGGACTCGGCATCATGGGCGTGGCCTATGCGTCCATCCTGTCAAACCTGATTTTCCTGGTGGTCGCGTTCGCGGTAACGCGTTCCGGTTTTCACCTGCACATACCATGGCCACGCCTCGCGGGTATCCTCGCGCTGCTCGCCACCGCCGGCGCCCTGCTCCAGGTCGTCGGCCGGGGCCAGGCGCTGAACCCGACCGCGATCGCCTTACAGGCAGGCATATTTGTCGCAGCCGCGTTCCTCACGGCGCGTGCGGCCGGAATCAATAGCCTGACGCGACTTCTGCGCCCTGCCCCTTAGCGGCACGATTTCCCGCCGGTCGCTGGCCTTGACCGCAGAGCACGCACCGCCGTCAGGCGGCGAGCAGCTGCTGCATCTCCTCGATATCCTGGTGGCCCGCCGCCACGAGGTCGAGAAATGTGCGGTCTCCGAGCGTGACCGAGCGCATCAGGTCGTCGGCCTGCGGTATCTGCCGGCGCAGTTCCGGTTCCGTGGCGAGGCGGTGGCGGAATTTGGCCGCTGACAGCAGGCGCGCCAGCGGCTCGAGATTGTCCGGCCCGGCGCCAAGCAGCTCGTCCTGGTTGGCCACCGCCTGGCCGATGCGCTCGGGCAGGCCCCAGGCATCGAGGATCGCCTTGCCGAGCCGCGGCTGCCAATCGCCCACGATCGCCTGGAAATCCGGGTCCGTGCGCAGGGCGGGATCGGCCTTCTGGGTATGACTGACGATGTAGAGCGCGCCGATGCCGTGCAGAAGGCCGGCGAGCATCGCCTCGTCCGGCTGGCGGCCGAACGCGCGGCGCGCGACCACGTAGCAGATCGCCGCCACCTCGTTGCTCGCGCGCCAGAGTCTGCCGAGCTCCGCGCGAATCGGCTGCAGCGACTCATTGCGCTCCATCTGGCGCATGGCATGCGTCATCGCCGTGAGGCGCACCAGGTTGAAACCGAGCCGGCTGACCGCCGCCTTGATGGTGGTCGCCGGATTACCGGCCGCACTCATCGCCGCGGAGTTGGCCATCTGCAGGAGCCGCGCGCTCAGCACCGGTTCCGACTCGATGATTACCACGAGATCCTTCACGCTCGTGTCAGGATCCGCAAGTGCGACCTGCAGGCGCCGCACTACGTCGGGGAACGCCGGCAGATCGATATCCTTGCCGGGCAGGTTCGCCACCAGCTGCCGCACGAAATCGAACGCCCTGCTGACTTCGCCGCTCATCACGTGCGCCTCCGCAACCACCAACCATCCGCTCCGGCCTGACCGGCGGGAGCGCCCCGGTTGGGAAGTCTGTAACAACGACCCCGCGCATTCTGCCGACCGCTTCTCAACTGGCGGCCGACGAGACGCCGGTCACGGCGCGAGCGCGGAGGGCCCGGGGGCCTGGCCGAAGCGGGACCGGAACACGGCCAGATCCACGAAATTCACCAGGCCGCCGGAACCGTCGAAATCGGCCTCCTCGTCGGCACTGCCGAAAACGGCCCGGAACAGCGCCAGGTCCACGAAGTTGACGAAGCCGTTATTGTCGAGATCCGCGTCACAAACGTTGCCGAAGCCGTCGCCGTCCGCGTCGCGCTGGGAGCTGCCGCCGGCATCGGGCACAAGCGGCCCGTTCGCCGCGAGCGTGCAGTTGTCGAGGTGATCGCCGATCCCGTCGCCATCCGCGTCACCGACGGGCGAGGTACCGCCCACCACCCGCAACACCCGCCCGGTCGGCGTCGTGTCCCAGTTCGTCACCACGATCAGCAGCTCGCCGCTGTCCGTCTCGCCAAAGCTGATGATGCCCTGGCCGAGTGGTGCGCCGGCCGGGTCGATCGCGATGGTCGCAATCTGGTGAGTGACCGGATCCATGTGCATGAGCCGCCCGCTGACGAAGTCCCCGAATATGTACTGGCCCTGGAGGCCCGGCAGCGCCGTGCCGCGATAGAAGTGTCCGCCGGCGATCGAGCGGTCGCCCTCGGTGTGGTCGTACTCGGCCACCGGGTCGATGCCGTCGAAGTCGGGCGGCAGGTCGCTCAGATCGTCGGTGACACCGTTGAAGTCGAGGAAGGCGAACGAGCCCTCCTTGTCGATCCAGCCGTAATAGCCGCCCGGCTGCACGAGGTCGATCTCCTCGATGTCGTCCTCGCCGTTGTCGCCCGCGTACAGGCCGCCTGTCAGCGGGTCGAAGCTGATCCGCCACGGATTGCGGAAGCCGTAGGCGAAGACCTCGGCGATTCGTCCCGTGGCGTCGCCAACGAACGGGTTGTCGGCCGGCACTGAGTAGCGGCCGTTGCCGCTGGTGTCATCGATGTCGATGCGCAGGATCGAGCCGTCGATGGCGCGCGCGTCGAGCACGCCGGCGGCGGTCATGTCGTCGTCGCCCTTGGATATGTACAGATAACCGTCCGGCCCGAAGGCGAGATCACCGAGATTGTGGACGCTGGTTTTCTCGTTCACCCGCAGGATCTCGCGCCGCGTGGCCGCGTCGGCGACGTCCGGATCGAGCACGCTCACCCGCCACTCATACAGCACGCTCTGGTGCGTCACCGGGTCGGCTGCGCCGAAATGCGCCGTGCCGGTGCCGGCGGCCTCCTGCGAGATGGTGTAGAACCTGCCCTCCCCGGCGCTGCCCGCCACGGCGAACTGCGGATGAAAGGCCACGGTGGACAGCGCGCTGCCGGCGTTCGACACCATGGTGGCGGAGATGTCGAGGAACGGCGTCGGCGCGAGCGCGCCGTTCTTCACCAGGTGAATCACCCCGGCGCGCTTGGTGATCAGGATGCGATCACTGCCGTCGGGGATGCCGACCGCTTTGGTCGGGAACACGATCCCGGACGCAACCTCGGCGAGCTGCAGCGTGTACGGTCCGGCGGGAATGACGCCCGGTATCGGGTCGGCCAGCGGGGCCGGATTGTGATCGGCGCCGGCCGGCAACGCGCCGAGCGCCGCGGCGGCGAGCAACGCTCGCCAGGCGCGGGCAGCTACCATGGCATGGTGCTGCCGTCGTAGTTGAGAAATACGCCGGAGCGCTCCGGCGTAAGCCCGGCCGTCAGCGCGATCATAGCGCCCACCGACTCTTCGGGCCGGATGAGCTTGAGTTCTCCGGAGCGGATCAGCGGCATCAGCGGCGCAAACTCGTCCGGCGGCGCCTCGCCGGGCTCGAGCGCGAGGATGCCGCGGGTATCCACCAGCCCGGGGTTGTAGAGCCCGACGAGGATGCCCCGCGGAGCCAGTTCCAGCGCGAGGTTTCGCATCAGCAGGTTCAACGCCGCCTTGCTGGACCGGTACTGGTAGAGGTTGGCGGGTGGCGTGAGCAGCCCGACCGAACCGGCCACGCTGCTCAAGGTTACGATGCGTTTTCCCCGGCTTGCGGCGACGTTGTCGATGAACGCCTCCGTTACCCGCATGGGCCCGATGGCATTGACCGCGAACGATTCCTCGAACAGCGCCCAGTCGAGACGGCCGAACTGCTGGCGGTCGCGCGGCCCGAGATGCGCCGCGTTGTTGATGAGGATGTCGATGGGCTCACCGCGATACTTCGCGGCGACCGCGGCGATAGTGCCGGCGTCGGTGATGTCCATGCGCTCCACGCTGACGCGGGAGTTGGCAGCGGCGATCGCCTGCAGCTCGCGCGCGCCCGGTGGATTGCGGCAAGTGGCGATCACGCGCCAGCCGAGCCCCGCGTACTGGCGGGCAAACTCGAGGCCGATGCCGCGGCTCGAGCCGGTAATCAGCACGGTGCCCTGCTCGGGCAACTCCGCCGCGACGGCGCTTTCGTGGCGACCGGACAAGGCGGCCAACATGGCCAGCACGACCAGCCATGCAATCAGCCTGCCGTGACAGGCGGGCAGCGGCCCATGCGAAGCTCCGGTCATTTCCTGTCCTCTCCGGCGCCTGGACCACGGTATTGTCGCCGAATCGGCGCCGTCGGGGCGAGCGCGGGCTAGGTACCGAGGGGCGCCTCAGCGGCTGGCAGGGCGCCGGTTTCGGGAAGGTTACGCAGCGATTGACGCCGCCGCCCGGTTGTCCGGGCCCGCACCACGCCGTCAGCGCGCCCTCCCGCCGAGGAATTCGATCAGCATCGCGTTGACCTCGTCGGGCCGGTCGTAGACGGCGGCATGACCTGCGCCGGGGACGATTTCCACTCGCACGTCGGGCATAAGGCGGCGCGCGCGCTGCGCGACCCGCCGGGGATCGTAGAGCACTTCGTGTTCGCCGAAGACGATCAACCCTGGCGCGCGGAACCGGCGCAACAGGGATTTCGGCTCCGGGCGGAAGAACTTGCCGAGCACCTTCAGCCCCTGCCACTTGTTCACGCGGCGGGTCGTCTCGTCGTAGATGCCGAGCGACCAGTCCACGCGATAGTGCCGGGTGCACAACGCCATCGCGCGCGCCAGCGTCCGGTCGAAGGTACCGAAGGATCCGCCCGGACTTTTCGAGGCAACCGATTTGGCGGTGAGGTCGTCCTGCAGGGTATCGGCGTCCTTGCTCCTTTTCATGACGCGCGTCAGCCAGATCCGCCACGGCAGGCGTGCGCGCGACAGCCCGGTCGGGCCCAGCATGGCCACTTTCATCACCCGCTCCGGTGCGGCAATCGCGAACCGCATCGCAACCCAGGCGCCCACGCTCACCCCGGCCACGTGCGCGCGCTCCGCCCCGAGGCCATCGAGAACGTCGCGCAGCCAGTCGCTGTAGTCCTCGTTCAGGAACGACGGCGGATTCGGGTCACTGCGCCCCGGCTGTCCGGGGATGTCGAGTGCGCAGACGCGGAAATGCCGCGACAGCGCCGGAAACTGCCGCCGCCACAGCGGCGCGCAGCCGGCAACTCCGGGTATCAGCAGGAGCGGCTCGGCGTCGGCGGGCCCGGCGGCGAGCAGGTGCGTGCGGCCGAAGCGGGTGTCCACGTACACCGACTCGACCGGCACCCGGATGCTGCCGAGCACGTCCTCGTACCAGGCCGTGATCGCGTTGAAGCCTTCCACCGAGCGGTACATGCGCAGCCGCGGCGGCAGCGATCCGGCCGGCCGTGTCCGCGTGCTGCTGCGGATGGTAGCCCGCCGCGCAATGGCGTTCCCGTTCGATTTCATTGCCTGGCCCGTTGCTTTTGATCGGGCTACCTTTGCACGCCGGACACGCCGGCAATAACGCGATGTTCGGCGCGGCGGCCGGTTCGGATTCGGCACTCCGCGCCGGCGAGAGAAGATCTCATCAGTCGCCCACGCGCTGTGCCAACGCGCGCGCCTTGGTGCCGACCGGTATGCGGTTGAGCAGCCAGTCGGCCAGCGGTTTCTTCGAGTAGGTTTCCCAGCGCACGAGCCGAAAGCCGTTGCGCTCCAGCAGGGCCACGAATGAACGGCGGCAGTACTCGTTGCAATGACCGGCCATGAAGTCGTCGGGGAAATGCCGCCGGTGCAACCCGAGCCGCGTGACGAGGCGCAGCCATTTCTTCGCCAGCGCCTCGACGTTCGGCATCTCGGCGAGGAAAAAGCCGCCCGGCCGGGTCAGCGCACGGATGCGGGCCATCGCGCCGTGCGCGTCCGGCAGGTGCTCGAGCACGTGGCGCAGGCACACCACGTCATAGGCTTCGCGGTCCCCGGGTGCGGGATCGAGCGCGAGGAAGTCGGCGGCGATGACCTCCACGCCCAGCCGCTGGCTCACCCGAGCGGCCATCGGCGCGGAAAGCTCCAGCCCCTTGACCTGCCAGCCGGCGCGCTTGGCGAGATACAGCAGCCGGCCCGTGCCGCAGCCGATGTCGAGCAACCGGGCCGGCGGCGACACGAAGCGGGACAGGAAGGCGAATGACTGGTCCTTGTCGCGATTGCCCCGCGCCTGGTCGTCCATCGGATCGATGAAGCCGGCGGTGTACTGCTCCTGGTCGATGCCGGCGGACAGGTCGTAGTTCACCAGCGTGCAGTCGCAGCAGCGGTAATAGCGGAAACGGCCGTCGTTGCCGAGGGTGTAGTAGAGACGCAGGTCGCGCCCCCCGCACAGGCGGCAGGCAAAATTTGCGGCAGGGGCGCTGGCCATCGCGGGATGCTAAGTGAAAAGCCGGCATGCCGATAGCGCCGGTCCACCCGAGCTACGGCAATTCGCCCCTGCGGATTTTGCCGGCCGCACTGCGCGGGAAGGCCGCCACGAACTCGATTCGTGCCGGGACCATGTGGCCGGGCAGACGGCCACGGCAATGCGCGAGCAATTCGGCAGCGGCAACGGAGGCGCTCGCCTGGACGAAGGCAACCACCTCCTCGCCGAGATCGGCTGACGGCCGGCCGACGACCACCACGTCCGCAACCGCAGCGTGTTCGCGCAGCACCTGCTCGACCGCCTCGGGCGCCACGTTGACGCCGCCGCGGATGATCAGTCCGTCGGCGCGCCCGGCGAGGTGCAGAAAACCCTCCGGGCTCAGCCAGCCGCGATCGCCTGTGTAATACCAACCGCCTTCGAGGCGCTCTGCCGCGCCATCGGCGCCGAGCAATTCACCGCTGACGCCCGCGCCCCGGCAGCGAATGCGGCCGCTGCTGCCGGCGCCGACCGTCGCACCGGTTTCATCAACGATCTGCAGCTCGAGCGACTGCAGTGGACGACCGACACTGTCGGCATGGCCCGGCAGGTCCGCGGGCCGGAGCACGGCAATCGTCCCGGCCGCGGAAGTCGCGTACGACTCGAAGAAGTTCGGGCAGACGCGCTCACGCACGGCGAGTTTCTCCGCTGCGGTGATCGGCGCGGCGCTCGTCAGCAGCACCCGCACGGCGGGCAGCAATGGGCCTCCGCTCGTTGCAAGACGCAGCAGCCAGCGCAGCGCGGTCGGAACCAGAAACACGTAGCTGATGCCGCTCCCGCGCACGAGTTGCGCCAGCTCCCCGGCCGAGAACAGCGGCGGGGACAGCAATACATGATTGCCGCTCGCCAGATGATAGAGACAGAACATGAGACCGCCGCTGAAGCAGAGCGGGGCCGCGGACAGGTAGCGATGTCCCTCCAGGACACCGTGAATCTCCGCTTGCCGCGCCAGGCGCGCGGCGAAATCGCCATGGGTCACCACCGCGGCCTTCGGCTCGCCCGTGGTGCCGGAGGAGATGTTGAGCAGCAGCGGCTGCGCGGCGTTCGCGACCGCGCCCGGTGGCGGTGTGGCGCCCGACGCCCGGTCGCACCAGCCGGGATCGACGGAGATGAACCGGCAACCGGGCAACGGTCCCGCGCCCGGCTCGCTCAGGACCGCGCTCGCGCCGAAGGCCACGGCGAGACGCGCGCGCTCGGCCGGTGGCGCACGCCAGTCGAGCGGCATGATGGTCAGCCCGGCGCGTGCGGCTGCAAGCAGGGCGATGACGTGCTCGGAGCGCTCGCGCAGGCTCACGCCGACCCGCTCGCCCGGCCGCAGGCCCTCTGCCTGCAGCGCGCCGGCCCACGCCGCCGCGGTGCCCGCGAGCTCCGCATAGCTGAGCCGTCGCTCGCCGCAGACCAGGGCGACCCGGTTTCCGCCGTCCGTCGCCTGCCGCCAGACTTTGTCGAATATTGTCATGGTGTTAAGAGATTTATTGACTATAATTTATTCGCAGCGTCCCGGCACCATGCAAGCCGGGGCGCACCAGCGGAGTTGCCGGACCCATGACCGTCGACACGACCGCGACCTACAGCGTGCGCCGCACGGCGCTGCCGGGACTCGGCCCCTATTCGGCTCCGGGAGCCGGTCTCGAGCGCCTCCTCAGCCGGCTCTGGCGCGAGTCCTTCGGCATGGACCGGGTCGGCATCGACGACGACTTCTTCGCCCTCGGCGGCACGTCGGTGCAGGCCGTGCGGCTGTTCGACGCCATAGAAAAGGAGTGTCATCAGCGCCTGCCCCTCGCGCTCCTGTATCAGGCCCCGACGATCCGCAGCCTCGCCCGGCTGCTCAGCGAGGATGACCGGCCGGCGCCGCCCGCCAGCTGCCTCGTACCCATCGAAGCGGGCAGCGGTGACGGGCCGCCGCTGTTCGTCGTCCCCGGGATGGGCGGCAACGTGGTCGGCCTCGCGCATCTCGGGCGCGAGCTCGCCACCGAAGGCCCGGTGTTTGGTCTGCAGTCGCTCGGCCTCGACGGACGCGACCCGCCGCTGCGCGACCTGCGCCAGATCGCGACCGGCTTCCTGGTCCAGATCCGCACCCTCGGCCACGACAGTCCGCGAAGGTTGCTCGGCATCTGCTGGGGCGCGCTCGTGGTACTGGAAATGGCGCAACAGCTCGCGGCGCGCGGCGAAGCCGTTCCCGCTGTCGTGATGATGGACCCGCCACCGCCCGGCCAGCCGGGCGCGTCGTGGGGAGTACACCTACGGCAGGGCACGGCGTTGCCGCGCTTCGTCGCTTCGCGGCTGGGGCTGTACTGGCGATCGTTGCGGGCGTTGCCGCCGGGCGAGCGCAGCCGCTACTTCCGCGAGCGCGTCCGTGTGATGCAGGAAATCATCCGCCGCCGCGATCTCTTCCGCGGCGACCGCAGCGAGCTCGCGCGTCGCGAGGTCAGCGCCGCAAACGCGGCTGCCGCCCGCCGTTACGTGCCGCAGCCGTTCGCCCCCGGGGTCCACCTGATCTTCACGGCCGACCGCCCGGACGGGCGTTCCCGCCGCTACCGGAAGTACTGGCAGGATCTCGTCGGCGCCGGCCGCGCACCACGGCTCGTGCCCGGACACGATACCGGCGACGCGATAGCGCCACCGCAGGCCGCGAGCGTTGCGGCCGTGGTGCGCGAGTGCCTGCGCGGAACCATCTGACCCGGGAGCCGCAGGTCGGCGCAACGCTAGCTGCTCGTCACGCCACTCGGCGCGCGCTTACGAGCGGGAATTCCCGCAGGCCGCAACGCCACCCGTGCGGCAGTCAGTTGTTTCGCCTGAAGAGTCGGCTGAACGCTGAACGCCACCTTTGGCGATTATCCGACGCAGACGAATTTTCGCGAGCGGCAGGCTCGGCTGACGGGCTTTGCCGTGCGGCGGGTTCGGAAGGTTCTTCCCGGACCGGTCGGGACGGGCTGCTGGCGGTGTCAGGCTGGGCGGGCGGCGACTGCTTCGCGACCGGCGCCGCGCTTTCCTCGTTCGCCGCAGGAGTTGCCCCGGCCCCGGAACTGGCAGAGGCACTCCCCTGCCCGGCAATCGCAGCCGAGAGATAGGGCCTGGCTGCCTTGAGCATCCGGCTCGGGCTGTGCCCCACGCCCGAGACAACGACCTTGCGGTGCACCGGCCGGCCGAAGTACCGCGCGAGGTGATCGTAGAATTTCAGACCGCGATCGTAGCGGTTGCGTCCCTGACGATTGGCCTCGCAGCTGGTGTCGAGGTACTTGTCGACCTTGGTGTCGAGGCTGCCGAGCATGTAGATCACGTTGCGGTCCGGGTAGTCGCGTGCGACGCCGGCGCTCATGTAATCGTTCAGGTCCTCCAGGCCGTACTTGTACTCGTTGTAATCCGGGCAGTTGCCGCCCACGGGACGGCTTGCGTCGAGATACATATAGGAGCTCGGATTGGCGACGATGAACATCAGCCCCTGCATGCGGGTGCCAGCCGCATAGCGGGGGACGAATTGCCCGCCGGCACTGTGCCCGGCGACGGCGAGGCCGTGGAACATCTCCACCGTCCGGTCGAGCACCTG
>CAZFWB010000012.1:4625-32984 GCA_964522655.1 uncultured Chromatiaceae bacterium | reverse complement strand
AGCGCGACGATCTGGCGGATGCCTTCGTCCCAGTAACGACGCGCGATTGACAGCACCTCCTCGCGGGTCGCGCCAACGCAGGTGAGATGTGGCGCGCTGATGAGTCCGGTCTCGCGCGCGATGCGCGTGACGATGTTATGGGTGCGATCACGCGTGGATCCGTCGGCGCCATAGGTCACCGATACGAATCTCGGCCGAAGCGGCGCGAGCCGCTTGACCGCCTTCCACAGGCTGACTTCCATATCCGCGGACTTCGGCGGAAAGAATTCGAATGACACCTGCACAGGTTGTGCTGGCGCCCGCTCGGCCGGCCGCAACCCCGATTCACTGGTCATCTGTTCCGGTCCTCAGTGGTAACGGCGAATGCGTCGCCGAGATGAGCGCATGTTCCGGCGCCCGCCCGGGCAGCCACGTGGTACGACCGCAACGCAGTCCGAGACCCCGCAGCATCGCCTGCAACTGGTTCTCGAACAGCGCGCGGTGCTGGCCACCACTCGGCAGACGCAGCGCCGGCGGCAGGACCCGGTCTACGATCAGCAGCTGGCCCGTCGGGCGCAGAACCCGCAACGCCTCGCGCAGCACGACCAGCGGCCGCCCGGTGCGCGAGAGCACCTCGTCGAGGACCACGACGTCGAACGCCAGATCGGCGAACGGCAATTCGTGCATGTCGCCCGATCGTATAGTGCATTGGCCGCAGCCGGCCTCCTGCAGCCGCGAGCGCGCCAGCACCCGCATGGCCCGCGACTGATCCAATCCCACCGCGCTGCGAGCCCGCGGAGCGAGCAGGCGCAAGACCGCACCGGCACCGGCACCGATATCGAGCACGTCGCCGAGCGGGCCACGGCCGAGCGCATCGTCGAGCGCGTCGCGCAGATCTTTCTCCGCCGGCCGGCTGCCGGTTGGCTCCGCCCAGCGTCGCGGGCCCGTCGGCGCAGCGAAGGCGAAGCGCTCGCGACTCCGGCGAATGTCGGCCAGACGCGCCTGATCGGCCGCCATCACCGCATCGCCGCTGCGCGCCAGCGCGACCACGCGCTCGGCAAGATCAGCAACAGGCCCGGCGGCTGCCAGCCGGTAATAGACACACTGCCCATCGCGAAAATGCCCAACCAGTCGCGCGTCGCTGAGCACCCTGAGATGACGGGAGACGCGCGGCTGGCTTTGGCCGAGCACCTCGACGAGCTCACCGACGGTGGCCTCGCCGGTTGCCAGCAGCGCGAGCAGGCGCAGGCGGGACGGGTCAGCGGCCGCCTTGAGCAGTTGCAAGGTGGGTTCAATCGGCATCGGCGAAATATAAAGGAATCTTTATATCTTTGCCCAGCCTCCTTCAGTGCAGCGCCACGGTTCCCGATCTGATGAGGCCAACTGCCTCACGGCGGCATAATTTTGGTGATCTGCTGCGATCGTGCCGGTTTTCTGCGGCATCGAGCGCTCATCTGCTGCCATAGAGCTAGTTTCTGGCATAATTAGAATTACGAACTCGCCGCGAAAAAGCATCAAAAATCGTCGAATCACGCTCAATTGACCGCTTCGCTGGCCTGAACCAAGCCTGCCTGTGACCCGATTGCAGGTGTCGCCCAAGGCGGCACGGAACATCTCCGGATTGTTCCTCCGCCAGCGGCTCTCCCGCCCTGCACCTTCGCGCCCCCCTTTGGTCCGCCTGGCCAACGCGATGCCCATCGCTTGCGGATTGCCGGCGCAGGCCGTAGCGTCGCGCGTTCCTCGCGCGGATCGAGCGGAGATGCGGAAATGACGCTGTCGTTGCTCGGCACGGTGCTGCTGCTCGGCGCCGCCAGCGCTCCCGTCGCGATCCCGGAGATGATCGTCAGCGTGCGCAAGCGCGAGGAGAGCGTGCTCGAGGTACCCATCGCGGTCAGCGCTTTCTCCGCGAGCGACATCGAGCAGCTCGGACTGACCGATATCGCGGAAATCGCGCGTTTCACACCGGGATTCGCCCTGAATGCGGCGCTCGGCCGCCAGCCCGCGTCCTATCGGCCGGTGTTTCGCGGCGTCACCACCGTGCGCAACGGCGTAGCGAATGCCAGCGCGGGCAACACTTTCGTCGACGGCGTGTATGTCGGTTCGGCGCTGCTCAGCACCGAACTTGAGAACGTCGAGAGGGTGGAAATCATGCGCGGCCCGCAGTCCGCGCAGTATGGCCGCAATACCTACGCCGGCGCGATCAACTATGTCACCCGCAAGCCCTCGGCGGAGCTCGAAGGCAGGGTCTCCGCCACGGCCGCGCAGCACGATCAATACGACGTCAGCGGATGGCTCAGCGGCCCGCTCGGCGCCGAGGGACTGCGATTCGCCCTGGGCGCCGGCCATCATGAATACGGCGGCGAATGGACCAACCTGCGCGATGGCAGCGACATCGGCGGCGAGGAGTCCGACGAGCTGACCGCGAAGTTGCTCTACCAGCCCTCCGACAACCTCGACATCACGCTCAAGGCCGGCTGGCAGGGCACCGACGACGATCATTTCGCGATGTACCTGCAGCCGTCGACCCTGAACAATTGCTGTGAGCGCACGGCAGACGCTCCGCGGGCCCGCGAGTACTACGTCGGCAAGGCCGTGCTGCAGGAGCAGGTCAATCTCTTTACCGATCTGCTGGAGGCGAATGGCGGCGCCGGCACCGAGCTCGATCGTGTCCTGGCCAGCCTGGCGGTCAACTGGCGGGTGAGTGAATTCACGGTCACGAGCCTCACCGGGCTCATCGACGACGAATACGATCTCGGCTTCGATGAATCCTTTGCCGCGTATGATCCGGGCGTACCCTCCGGCTGGCAGTGCGGAGATCCCCTGCCGCCGGGATCGCCCCCGCCGGGCAGCTTCCTCAACCGCCAGAAAAAAAACTACGACGATTTCTCGCAGGAGCTGCGCCTGACATCTTCCGCGGATCGCAGCCTGCGATTCACGGTCGGCGCCTACTTCTATGAGGGCGAGACGGAAATGACGTTGCGCGAGCGCATCGATCCATGCAGCGGCCTCGCCACGGCAATCGACCGTGATCGGGACGAGGTCGAGAACCGCGCGGTGTTCGGCGGCATCGCGTGGGATTTCGCAGAGCGCTGGAGCCTCGGCATCGAGTTGCGCTGGGCGGAGGACGAGGTCACCGTCAGCCGCCTGCCGGTGGCCCAACCAGCGGTGAGTTATGAGGCAGATGAGGACAACCTGACCCCGCGGTTTACCCTGAGCTGGGAACCGCTGGAATCGATTACCTGGTACGTCAACGTGTCGAAGGGCACCAAGCCACCGGACTTCAATACCCAGGTGCCCGACGAGAGCTACCGGTCGGTGGCCGAGGAGAGCCTCTGGAATTACGAGCTTGGGATGAAAGGGCTCTTCCTGGAGCAGCGACTCAGTGTCGCGCTGGCCGGTTTCTTTCTCGACATCAGCGACCAGCAGCTCACGCAGTTGATCGAGCTGCCGGGCGGCGGCACCGCTTCTCTCCTCACCAACGCCGGCCGCACGGAAGTCCGGGGCGTGGAGGCCGAATTGGTTGCCCGGCCCGCGGAAAGCCTGACGCTGCAGGCGACCTACGCGTACACCGATTCCGAGATCCGGGAGTGGATCAGCCAGGAACAGGCCGATCTGCGCGGCAGCGATGGCAGCTTCGACGAAAATCAGGCGCTCGGCAACGTCGCCGGGCAGCATTCCCCGCGCGTCCCTGAGCATATGGCTTCGGTGCTCGTCCGGTACGAGCGCCCGCTGAGCGCGACCATCGACTGGTATGGCAGCGCGGATTACAGCTATGAGTCCGCCAGTTATGCGGCCGAGCACAATCTCATCGAGACCGGCGACCGCAACCTGGTCGGACTGCGCACGGGAGTCGCCTTCGGCGGCTGGGACATCAGCCTGTGGGCAAAGAACCTGTTCGATGATGACACCCCGGTCGATGTCATTCGCTTCTTCGACCGTCGCTTTGAAAGCCTCCCGTCGTTCCCGCAGCAGGGTCCGCGACCCAGCAGCATACCGCGCGGTTTCGGCATACCGCTTCCGCGCGGACGACAGTTCGGCGCTACGTTGAGCTACCGCTTCTAGTTGCGAAAGAAAGACGCGATGCCGCTAGGGGAATACCCGTATTTCTTGCAGTGCAGGGAACGCTCAAGCTGTTATTGATATGGGGAACAGCAGATGGTCAGGAGTTCTGTCATGAGCATTCGAGGGCACATCGTTCCGCTGGCGGTGGCCGCCGCACTCGCGGCCGGTTCAGTCGTCGCAGCCAACACGGCCGGCAACGGCCCCGAGGCCACTCGGGCGCTGGCCAGCGCCATCGAGAAGGGTAAGAAGCCGGATGCGGGATGGATGAAACGCGGCGCGGAGCTCTACGCGCAGAACTGCGCCGCCTGCCACCAGGCGAATGGACAGGGCCTGGCGGGCGCGTTCCCGCCGCTGGCGAAGTCGGACTACATCGCCAAGGACCCCGCCTCGATCCTCGACGTCACCGTCAACGGCCGTCAGGGCAAGATGGTCGTCAACGGCGTTGAATACAACAACGTCATGCCCGCGATGAGCTATCTCTCCGACAAGGATCTCGCCGCGATCATCACCTATGTGCTCAACAGCTGGGACAATCCCGGTGGCACGGTCCAGATGACTAAGGTCGCCGCCTACCGCAAGGCGAAGGGCGTCGAGGCCCGCCAGGCGGCGGGCCAGCGCCACCCGGGCGCCGGCGAGGCGGAGCAGGCCTATCAGTCTCAGCCCTCCCAGGTCGCCGAGGCGCAGGTCCGCGTGACGCCGGGCGCGCCGAACGTCACCGAGGCAGAGTTCGAGAAGGGTAAGCAGATTTTCTTCGAGCGCTGTGCGGGCTGCCACGGTGTGCTGCGCAAGGGTGCCACCGGCAAGCCCCTGACGCCCGATCTGACGCTGGCCAAAGGCACGGACTACCTGAAGGCGTTGATCAAGTTCGGTTCGCCCGCCGGCATGCCGAACTGGGGTACCTCCGGTGAACTGTCGGAGTCCGACATCGATCTCATGGCGCGCTTCCTGCAGCACGAGCCGCCGCAGCCGCCCGAGTTCGGCATGCCGGAGATGAAGGCGACATGGAAAGTGCTCGTGCCGGTCGCGGAGCGCCCGAAGTCACCGCAGGGCAAGCTCAATCTCGACAATGTGTTCTCCGTAACGCTGCGCGACAGCGGCGAAGTGGCGCTGATCGACGGCGACAAGAAGGAGATCAACACGATCATAAAGACCGGCTATGCCGTGCACATCTCCCGCCTGTCGCACTCGGGACGCTACGTGTACACGATCGGCCGCGATGCGAAGATCAATCTGATCGATCTGTGGATGGACCCGCCGCAGACCGTGGCCGAGATCCGGGTCGGCCTCGAGGCGCGCTCGGTCGAGACCTCGAAGTACAAGGGCTACGAGGACAAGTACGCGATCGCCGGCTCCTATTGGCCGCCGCAGTACGTGATCATGGACGGCGAGACGCTGGAGCCGTTCAAGATCGTCTCCACCCGCGGCATGACCGTCGATACGCAGGAGTACCACCCGGAACCCCGGGTGGCGGCGATCGTCGCCTCCCACCAGCATCCGGAGTTCATCGTCAATATCAAGGAAACCGGGCGAATCCTGCTGGTGAACTACAGCGACATCAAGAACCTCGGCGTCACCACTATCGAGGCTGCCCGCTTCCTGCACGACGGCGGCTGGGACTCGACGCTGCGCTACTTCCTCACCGCGGCGAACCAGTCCGACATGATCGTCGTGGTGGACTCCAAGGAGCGAAAACTGGCGGCCAGGATTCCGGTCGACAAGATCCCGCATCCGGGCCGCGGCGCGAACTTTCAGCACAAGCAGTACGGCCATGTTTGGGTTACGAGCGCACTCGGCAACGACAAGATCACGCTGATCGGCACCGACCCGGACAAGTCACCGCAATACGCCTGGAAGGTGGTCAAGGTGCTCACCGGCCAGGGCGGCGGCTCGCTGTTCGTGAAGACCCACCCGAAGTCGCGCAACCTGTGGGTGGACACGCCGCTGAACCCGGAGGCGGCGATCAGCCAGTCGGTGGCGGTGTTCGACATCGACAACCTGGACGCGGGCTACAAGGTGCTGCCGATCGCCGAATGGGCCAAGCTCGGCCCCGGACCGAAACGCGTCGTCCACCCGGAATACAACCAGGCGGGCGACGAAGTCTGGTTCTCGGTGTGGAGCGGCAAGGAGGAGGAGTCCGCGATCGTGATCGTGGACGACAAGACCCGCAAGCTGAAAAAGGTGATCAAGGGCCCACGGCTCATCACCCCCACCGGCAAATTCAACGTCTACAACACGGTGCACGACATCTACTGAGCACGTTCAGTGCCTCCTGCAGTCGGAACGCGTCAGCGGGAATCCGAGCTGTAGGAGGGGCTGCAGGAGGGACTGTAGGAGGGACTATAGTCCCGACATCGGGAAACGGTTCTTGTCGCGACTGAAGTCGCTCCTGCAGTCAACCTGCCAGCTTCTTCTTCAGAAGCTCGTTGACTTGCGCCGGGCTCGCCTTGCCGCCGGTGGCCTTCATAACCTGGCCGACAAAGAAGCCGAAGAGTTTCTCCTTGCCTGCGCGGTAATCGGCGAGCTGTGACGGGTTCGCGGCGATCACCCGGTCGATGACCTCCTCGAGCGCGCCGGCATCGGTGATCTGGCGCAGCCCCTTCTTCCCGATGATCTCGTCTGCCGCGCCCTCCCCGGCCCACATCGCCTCGAATACCTCCTTGGCGATCTTGCCGGAAATCGTCTGGTCGATGATGCGCGCAAGCAGTCCTGCGAGCGCCTCGGGACCGACCCGGCTCGCCTCGATCGCCAGCCCATCGCGATTCAACGCGGCGGCAAGCTCGCCGCAAACCCAGTTCGCTGCAAGCCTGGGCTCGCGCCCGCCGAGCGCGCCGATCACCGCCTCGAAATAATCAGCCGTATCGCGCGCGCCGGTGAGGGCCTCGGCATCTCCCGCCGTCAGGCCGAAATCGCCGACGAAGCGCGCCGCGCGCGCTTCCGGCAACTCCGGCAGTTCGGCGCGCGCCTTGCTGATGAATGCCTCGTCGATTACCAGCGGCAACAGGTCGGGATCGGGGAAGTAGCGGTAGTCGTTGGCTTCTTCCTTCGTGCGCATGGAGCGGGTCTCGTCCTTGTCGGGATCGTACAGGCGCGTTTCCTGCACGACTTTTCCGCCTTCCTCCAAGAGCTCGACCTGGCGCGCAATCTCGAAGAGGATTGCGCGCTCCAGGAAACGGAAGCTGTTGAGGTTTTTGATTTCCGCCCGGGTGCCGAACGCCTCGGTGCCCGCCCGACGCACGGACACGTTGGCGTCGCAGCGGAACGAGCCCTCCTGCATGTTGCCGTCGCAGATGCCGATGTAGCGCACCAGCTGGTGGATCTTCTTCATGTAGGCCGCTGCTTCTTTCGCCGAGCGCATGTCGGGCTCCGAGACGATCTCGAGCAGCGGTGTGCCGGCGCGGTTGAGATCGATGCCGGAAAGGCCGTGAAAGCTCTCGTGCAGGGACTTGCCGGCGTCCTCCTCGAGGTGCGCGCGCGTCAGCCGCACCATCTTGCGTGTGCCGTCGTCAAGCCGGATGGCAATCGAACCTCCCTGCACGATCGGCAGTTCGTACTGGCTGATCTGGTAGCCCTTGGGGAGGTCCGGATAGAAGTAATTCTTGCGGGCGAACACCGAGCGGCGGGCCACCGTCGCGCCGACGGCAAGCCCGAACTTCACCGCCATGAGCACCGCCGCGCCGTTCAGCACCGGCAGCACGCCCGGGTAACCCAGGTCCACGAGGCAGGCCTGGGTGTTCGGCTCGGCGCCATAAGCCGTCGGTGCGCCGGAGAAGATCTTAGAGCGCGTGGCGAGCTGGGCATGGATCTCCAGCCCGATGACGGGTTCCCAGGTCACGGGGAAGCCCCTTCACCTGTTCCTGTCGCGGCTCGCGCCGCTCCCACAGGGGGTGTCCGCAGGTGCCAGTCGGTCGCCTGCTGATACTGGTGGGCGAAGTTGAGCACCGTGCTCTCCGCGAACGCCGGACCGATGAGCTGCAGCCCTACCGGGAGATGGCCGGCGAATCCGCAGGGAATGGAGATGCCGGGAAGGCCGGCGAGGTTGACGGCGAGGGTGTAAATGTCGTTGAGGTACATCTGCACCGGGTCGTCGGTCTTCTCGCCCAGCCGGAATGCCGCCGTCGGCGAAGTGGGACCGGCGATCAGGTCCACCTGCCCGAACGCCTCGCGGAAATCCCCGGCAATAAGTCGGCGCGCTTTCAGGGCCTGCAGATAGTAAGCGTCGTAGTAGCCGGCAGACAGCACATAGGTGCCGGTCATGATGCGCCGCTTGACCTCGGCGCCGAAGCCCTCCTGGCGGGAGCGCTTGTACATCTCCTCGAGCGACTCTGCGTGGGCCGCGCGGTGGCCGAAGCGCACGCCGTCGAAACGGGCGAGGTTGGAGGAGCACTCGGCCGGCGCCACTATGTAATAAGTAGGAATCGACAGGTCGAGATGCGGCAGGGAAACCTCACGGACCTGCGCCCCGAGATGCTCGAACACCTTCAGCGCTTCGCGGACCCGCTGCGAGCACTCGGCGTTCAGCCCGGCGTCGAAGAATTCCGGCGGCACGCCGATCCGCCGCCCCTTCAGCGAGGCGGCGATGTCCTTTGAATACGCGGGCACCGGCACCTCCGCGCTGGTGGAATCCCGCGGGTCGAAGCCCGCCATCGCTTCCATGAAGATCGCCGCATCCTCGGCGCTCGCGGTGAAGATGCCGGCCTGATCGAGGCTGGAGGCAAACGCGATCATGCCGTAGCGCGATATTCGCCCGTAGGTGGGCTTGAAGCCGGTGATGCCGGTCAGCGCCGCCGGCTGCCTGATCGAGCCCCCGGTGTCGGTGCCCGTGGCTGCCGGCACCAGTCCAGCGGCCACCGCGGCCGCCGAGCCGCCCGATGAGCCACCCGGGGAACGCTCGAGGTCCCAGGGGTTGCGGACCGGACCGAAGAAACTCGTCTCGTTCGACGAGCCCATGGCGAACTCGTCCATGTTGGTCTTGCCGACCATGACGAGGCCTGCGGCGGCCATGCGCTCGACCACGGTCGCGTCGTACGGCGCGATGAAATTCTCGAGCATCTTCGAGCCACAGGTGGTACGCACACCCTCGGTGCAGAAGATGTCCTTGTGCGCGAATGGAATCCCGGTGAGCGGCCCGCCTTCGCCCCGGGCGAGGCGCGCGTCGGCCGCCTGGGCGGCAGCGAGCGCCTGCTCCGCAGTCACCGTGATGAAGGCATTCAGCGCCCCATTGTGCTGGTCAATCGCTTTGAGACACTGGCGGACGAGCTCGAGACTGCTCACTTCGCCATTGCGAAGCGACCGGGACAATCCGGCGACGGTGCGACGTTCCACGGTCGGTCCGCCCGTGGTCGGCTACTCGATCACGCGCGGCACGAGATACAGGCCCTGCCCGGCCTGCGGCGCGTTACGCTGGTAGTGCTCGCGCTGATCGCGCTCGGTGACCTCGTCTGCGCGCAGGCGTTGTGACATTTCCAGCGGGTGCGCCATGGGCTCGACGCCGCCGGTGTCCACCTGCTTCAGCTGGTCAACCAGCTCGAGAATGCGGGAGAGCTTGCTGACGTACTCGGCCGCTTCCGTCTCGCTGACCGCGAGCCTCGCCAGGTGTGCAATGTGATCGATGTCCGCTCGCCTCAACCCCACTGGAAAGTACCTTCGCGATCAGCTGCTTAGATAAAGCGCGGATGATACACCGCCAGTTGTGAAAATACCCCCCCGTTGCTAGAGTACCCGGCGAACTCAGCTTACGGGTTGGCTGAGTCCCCACGGGTTGTCGAGCTGCGCACATGCTGAAGAAGCTGCTGGGCTACTTCTCGAACGATTTATCCATCGATCTCGGCACGGCGAACACGCTCATCTACGTGCGTGGCGAGGGCATCGTTCTGAACGAGCCGTCCGTGGTCGCGATCCGCGACGAGCCCGGCCGCGGCGGCAAGAGCGTCGAGGCGGTCGGCACCGAGGCGAAGAACATGCTCGGCCGCACGCCGGGCAACATCACGGCCATTCGCCCACTGAAAGACGGCGTGATCGCGGATTTCACGATCACGGAGAAGATGCTCCAGCACTTCATCCGCAAGGCCCATCCGGGGCGCTACTTCCGTCCGAGTCCCCGCGTGCTGATCTGCGTACCCTACGGCTCGACCCAGGTCGAGCGGCGCGCGATACGTGAGTCCGCGGAAGGGGCAGGCGCCCGCAAGGTCTTCCTGATCGAGGAGCCGATGGCCGCGGCCATCGGCGCCGGAATGCCGGTGCACGAGGCCCGCGGCTCGATGGTGCTCGACATCGGCGGCGGCACCTCGGAGGTCGCCGTGATCTCGCTGAACGGCATCGTCTACGCCTCCTCCGTGCGAATTGGCGGCGACCGCTTCGACGACGCCATCGTCAACTACGTGCGACGCAACTACGGCATCCTGATCGGCGAGGCAACCGCCGAACGTATCAAGAAGGACATCGGCTCGGCTTACCCGGGCGACGAGGTTCGCGAGATTTCCGTCAAGGGCCGCAACCTCTCGGAGGGTGTGCCCCGCAGCTTCAGCCTCAACAGCAACGAGATCCTCGAGGCCCTGCAGGAGCCCCTCCAGGGCATCGTCGGCGCCGTCAAGGGCGCCCTCGAGCAGACTCCGCCCGAGCTCGGCGCCGACGTTGCCGAGCGCGGCATCGTGCTGACAGGCGGTGGCGCCCTGCTGCGCAACATCGACAAACTGCTGATGGAGGAAACGGGCCTTCCCGTGGTGGTTTCCGACGATCCGCTCACCTGCGTGGCGCGCGGCGGCGGTCGTGTGCTGGAACTGATGGACGAGCAGGGGCCGGGCGTGTTCAGCCTCGATTAGAATCAGGAGGACAGTGCACTTAATTCCCGAACTTCGGCAACGGTGCGCTCATCCGGGCGCAGCGCAAATTCGGGAATTAAGTGCACTGTCCCCCTGATCCATGGCGTTCTCGACACCAGACAGCGAGCCCCGACTCTTCCACGGCCCGGGCCCCGGCCTGCGACTCATCCTGCTGGTGACGCTCGCGATCGTGCTGATGGTGCTCGACCAGCGCAACCAGCAACTCGTCCGGATCCGCAGCCTGCTAGGCGCCGCGGTCTATCCGTTGCAGCAGGCAGTCGACGCACCGTTCTCCGCTGCCGAGTGGGCCCGCGAAACGCTCTCCACCCGCGCTAACCTCATCGAGGAGAACCGGCGCCTCAGGACCGAGTTGCTGGTACAGAGCGGCCGGCTGCAGCGCATGGCGGCCCTGGAAGCCGAGAACGGGCGGATGCGCGCCCTGCTCGAATCCACTGCCAAGGTCGGCGACCAGGTGCTGATCGCCGAGATCGTGGCCGTCGACATGGACCGGCTGCGCCATCGCGTGGTGCTCAATCGCGGCGGCAATGACGGGGCCTACGTCGGCCAGGCGCTGATCGACGCGCACGGCGTGGTCGGCCAGATCACCCGCGATCGCGGCGCGAGCGCCGAGGCGCTGCTCATCACCGACCCGGATCACGCAGTCCCGGCCGAGATCGTCCGCAACGGCCTGCGGACCATAGCGGTGGGAACCGGCGACCTCGAGCGCCTGTCTCTGCCGTTCATGGCTCGCAACTCCGACGTCAAGCCCGGCGACCTGCTGGTCAGCTCAGGTCTCGGCGGCGCGTTCCCGGCGGGCTATCCGCTGGCAACGGTCACGGAGGTCCGCGGCGACACGGGCGAGCCGTTCCTCACCGTCAGCGCCCGACCAAGCGCGGCGCTCGACCGCGTGCGCGAAGTGCTGCTGGTGATCCCGCAGCTGCGGCCGGCGACAGCGCCGGCAACGCCCGAAGCGCCGGAACCGGCCGCGCCGGAGGCCAGTCCCGCGGCGGCGGGTGCGCCGGAAACCGGGCCGGCGGAGGGCAGCCCTGCGCCGGCGTCCGGCGAGAGCCCGTCGACGGATGTCACCGACCCGCCCGGCGTACCGGAACCCGCCCCAGGCACGGCGACGCAGGCGCCTGCCGAATGAGCCGCACGCGCGCGAGCCCGCTGACGCTGTGGCTGACGCTCGTCGCCGCGATGGTGCTCGCGGTCGTGCCGCTGCCCGCCACGGTGGAGCCGTTTCGTCCGCCCTGGGTCACCATGGTGGTGATCTACTGGTGCCTGATGTGGCCGCGGCTCTGCGGCATACTGACCGCGTTCGTAGCGGGAATCGTCCTCGACGTCCTGCTCGGCAACCTGCTCGGCCAGCACGCACTCTCCCTCAGCGTGATCGCCTACCTGACGCTGCGGTTTCACCTGCAGATTCGCATCTTCCCTCTGTGGCAGCTCACAATGACCGCCTTTATGCTGATGGCGATCGACGCATTTCTCGTGTTCTGGATCGACGGCATCGCGGGCGCGACAGGCAGCGGGCTCGCCCGCTGGACTCAGGTGATCGCCGGCGGGGTGACATGGGCCCCGGTGATGGCGCTGCTCGATACCACCCGCCTGCGAGCCGAGAACCGCAACAAGCGCTTCGTCTGATACGGCAGCAGATATGGCGGCGGTGCGCATCAAGGATCATTGGGCCGAACAGCGCCTGTTCCTGACGCGCCTCGTCGTTGCCGCGAGCCTCGTCGGGCTGTTGACAGCGGTGGTGCTGACACGGCTGGTGCAGCTGCAGGTCGTCCAGTACGACTATTTCTCCGCCCAATCGCAGGGCAATCGCATCCGCATCGAACCGGTGCCGCCCACCCGTGGCCTGATCCTGGATCGCAACGGTCGCGTGCTGGCCGAGAACCAGGCCAGCTTCGACCTCGAGCTGACGCCCGAGCAGGTGCCCGACGTCGACGACACCCTGCGGCGTCTGGCGCAACTCGGTCTTCTCGAGACGGAGGAGCTTGCGGAGACCAGGCGCAGGATCGGCGCACGCCGGCGCTTCGACGCGATCGCGATTCGCGAGCACCTGAGCGACGCGGAAGTGGCCCTGTTCGCCGTCAAGCGGCCGTACTTCGAGGGCGTGGAGATTCGCGCGCGGTTGTCGCGCCACTACCCGCACGGTCCGGCGCTGGCCCACGCGCTCGGCTATGTGGGCGGCATCAGCGCCGACGATCAGCGCGAAGTCGACGCGCTCGCCTACGCGGGCACATCACAGATCGGCAAGGTCGCCGTGGAGCGGGCGTTCGAGCGCGACCTGCACGGCGCCGTCGGCCGCGAACAGGTGCTGGTCAATGCTCGTGGCCGCAGCCTGCAGACCCTGGACCGCCAGGGCGCCCTGCCCGGGCAGGACCTGGTGCTCGGCCTCGACCTCGACGCACAGCTCGCCGCCTGGGAAGGCCTGGCAGGACGGCGCGGGGCGGTCGTCGCCATCGACCCGGCCAACGGCGAAGTGCTGACATTCGTCAGCTCTCCGGCCTTCGACCCGAACGCGATCAGCGCCGGACTGAGCCGCAAAGCCTACAACGCCCTGCTGGAGGACATCGACAAGCCGCTCCTGAACCGGGCCCTGCGCGGCACCTATCCGCCGGGCTCGACCATCAAGCCGCTCATCGCGCTCGCCGGGTTGTCCGAGGGCGTCACGACGCCGGCCGAACGGGTCATGTGCCGCGGGTTCTTCACTCTGCCCGGCAGCAGTCATCGCTATCGCGACTGGAAGCCGGAAGGACACGGCATGGTGGACATGCGCGCCAGCATCGAGCAGTCCTGCGACGTGTACTACTACACCCTCGCGCGCAGTCTCGGCATCGAGCGCATGGCGAATTTCCTCGGACGATTCGGGCTCGGTGACGCGACCGGCATCGAGCTTCCTGGCGAACGCGGCGGTCTGGTGCCCTCCCCCGCCTGGAAGCGCAGCGCGTTCACGCGCGCCGCCAACCAGGTCTGGTTTCCGGGCGAAACGGTCATTGCAGGTATTGGCCAGGGCTATCTGCTGGTGACGCCGCTGCAGCTCGCCCACGCGGCGGCAACCATCGCAGCACGCGGGCAGCGATACCAGCCCGCCATGCTGCGCGCACTGCGCGATCCGATCACCGGCGCACTTACACTGGTCGCGGCCGAAGCGCTCGATCCGGTCAAGGTGCCGGATCCGGCTTACTGGGACGAAATCATTGAGGGCATGCACGGCGTGATGCACGGCGCGCGCGGCACCGCCCGGGCGGTGGGCCTCGGCGCGCCATTCGAGATGGCCGGCAAGAGCGGCACCGCCCAGGTGTTTACCGTCGCGCAGAACGAGAAGTACCAGGCCGCCGACGTCGCCGAGCGCCTGCGCGACCACGCGCTGTTCGTCGCCTTTGCGCCACTCGAGCAGCCGCGGATCGCGGTCGCCGTGCTGGTGGAAAACGGTGAAAGCGGCAGCCGGGTCGCGGCGCCCATTGCCAGGCAGGTCATGGAGGCCTATCTGCGGAAGGGCGGCGCATGAGCACGGTGCGCGAAGGCGGCAATTCGCGGCTCACCATCCCCGGCAGGATCATGCGCTGGGCGCACCTGGACCCGCCGCTGCTCGCCGGTATCGTGGGCCTGCTCGTGCTCGCGAGCGTCGTGCTCTACAGCGCAACCGGCCAGAGCGTTGCGATGATGCAGGCGCACGCGGGCAAGGTAGCCGTGGCGCTCGCGGCCATGCTGTTCGCCGCCAGAATTGATCCCGCCTGGCTGCGGCGCGGCGCCCCCTGGCTGTACCTCGGCGGCATCGGCCTGCTGGCGCTCGTGCTGGTGAGCGGGGATATCGCCAAGGGCGGCCAGCGCTGGCTCGATGTCGGCATCCGCTTCCAGCCCTCGGAAATCATGAAGCTGGCGGTCCCGTTGACACTGGCGCGGATGCTGCACGACCGACCCCTGCCACCGTCGTTTTTTCTCATCGTCGCCTGCCTGATCATTATTACGGTGCCGACCTTGATGATCGCGGTGCAGCCGGATCTCGGCACCTCCGTCCTGATCGTGCTGACCGGCGCGACCGCGATCTTTCTGGGCGGTCTCGGCTGGCGCTACATCGCGGGCGGAGCGGCGGCGGCCCTCGCCGCGGCCCCGGTCCTCTGGATGGTAATGCACGAGTACCAGCGCAAGCGCGTGCTCACCCTGCTCGACCCGGACCGGGACCCGCTGGGCGCTGGTTATCACATCATCCAGTCCAAGATCGCCATCGGCTCGGGTGGACTGTTCGGAAAGGGCTGGCTCAACGGCAGCCAGGCCCAACTCGAGTTCCTGCCCGAGCGTTCCACCGATTTCATATTCGCCGTGATCGGCGAGGAGTGGGGGCTCATGGGCGTGCTGGCGCTGTTCGTCCTCTACCTGTTCGTGATCGGGCGGGGACTCTTCATCGCGCTGACTGCGCCCGACACCTTCACGCGCCTGCTCGCGGGGACCCTGTCGATCACGTTCTTTTTCTACGTGTTCGTCAACACGGCGATGGTCACCGGCCTGCTGCCGGTGGTCGGCGTGCCGTTGCCACTGGTCAGCACGGGTGGAACCTCCATGGTGACGCTGCTCGCCGGCTTTGGCATCCTGATGTCCATTCAGACTCACCGAAAACTTGGCGACGCGGTGCGCCGGTAACCATGACGAATCTGACCACCAGGACTGCGGTCCTCGCATTGTTGATTTGCCCGCTGCCGGCTCTGCCCGCGGTCGCGCTCGACGTCCAGCGCCCCGAGGTGCAGTCCTACGTCAGCGAACTCGTCCGGGAGCACGGACTCGATGCCGATTACCTCCTCGCCACGCTCGGCGGGGTGGAGATTCAGCAGAGCGTGCTCGATGCCATCGCGCGCCCGGCGGAGCGCGTCAAGAACTGGCGCGAATACCGCGCGATATTCGTGACCCCGGAACGCATCGCGGCGGGCGTCGCCTTCTGGCGTGAAAACGAGGCCAGGCTGCAGCGGGTGGCTGAAAAGTCCGGAGTACCGGCCGAGATGCTGGCCGGCATCATTGGCGTGGAGACGTATTTCGGCAGCCGCACCGGGCGATATCGCCTGCTCGACAGCCTGGCGACGCTCGCCTTCGACTACCCGCCGCGCAGCGGCTTCTTCCGCTCGGAGCTCACGCAGCTGTTCCTGCTGGCGCGCGACGAGTCACTGCAACTCGACAAGGCGCTCGGGTCCTACGCCGGGGCCATGGGCGCACCGCAGTTCATGCCGAGCAGCTACCGGGCCTACGCGGTTGACGGCGATGGCGACGGGCGGCGCGACCTGTTCGACAGCTGGGACGACGTGCTCGCCAGCGTCGCCAACTACTTTGTCGCGCACGCCTGGCGCAGCGGCGAGGCGGTCGTCACGCGCGCAACGCTGGCCACGGCGACCAACCACCGGCCGGAGGACAACACGCTGTCGGCCGCGGCAACGGTGGCCGAACTGACCGGGCGCGGCGTGCGCTTCTCCACCGATCTGCCCACCTCGGCGCCGGCCGGGCTGCTCGCCTTCGAGGGCGACGATGGCCTCGAATACTGGGTCGCGTTTCACAACTTCTACGTCGTCACCCGCTACAATCGCAGCACGATGTATGCGCTGGCTGTTTTCCAGCTCGGGCAGGCGATCGGCGAAAGGTTACGCGCAAGCCTGCCGGCCGCCGCGTCCGGGCCCTGATACGGAGCCCCGCAGGTTGCGCCCACCTCAGTTTCGCCCTCACTGCCTCCCGGCCGCTGCGTTGGCGGCCGTGCTTTCCGGCTGCGCCACCCCGACGCCGCGGACTGAACCGGCGGCGATCCCGGAGCCGCAACTGGAGACGGCACGCATTCCCGCGGGCGCCCCGCCACAGGCTCCCGCCGCAGGCGAGCCGCGAGCCGCGCGCGGCAATCCGCCCTTCTACGAGGTGATGGGCCAGCGCTATTACGTACTGCCGGGGAGCGACGGCTACAGCGAGCAGGGTATCGCGTCGTGGTACGGGCGCGAGTTCCACGGCCGGCCCACCTCCAGCGGCGAGATCTACGACATGTACGGCCTCACTGCGGCACACAAGACGCTGCCGCTGCCCACCACCGCGCGCGTCACGAACCTCGCCACCGGCAAGAGCATCATCGTGCGGATCAACGACCGCGGCCCGTTCATGAAGGGCCGCCTGATCGACCTGTCCTACGCCGCAGCGCGGGATCTCGGCTTCCTCAGCGCAGGCACCGCCCGCGTCGAGGTGCAGGCGCTCGCGGGGCCGGTCGCGACGACGGCCGGGCAGGCGCCGGCGGACACCATGTACGTGCAGGTCGGCGCCTTCAGCCGGCCGGAAAACGCGGAGGTCCTGCGGCAACGGCTGCACCAGCAGGGTTTCGCAAATGCCGTCATCCGCTATGATGAACGGGGCGAGCCGGCGCTCTACCGCGTGCGCATCGGGCCCGTGGCGAATGCGGCCGAGTACGATGCGGTGGCCGCGCAGGTCGACCGGCTCAAACTCGGCACGCCGCGGCTGGTGATCGAGACATCCGCTGCCGAGGGCGCCATGCCGGGCGGCTGAGCCGCCTCTTAAGTAACGATTCGGAGCGCGCAACCATGAGAACCTCGCCGGGAGCCGTCGGGCTTCTTGTCATCATGCTTTTTTCCACGGCTGCGACTGCGGCAATCCCACCAGTCCAGCCGCCGCCAGCGATCGAGGCGAAGAGCTACGTGCTCATCGATTTCACGACCGGCAAGGTGCTCGCCGCCCAGAACGAGAACGCGCGACTCGAGCCGGCCAGCCTGACCAAGCTGATGACCGCATACGTGGTCTACAAGTCACTGCAGGAGGGAGCGGTCAAGCTGACCGACCCAGTGAGGGTAAGCGAGCACGCCTGGCGCACCGGCGGCGCGGCCTCGGGCGGCTCGACGACCATGCTGCCCATCAACAGCTCCGCCCCGATGGAGGTGATGCTGAAGGGCATGATCATCCAGTCCGGAAATGACGCGAGCATTGCGCTCGCCGAGCACCTGAGCGGCTCCGAGGAGGCGTTCTCCGACCTGATGAACCGCCACGCGCGGGAACTCGGGATGACGAATACCCATTTCGTCAATGCGACCGGGCTGCCGCACCCGGACCACTACACCTCGGCGGCCGACATTGCGACGCTCTCGCGGTCGATCATCGCCGAGTTCCCGGAGCACTACGCCTGGTATGCCGAGAAGGAGTACGTCTTCAACGGCATCCGGCAAGGCAATCGCAACCTGCTGCTTTACCGGGACCCGACGGTGGACGGCATAAAGACAGGCCATACCGAGAACGCGGGTTATTGCCTTGCCGCCTCCGCCAAGCGCGGCGACATGCGGCTGATCTCGGTCGTCATGGCGATGGCGAGCGAGCAGGCCCGCGCCAGGGCGTCGCAGGAACTGCTCAACTATGGCTTCCGCTTTTATGAGACGCGCCGGCTCTACCAGGCGAGTGAGCAGATTGCGCAGTCGCGCGTCTGGAAGGGTGCGGCGGAAACGGTCGGCCTCGGAGTGCCGGCCGACCTGTGGCTCACGATCCCCCGCGGCACGGCCGAACAGCTCGCTGCCACGCCCGAGGCGCCGCGTGACCTGGTCGCGCCGGTCGCTGAGGGCACGCCGGTCGGGCGCCTGCGCATCACCCTCGCGGGCGAACAATTCGCCGAAGCGCCGCTGGTGCCGCTGGCCGCCGTGGCGGAAGGATCGCTGTGGCGCCAGGCCGTGGACACCGTGCTGCTCTGGTTCGAGTAGAGCCGCCCGGCGCGGTCGGTCCGACGATGGTACAGGCGCTGCCGATCGCTTATCTCAACGGCCGATTCCTGCCCATTGAAGAGGCACGCATTTCGCCACTCGATCGGGGATTCCTGTTCGCCGATGCGGTCTACGAGGTCATTGCGGTCTACGACGGCCGCCCTCTGCTGATCGACGCACACCTCGCGCGGCTATCGCGCAGCCTCTCCGAACTGCGCATCCCCAATCCCCATGGGGATGCCGCCTGGCGCGACCTGATCGCGAAACTGATCGAGCGCAACCGCGCAGCCGGTACGGGAGCGGACATGGGCGTGTACGTGCACGTCAGCCGTGGCGCCGACCGCGGGCGCGAGCAGGTGCTACCCGCCGGACTCGCACCCACGGTCTTTGCCATGGCGAGCCCGCTGACCCCGGCCGACCTCGAGACACCCGGTGTGAGCGCCATCACGGGGCCTGACACCCGCTGGGCGCGTTGCGACATCAAGAGCACGGCACTGCTCGCCAACGTGCTGCTGCGCGAGACCGCGCGGCAGGCGGGCGCCGGCGAGTACATCATGCTGCGCGACGGCTATGTCACCGAAGGCTCCGGCAGCTCGGTGGTCATCGTCGAGGGTGACACGCTGATCAGCCGCGCGGACAGCACCGCGATCCTGCCGGGCACGACATTGCGACTCGTCAGGGAGGTGGCGGCTGCCGCCGGGTTCGGCTACCGTGAGGAGGCGATCGGCGAGCAACGCCTGCGCAACGCAGACGAGATCTGGCTGACCGCGTCGATGCGCGGCGTGGCGCCAGTGACCCGACTCGACGGAGCGCCGGTTGGCACGGGCGTGCCGGGACCGGTATGGCGTGTGGTAGCCCAGGCCTATGAAATTCGCAAACGCAACTGAAAACGAGTCGCCGCTCAAGTTCCCGTGTCGCTTCCCGATCAAGGTCATGGGCCGGCGCGAGGTGGGATTCGAGGCGGAGGTAATCGCCCTCATCAGCGAACACGCGGGGGCCGAAATCCCGCCTGAAAGCGTGCGCACACGCGCCAGCAGCAACGGACGCTTTCTCGCCGTGACGGTCACGATCGAGGCCGAGAGCCGCGCGCAGCTCGACGGTATCTATCGCGCCCTCACGGCGACCGAGCAGGTGCTGTTCGTGCTGTGACCCTGCTGGTGCGCCGGCTTGGCCTGGTGGACTACCGCAAGGCCTTCGATGACATGGTCCGGTTCACGGAGCAGCGCGGTGCCGATACGCCCGACCAGCTCTGGCTGCTGCAACACCCGCCGGTCTTCACCCTCGGCCTGAACGCGGAGCCGGCCCACGTGCTCGACGCCGGCGCCATCCCCGTGGTGCGGGCGGACCGCGGCGGACAGGTGACCTACCACGGGCCCGGCCAGCTCGTCGCCTACGTCCTGCTCGACCTCGCCCGGCGCCGCCTCGGCGTGCGGGCGCTGGTCAGCGCGCTGGAAGACGCCGTGATCGCGACGCTCGCCCGCTATGGAATCAGCGCGGCGAGCGAACGCAAGGCGCCGGGCGTGTACGTGGACGGCGCGAAGATCGCGAGCCTTGGGCTGCGCGTGCGTCGTGGCGCGAGCTATCACGGGCTCGCGCTCAATGTGAACATGGATCTCGCGCCCTTCTCGCGCATCAACCCCTGCGGCTTCCCGGGCATCGACGTCACCCAGGTCGCAGCGCTCGGCGGCCCGGCGGACATGGAAACCGTCAGCAGCGACCTGGAGACAGAGCTGCTTACGCACCTGTAGGGGAAATGGTTTCCGCCGCTGCTAGCGTAGCTGCGCCAGCCGTTCGGGCGTGCCGACGTCGTTCCAGGCACCGGTGAACAGCTCGCCGGTGACTTCGCCGCGCCCGGCGCCCTCCCTGAGCAGCGGGGCGAGCGGAAAGCGGCCTGGCCGACAACCGTCGAACAGGCGCGGATGGATGACGGCAATGCCGGCGTAGGTCAGCAGTTTCCCGCCGCTGACGGCGACGCGGCCATCCGCCAGCGTGAAATCACCCGCCGGATGGTGCGCCGGGTTCGGGACCAGCACCAGGTGTGCGAGCACGCCGTGCGGCAGAGCGCGGAGCGCAAAACGGTACTCGCAGTAGACGTCACCGTTGACCAGCCAGAACGGCTGGTCCCCGAGCAGCGCTAAGGCGCGGTGGATTCCGCCGCCGGTTTCGAGCGGTGGATAGCCCTCTTCGCTCCAGGCGACGCTGACCCCGAACCGCCGGCCGTCGCCGACGTGATCACGCAGCTTCTCGCCGAGCCAGCCGAGATTGATCACCAGCTCGGTAATGCCCGCTGTCGCCAGCGCCGCGAAGTGATGCTCGATGAGCGGCCGGCCATAGGCCGGCAACAGCGGCTTTGGCAGTCCATCTGTGAGTGGGCGCATGCGCTCGCCGCGACCCGCGGCAAGGATCATGGCTTTCATGCTCGCATTCTGCCAGCCCGGCCCGGCCGGAGCGACACGTTCCCGAGGCGGGCTTCCGGCGACTGCTCGACGCGCCCGCCGCGGCATGCGCCGCTGCTCCGGCATCGCCCGATCGTGTTCGGCGAGCGATCACCCGTGCGCATGATCGCCATGCCTCGCAGGTGCCGGGTCGCGGCCTGGCCCGCTCCTACATATAATTCCGGCGCGTTGTGCGTTCATTGCCCGGGGATACACGTTGCGTCGCCCGATCGCCGGCCTTCTGCTGTGCTGCCTGTCAGTTTCCACGGCTACGCCGTCGCTCGCTGATGACCAGCCCCTGCAGGGCTGTCCCGTAGCCGCCGTCCCGGAGTTTCCCGAGCTTCCCCCTGCGGATCCCTCGGACCCCCGCGTCGAGGTGTTCACCGGACGGGCAGAACTGGACATGAACGCCGGGACGGCGTTCAGCGAGCAGATCCGCATCCGCCGCGGCAACAGCGTGCTGACAGCGCCCGGCGCCCGTTACGACAACGCGACCGGCCAGTTCAGCCTGGAGGGAGGGCTCGAATACCGTGACCCGCAGGCGGCCATCAGCGGGGGGACGGCGCGTTTCAACACGCTCGACAACCGGGTGCGCATCGAGGATGCCCGCTTTCAGCTGTTCACGGTGCCCTCGCGGGGCTCGGCCTCCAGCATCACCGTCGAGCGCATGAACGAGCTGCGGCTGGCCGACGTGACCTACACCACCTGCGCCGAGGGCGATGACGACTGGGTCCTGCGCGCGGGCAGCATCACGATCGACCGCGAGGAAGGCATCGGCACCGCGCGCAACGCGCGCCTGATCTTCCAGGGCGTGCCGATCCTCTACACGCCATGGATCTCCTACCCCGTGACGAACGAACGCAAGTCCGGCTTCCTGCTGCCCGGAATCGGCCGTTCCGAGACGCGCGGGTTCGAGTTCCAGATCCCCTATTACCTGAATCTTGCGCCGAACTATGACGCCACGCTGACGCCCCGCTACATGGACCGGCGCGGCGTCGAGCTGATCTCGGAGTTTCGCTACCTCTGGCCGGGACACGACGGCCAGCTCGATCTCGAGTACCTGCCGAACGACAAGGGCACGGACGAGGACCGCTACCTCGCCGGATTGGACCACCAGTCGCTGCTTGGAAGCGACTGGCGCGCGACGCTTCGGGGCCGCGCGGTGTCGGACAGCGCATATTTCGAGGACCTCTACAGCAGCATCTCCGCCGCCAGTCAGACCCACCTGGAGCGGGTCTTAGATCTGGAGCACTACGGCGACGTGCTTTCGGTGCTGCTTCGCTTCCAGGATTTCGAGACCCTGGACGAGTCGCTCGTGGGCGAAGACAAGCCCTACCAGCGAGTGCCGCAGCTCGCCGCCAGCGCCCGCCTTCCCGATGGGGCGCTCGGCCTCGACTGGCGTCTCGACGGCGAGCTCTCGTATTTCGAGCGCAACGCGGGCGTCACCGGCGGGCGGCTGTACCTGAGCCCGGCGGTGTCGCTGCCGCTCGCCTGGCGCGGATTCTGGTTCGAGCCCACGGCGGCCCTCACCCACACGACGTACAGCCTCGATGACACCGCGCCGGACGAGGACCAACGCCCGAGCCGCACCGCCCCCATACTGAGCGCCGATCTCGGCACCGTGTTCGAGCGCGGCGCCCGGGGCTCCGCGGGCTGGCTGCAGACGCTCGAGCCCCGGGTGCAGTACGTCTACGTACCGTTTCGCGACCAGGACGAACTGCCCGTTTTCGACACCATCGAGCCGGACTTCAACCTCGTGCAGCTGTTCCGCACCAATCGCTTCCTCGGCTACGACCGGCTGGGCGATACCAGCGAACTGAACCTGGGGTTGACCACCCGCCTGCTCGACGCTGTCAATGGTGTGCAGTACGTGACCGCCACGGTCGGCCAGTCGAGATACTTCAGCGACCAGGACGTCACGCTGCCGGGCGAAACCCCCGTGGACAGCAACAGCTCCGACTGGCTGGCGGAACTCGGCCTGAATTTCTCGGATCACTGGAAGCTCGACCTCGGCTACCAGTGGGATGCCGATGCCGGCCAGTCAGAGCGATTCCGCAGCCGCCTGCAGTACCGGCGCGACAGCGGGCACGTTGCAAATATCGCGTACCGCTATCGCCGCGACACGCTGGAGGAGATAGACGTTTCGGCGGCCTGGCCGATTGCCGATCGCTGGAGCGCGGTTGCACGCTACGACTACTCGATCTTCGACAGCGAGCCGCTCGAGCGCTTCGTCGGCGTCGAGTACCAGACCTGTTGCTGGGGGTTGCGCGTGGTCTACCGCCGCTATCTCGCCAGCCGCACGGGGGAGTCCGACACCGCCATTGCGCTGCAGCTCGTGCTGAAGGGACTCACCAATGTCGGCGACCCGGCAGACCGGCTTCTCGAACGTGGTATTCTGGGTTACGAGACTGATTGATGCCCCCGATGCGTTCTCCCGCCATCCCGATCCTGCTGCTGGCAAGTCTGCTGGCCTGCGCGGGCGCGTCCGCCCAGACGCGCGGACTGTCCGACCGTGGCGAGCTGCTCGACGGCGTCGCCGCGGTGGTCAATGACGGCGTCGTCCTCAAGAGCGAACTGCAGACCGAGATGGACCGTATCGTCGAGCGGCTGCGTGCGCAGGGGACCAATCTGCCGCCCGAGCGGACCCTCGCGCGCCAGGTCCTCGAGCGACTGGTCATCACCCGCATACAGTTGCAGCGCGCCGAGCGTGTCGGGATCCAGGTCTCCGACGAGACGCTGAACAACGCACTCGCCAGTGTCGCGCAGCGCAACAATGTCTCGATTGCCGAGCTGCCACGCGTTCTCGCCCAGGAAGGCATCGACTACCAGGCCTATCGCAGCCAGATGCGCGACCAGATCGCGGTCGAGCAGCTGCGCCAGCGCGACGTGCTCTCGCGCATCACGGTGACGCCGCGCGAGATCGACGAGTATCTCGACCGCCAGTCCGGCCGCGCCGCCTTCAACATGGAATTCAACCTGTCGCAGATCCTGGTGGCGGTCGCGCCAACGGCGTCTCCCGACGCGGTCGCTGCGGCGGAAAAGCGCGTCGAGGAGCTGCGTGAGCGCCTGCGCAACGGCGAGGACTTCGCCGAGCTCGCGGTTTCGTATTCCGACGGCCAGCAGGCGCTGGAGGGCGGCTCGCTCGGCTGGCGCAAGGGGGACGAGCTTCCGACCCTGTTCGCCGAAATCGTACCCGGGCTGGAGAAAGGACAGGTCTCGGAGCCGGTCCGCAGCGCCAGCGGCTTCCACCTCGTGCGTCTCAACGACCGGCGCGGCGGCGAGCCGATCATCGAACAGCAGGTCCACGCCCGGCACATCCTCATCGCGCCGAACGAGGTCCTCGACGACGACGCGGCGCTCGACAGGATCCGCGGCATCCGCCAGCGCATTCTCGACGGAGACGACTTCGCCACGGTTGCAAAGGCGGCTTCTGACGACCCGGGCTCGAAAAACGAGGGCGGCGACCTCGGCTGGACCGGCCCGGGGACGTTCGCGCCGGAGTTCCAGGAAGTCGTCGAGCGGCTGCCGGAGGGCGTCGTCAGCGAGCCCGTGCACACGCGTTTCGGCTGGCACATCATCGAAGTGCTGGGCCGCCGGGTCCAGGACACGACGGAGGAGGTCCAGCGCCAGCAGGCGGCGCTCGCGATCAGAAACAGCAAGCTCGGCGAGGAGACGGATCTGTGGATGCGCCGCCTGCGCGACCAGGCGTTCGTCGAGTACCGGATCTAGCAGGTTGTTGAAAAGCGTCGTGAGGAGTCCGATGGCGAGGCGCACGGAGCGCAGGAACCGCAGTGTACATGCGAGTACATGAGGATTCCGAGCACCGCGCAACGAAGCCAGCGGACTCCGCAGCAGCTTTTTCAACAACCTGCTAGGCGCTCCGTGGTACCGCGTATTGCCCTGACGCCGGGCGAACCTGCCGGCATCGGGCCGGACCTCGCCGTGATGATCGCCAGTCGTGACGTTGGCGCGGAGCTCGTCGCCGTCGCCGACCCCGCGCTGCTCACTGAGCGGGCCGCCGCCCTGCGGCTGCCGCTGCAACTCGAGCCGTTCCGCGCCGATGCGCCTCCCGCGCCACAGAAGCGCGGCCGCCTGCTGATCGCGCCCGTGGCGCTCGCTGTGCCGGCGCGAGCGGGCGTCCCCGACCCGGCCAATGCGCGCTACGTCATCGAGAGCCTGCGCCGCGCCTGCTCGGAATGCCGTTCGGGAAAATTTGCAGCGATGGTCACCGCCCCGGTGCACAAGGGCGTGCTCAACGACGCGGGCATCCCGTTTTCCGGGCACACCGAGTTTCTCGCGGAAATGACCGGCACCGCGCAGCCGGTGATGCTGCTCGTGGCGGGCGCTCTGCGGGTCGCGCTGCTGACCACGCACCTCGCGCTGCGTGACGTGCCGGCGCGTGTCACTGCGGAGCGCATCCGCGCCGTGGTGCTGACGCTGCACGACGGCCTGAGGCAACTCTTCGGCATTTCTTCGCCGCGGATCGCCGTGCTGGGACTCAACCCCCACGCGGGTGAGTCCGGCCACCTCGGCACGGAGGAGCGCGACATCATCGAACCGGCGCTCGCCGGGCTGACCTCGGCCGGCATCGCGGTGAGCGGACCGATCCCCGCCGACAGCGCGTTCACCCCGCAACGACTGGCCCAGTGCGACGCCGTGCTGGCGATGTACCACGACCAGGGTCTCACCGTGCTCAAGCACGTCGGCTTCGGACACGCCGTCAACGTAACCCTCGGGCTGCCGCTCATCCGCACCTCCGTCGACCACGGCACTGCGTTCGAAGTCGCGGGCACCGGCAGGGCGGACCCGGGCAGTCTGCTCGCCGCGGTCGAACTCGCCACGCAGCTCGTGCAGCGGCGGACGACCTGACGAATGCGGCCGCGCAAGTCACTCGGCCAGCATTTCCTTCACGACCCGCACGTCATCACCAGGATCATCGAGGCGATCGGTCCCCGTCCCGAGGATCATTTTGTGGAGATCGGCCCCGGCCGCGGCGCGCTGACGGCCCCGCTGCTCGCGCTCGTGCGCCGTCTGGACGTGATCGAGATCGACCGCGGACTGGCCGACGAACTCGAGCGCGGTCTGGGCTCCCGGGGACTCGTAGTGCACCGCGCGGATGCGCTGCGGTTCGATTTTCACCAGCTCCACACGGCGCCCTCAGGCCTGCGGCTTGCTGGCAACCTGCCCTACAACATCTCCACGCCGCTCCTGTTCCACCTGCTCGAACAGCAGACGTTGTTCAGCGACCTGCACGTCATGCTGCAGCGGGAGGTCGTCGAACGCATGACCGCGGCACCGGGCTCGCGCGCCTATGGTCGCCTCACCGTGACGCTGGCGGCCCGCTGCCACGTGCACAGGCTGTTCGTGGTCCGCCCGGGGGCGTTCACGCCGCCACCGAAAGTCGACTCGGCGGTCGCGCGGCTCGTGCCCGATCCCGCGCTCAGCGCCCGGGTGAGCGACCCGGAAGCTTTCGAACGAGTCGTGGCACGAGCTTTCTCCATGCGCCGCAAACGGCTCGGCAACGCGCTGAAGGGGCTGCTGACACCCGCCGAGATCAGCGCCTGTGGGCTCGACCCGGCGCTGCGCCCGGAAGCCATCGCACCGGAGGGTTACATCGCGCTCGCTGCCCGGCTCGCAGCAAACCGCCCGCCCGCCCCGTAATGCCGGCCAGGCGCTGCAGCGTGCCGGTTCGCCGCGAAACGGCGGTGCGCTCGCCGGTCGTGGGTCCGGCCGCATCCGCCCGAGCCGAACGATGCTGCGCCATCTCGCCGCGCCCGGCATGGATTGCAGCCCGTTATGGTGAGTAGCGAGGCGCCGGGCCGGCCACCGTGTCCGGAACCGGTCGGATTCGATCATCGCCCGCTGGAGGCAGCAAACCCGGCATTTGAGCGGCGAGCCGCCCGCCAGCCGAGACGCTAAAATAAGCGCATGGATACACTGACGCGCCACAACGCGATCAAGGTCGAGGTCGAGACGGCTTACCTGCCGGAGCAGTCCGACCCGGCCGTGCCGCGCTACGTGTTCGCCTATACCATTACGATCCGCAACAACGGCCCGGTTCCGGCAACGCTGATGACCCGCCGCTGGGTGATCACCGATGCCAATGGCAAGGTGCGCGAGGTCGAAGGGGAAGGCGTGGTCGGCGAACAGCCTTGCATCGAGCCGGGCCAGGCGCATCGCTATTCCAGCGGCGCGGTCATCGAGACGCCGGTTGGGGTCATGGAGGGCAGTTACGGCATGGTGACCGACGACGGCATCGCCTTCCCCGCCCCCATCCCCACCTTCCGGCTGGCGGTCCCCGGCATACTTCACTGAGATGGCGGTCTACGCCATCGGCGACATCCAGGGCTGCTACCGGGAACTCGCCGAGCTGCTCGACACGCTGAACGCGGATCCGGCGGCCGACGAGCTGTGGTTCGTCGGCGACCTGGTCAACCGGGGACCGCAGTCTGTCGAGGTGCTGCGGCTGGTGCGGTCGCTTGGCCGGGCGGCCATCGTCGTACTCGGCAACCACGACCTGCATCTGCTCGCGTTTGGCCTGACCGGACGCGCTCGGGTGCCCGATGCGGAGCTGCGGCCCGTGCTCGACGCCCCGGACTGCGCGGAACTGCTCGACTGGCTGCGCGAGCGGCCGCTCGCCCATTACCGGGCTGACCTCGACACGCTGATGGTGCACGCCGGCGTGGCCGCGGAGTGGGACCCTCTGCAGACCATGGCGCTCGCGGGCGAAGTCGAGCAGCTACTTCGTGGCAGCGAGTGCGCCCGTTTTCTCGCGCAGATGTACGGCAACGAGCCGGATCGCTGGTCGCCGCAGCTTACCGGGATCGAGCGGCACCGCTTCATCGTGAACTGCCTCACGCGCATCCGTTACTGCCACGCAGACGGACGGCTCGACTTCGCCGAGCACGGTCCGCCGGGCACGCAGTCCGCCGGGCTCGTGCCCTGGTTCGAACTCCCGGGACGGGTCGCACAGTCCGCGCGCATCGTCTTCGGACACTGGTCCGCGCTCGGCCTGCTGCAGCGAGCCAACCTGCTCGCGCTCGACTCCGGTTGCGTATGGGGGCGTAGCCTCACCGCGGTCCGGCTCGACGGACCAGCACGCCCCTTCAGCGTGCCCTGCCGGCGCTACCGCGACGGCTGAACGCGCCTCTCCCCGCCTGCACCGCGGCCGGCCTGCCATCCCGTCGCTACAAGGTCGATTTCCGTCCTTGCCGGCGGCTCAGCCTGCGCCGTGACGCTCACTGCGGCCGTCCGTGGCCTCCGTTCGCTCGGGTTCCGCTGCGCTCCGCATCCTGCTCCGCTTGCTCCACACGCCCGTTGCAGGCTGAGCCGCCGGCAAGCGGT
>CAZFWB010000012.1:0-4525 GCA_964522655.1 uncultured Chromatiaceae bacterium | reverse complement strand
CTCAGACCGCAACCGGCGCGCGGATGGCCGCGTGCGAGCGGTAGCCGCGAATCTCGAAATCCTCGAAGCGGTAATCGGAGATGGACGGCGGCCGGCGGCCGATGTGCAGTTCCGGCAGCGGCAGCGGCGTGCGCGCAAGCTGCTCGTCGACCTGCTCGAGATGGTTGAGATAGAGGTGGCAGTCGCCGCCGGTCCAGATGAACTCGCCGGCCCTGAGGTCGGCCTGCTGCGCCACCATGTGGGTCAGCAGCGCGTAGGAGGCGATGTTGAAGGGCACGCCGAGGAATACGTCGGCGCTGCGCTGGTAGAGCTGGCAGGACAAGCGGCCGTCGGCAACATAGAACTGGAACAGCAGATGACAGGGCGCGAGTCTCATCTTCGGGATATCCGCGACGTTCCACGCGCTCACGATCATGCGCCGCGAGTCCGGATCGCGTCGCAGCGTGTCGATCACCATCTGCACCTGGTCGATCCGCCGGCCATCGGGCGCCGGCCAGGAGCGCCATTGGGCCCCATAGACCGGACCGAGTTCACCGTGCGGATCTGCCCATTCGTCCCAGATGCTGACGCCGTGTTCGTGCAGGTAGCCGACATTGGTATCGCCGCGCAGGAACCACAGCAGCTCGTGAATGATGGAGCGCAGATGCAGTTTCTTCGTGGTAACCATCGGGAATCCCGCGGCGAGATCGAAACGCATCTGGTAGCCGAAGACGCTCAGCGTCCCGGTGCCCGTGCGATCGCTCTTGCGAACCCCATGTGCGCGGATGTGGCGCACCAGGTCGAGGTACTGCTTCATGCACGCACTCCGGCGTCGCGGCGGGCCAGGGCGAGCATGATGATGCCGCCGGCGATCATCGGCAAAGTCAGCAGTTGGCCCATGGTGAACCAGCCGAATGCGAGGTAGCCAATGTGTTCGTCGGGCAGACGCACGAACTCGACGGCGAATCGGGCGACCCCGTAGATGAGCAGAAAAAGACCCGCGACCGACATGACCGGACGCGGCCGGCTGGAGTAGAGCCACAGGACGGCGAACAGCAATGCGCCCTCGAGCGCGGCCTCGTAGAGTTGCGAAGGATGGCGCGGCACGCCTTCCACCACGACCGCCCAGGGCACGTCGGTCGGCCGTCCCCACAGCTCGCCGTTGATGAAGTTGCCGATACGGCCGGCGCCGAGCCCGATCGGCACCAGCGGTGCGGCGAAGTCCATGAGCCGGAAGAAGCCGGTGCCCGTGCGCCGCGCCCACAGCGTCATGGCCGCAACCACGCCGAGCAGCCCGCCGTGAAACGACATACCGCCCTCCCAGATCCGCAATACGGACAGCGGGTCATCGAGCAACTGGTCACGGCCGTAGAAGAGCATGTAGCCGACGCGACCGCCGAGAATCACACCGAGAGCGCCATAAAACACCAGGTCGTCCACCTGCCCGGACGTGACCGGGGAATCCGACCGCCGGGCGCGGCGCCGGCCGAGCCACCATGCCGATGCGAATCCTATTAGGTACATGATTCCGTACCAGCGAATGGCGACCGGGCCGATGCGAAGCGCGATCGGGTCGAAGTCGGCGAATTCAAGCATTGGCAGCCTTGCCCGCCTTCCATCGCTCGACCCGCGCCAGCACCAGCTGCTCGATCTCCTCCCAGGAGCCGGCACGCGGCGGTGGCAGGTCGCGATTGGTGGAGTTGACCACCACGATGGTCTCGTAGCCGGCCGAGCGCAGCGAGCGGATGTTGTCCGGGCTGTCCTCCAGGTAGAGGTTGGCACCGACCGCAGCCTTGTCACGCATGAAACAGATGTCCCAGTACGGGATGCCGTGGTGCTCGAGCCACTCGGTGGTCTGGCGGATCGCTTCCTTGTGAAACCAGTGGATGTAGAGCCGGTGCGTGATGATGCGAATGCGCACGTCGCCGACCGCGCTCAGCCGGCGAAGCGCCGCCGGAGCCCCGGGGATCGGCGCCAGGCGGGCGAAAAGCTCCCGCTCCTTCACCGCGAAGCGGTGCAGCGCATCGTATCCGCCGGCCCGCTCCAGCCCCCACTCGCCGAAGCCATAGCTGATCTCCTCGGTCAGGGCCGACTCGTGCACACCGAGCCATTCCGCAGCGATCGGCTTGAGGCCCCGCGCAAAATCGGCGACCACGCCGTCGAGATCGACGCCGAGAACGAATTGCCTGTTGGCCGTCATCTGCCGCCCGCCGGATGCGCTGTGGCGGCTACTATACGCGAGGCTTGCGGCCGGCGGGCCGCATGCGGCCTCAGCCGGCGTTGCTGCGCGCGGCTTCGCGCTCCCCGAGGTCGATGAACTGCAGGCGCGCGCCCCCCACGTCGAGCATGTCGCCGTCATGCAGGACGTGGCGGGTGACCGCCTCGTCGTTGACGCGGATGCCGTTGAGGCTGCCGAGGTCCTCGATCACGGCGGTGTCGTCCTCCAGGATGACGACCCGCGCGTGGCGCCGGCTGGTGAAGCGGCCGATGATGTGGATGTCCGCGTCGCTCGAGCGGCCGATGATCATGGTCGGCTTGTAGAGCGGATACTTGATGTTGTGGTCGCCTTCCAGCGACACGATGAGCCGCGCCTTGCGCCGCTTCTCGGCGTCGGATACGACCGCGGCGTGACGGGCCGCGAGTTCATCGCGTTTCTCGGCGTTCGACTCGATCGATTCCAGCCGCTCGATCTCCCGGCCGAGCACCGAGAGCGAGTTGCGCTGGCGCCGGAGCTCGGAATCCGCCTCGGCGGAAGCGTCCCGCGCCGACTCCAGTTCCGCGGCGAGTTCCCCGACCCGCGTTTCGAGGCCGGCAATCACCTTGAGTTTCTGCTGCAGCTCGTCGGCGATGCGGTCGCGAGCTGCGACCGCCATCCCGGCGACATTTTCCGTAGCGGCCGCGTCGCCCGCGAGTTTCGCCGCCCGTGACTCGAGTTCGGCAATCCGTTCATCGCGCCGTGCTATCTCCTCGCGAGCGGCGGAGAGCTCAGCCCGTAACGCCTTGGCGGTCGGGCGCTCGCTCCCAGCCTTCGACGCGGCCGCGCCTCCGCGCGCGTCCTCGGACGGGCGGGTCTCGCGTTCGGCCCGCGCCTGCACCCGTTCGCGCTCCAGCGCGGTCTGCAGGGCGGCGAGCGCTTCCTCCTGCTCACGCAGGCGGGCCGCCATCCCGGCATTTCTTTCCTGTTCCGTGCGTAGCGCCGCACCGAGTTCGCGCAGCCGGGCTTCGTCGCGGGACTGACCCGCCTTCTTCGCCTTGAGTTGATCCTTGAGGGCGGCGAGTTCCTCCGCCTGGCGTTCGGCCAGCGTGGCGCTCTCTCGCGCCTGCCGCGCCTCGCCGTCGAGCCGCTCGGTGGCCCGGGCCGCCTCGGTAAGCATCGCCTGTAAGCGCGCATTGGCCGCTTCGGATTCGCGCCAGCGTCCGGTGATCTCGGCGAACTGGCGCTCGAGCTCCGCGATGCGGGCCGCGAATTCGGCCTTCTCGGCCGCGTGGCGCAGAATGGCCTGGTCGCGCTCGGCGAGCGTGTGCTCCATGCCGAGCAGGGCGTCACGGTAGTCGGCCAGGCGCCGGTCCGCTCCACGGCGTCGCGTGCCATCAGGCTCGAGGGCGGCGGTACGCTCCTCCAGGCGGCGGCGCGTGACGGCAAGTTCGTCCTGCAGGGCCTCGACCTGGCTGCGGTAGGTCGCGATGCCACGCTCGGCCTCGGCGACCTCCTCGCGATGAGTATCGGCCTGCGCTCTAAGCCGGTCGCGCTCGGCGCGCACGGTCGTGAACTCCTGCTCGAGCCGGCCCCAGCGGTCGAGCAGGCGCTCGGCCTGTACTTCTTCTTCGGCTGCCGAGTCGTCCTGGGGCGGCCCGGAGTCCGGACCGGCCGGGTGCGGTCCGGCTTCGCGGCTACCCGGAGCCGCGCGAGCGGTTCGTTTTCTCTTCATGCGCACTGTGCCCGTCGCAGGACTGAGCGGATGGCGGCGTCAGTTCCTGCTGGAGGGACCTTCTGCAATGAACTCATGGACGAGATTGACTATGGCGGTGCGGGTCGTCACGCCGAGTTTGGCGCGTATGGACTTCAGGTAGGAGCGCACCGTTCCGGCGGTCAAACCCACGCTGTGGGCAATTTCCTTGTCTTTGCGGCCGGACATCAGCGCCTCCAGCACGTCGACCTCGCGGTTGGACAGCCGGTACTTGCTCTTGATGAGGTCGAAATCGACGCGATCGGCCAGCGGCTCCACGATTGGTTCGACGAGGGCGGCAAACTGCTCCGGCCCCTGCTCGTCATTGCCCGAGTGCAGCGGCATGACCCGCAGAGAGAAAAACTCCGTACCGAGCGCGACCAGCGTCGAACGCTGTTCCGGACCGTCCACGACCAACCGCGAGCCGTTGCCCGCCGCGGCTGCGGGATCCATCCGGAACTGCTGTTGAAACAGGCTCTTGGCCTCCGCGAGCGCCTGGCCGAGGAGGCGGTGCTCAATGGGCGCGGCAGTCTCGGGGACCGAGGAGTAGAGCAGGTCGCCGTCCTCGTCGATGACCAGCAGCAGCGGGCGGCGGCGCT
>CAZFWB010000011.1:18484-33111 GCA_964522655.1 uncultured Chromatiaceae bacterium | reverse complement strand
ACGGCACCATCAACGGCCGGCTGGTGTTCGTCTTCAGCCAGGACTTCACCGTGTTTGGCGGCTCGCTGTCGGAGGCGCACGCCGAGAAGATCTGCAAGATCATGGACCAGGCGCTGAAGGTCGGCGCGCCGCTGATCGGGCTCAATGACTCCGGCGGGGCCCGCATCCAGGAAGGCGTGGCCTCGCTCGGCGGCTACGCGGAAGTATTCCAGCGCAACGTGCTCGCGTCCGGCGTCGTGCCGCAGATCTCGGTCATCATGGGCCCCTGCGCCGGCGGCGCCGTGTACTCGCCCGCCATGACGGACTTTACCTTTATGGTGAAGGACAGCTCCTACATGTTCGTGACCGGTCCGGACGTGGTGAAAACCGTCACGCACGAGGAGGTCACGGCCGAGGAGCTCGGCGGCGCCCTGACGCACAGCACGCGCTCGGGAGTGGCCGATCTCGCCATGGAGAACGACGTCGAGGCGTTGCTCAGCACGCGGCGTTTCTTCAATTTCCTGCCGGCCAGCAATCGCGAGAAGCCGCCGGTCTGGCCGACGGCAGATCCGCCCACGCGCACCGAGCACTCTCTCGACACCCTCGTTCCCGACGACCCGGCGAAGCCCTACGACATCAAGGAAGCCATCGTGAAGATCGCCGACGAGGGCGACTTCTTCGAGTTGCAGCCCGACTACGCGAAGAACATCGTGATCGGCTTCATCCGGCTCGAGGGGGCCACGGTCGGCGTGGTGGCCAACCAGCCGATGGTGCTCGCCGGCTGTCTCGACATCAGCTCCGCGATCAAGGGCGCGCGCTTCGTGCGCTTCTGCGACGCCTTCAACATCCCGATCCTGACGCTCGAGGACGTGCCGGGCTTCATGCCGGGCACCTCGCAGGAATACGGCGGCATCATCAAGCACGGCGCCAAGCTCCTCTACGCCTATGCGGAGGCCACGGTGCCCAAGGTCACGGTCATCACCCGCAAGGCCTACGGCGGTGCCTACGACGTCATGGCCTCCAAGCACCTGCGGGGCGACGTGAACTTCGCCTGGCCGAGCGCCGAAATCGCGGTGATGGGCCCGAAGGGCGCGGTGGAGATCATCTTCCGCAAGGATCTCGGCGACGCGGCGGCCATCGCGGCCCGCACGGAGGAGTACCGGCGCAAGTTCGCCAATCCCTTCATCGCGGGCGCGCGCGGCTACATCGACGACGTCATCATGCCGCACAACACCCGGGCGCGCGTTTGCCGGTCATTCGCCATGCTGCGCAACAAGGAACTGAAAAACCCCTGGCGCAAGCACGGCAACATTCCTCTCTAGGCGCCTTTGCGGAGCGCGCACCCGACATGTTCAAGAAAATCCTGATCGCGAACCGCGGCGAGATCGCCTGCCGCATCATCCGCACGGCCCGGCGCATGGGCATACGCACGGTGGCGGTATTCTCCGATGCGGACCGGCACGCCCTGCATACGCGCATGGCCGACGAGTCGGTGCACATCGGCCCGGCCCCCTCCGCGCAGAGCTACCTCGTCGCCGAGCGGATCATCGAAGCCTGCCGGGAGACCGGCGCGGAGGCCGTGCATCCCGGTTTCGGCTTCCTGTCCGAGCGCGCTTCGTTCGCCGAGGCGCTGGAGAAAGCCGGCGTGGTCTTCATCGGCCCGGGCGTGCACGCGATCAACAGCATGGGCGACAAGATCACCTCGAAGCTGCTCGCCGAGAAGGCCGGCGTCTCCACGATTCCCGGCTTCACCGGCGTCATCGAGGACACCGACCACGCGGTGGAGATCGCCCGCGAGATCGGCTACCCGGTGATGCTCAAGGCCTCCGCCGGGGGCGGCGGTAAGGGCATGCGCATCGTGCGCAGTGACGCGGAATGCCGCGACGGGTTCCAAGGTGCCACCAACGAGGCCCAGGCCGCCTTCGCCGACGGGCGCGTATTCGCCGAGAAGTTCATCGAGGATCCGCGCCACGTCGAGATCCAGGTGCTGGCGGACAGGCACGGCAACGTGATCTACCTGGGCGAGCGCGAGTGCTCGATCCAGCGCCGCCACCAGAAGGTGCTCGAGGAAGCCCCCTCGCCGCTGCTCGATGACAAGACGCGCCGGGCCATGGGAGAGCAGGCGGTCGCGCTGGCGAAAGCCGTGGACTATTGCTCGGCGGGCACTGTGGAGTTTGTTACCGACCAGAAGCGCAACTTCTACTTCCTCGAGATGAACACGCGGCTGCAGGTCGAGCACCCCGTAACGGAGATGGTCACCGGCATCGACCTCGTGGAACTCATGATCCGCGTGGCCGCCGGCGAGAAACTGCCGCTGAAGCAGAAGGACGTGAAGCTCGATGGCTGGGCCCTCGAGGCGCGCATCTACGCCGAGGACCCGTTCCGGAATTTCCTGCCCTCCACCGGGCGGCTCCTCCGTTACCGCCCTCCCCTGCAGACGCCGCACGTGCGGGTCGACACGGGGATCGAGGAGGGCGGTGAAGTGTCCATGTACTACGATCCGATGATCGCCAAGCTCGTCACCCATGGGGCGACCCGGGATGAGGCGATTGCGCGCATGCAGGACGCGCTCGACGCCTATTACATCCGTGGAGTGGCCCACAACATCAGCTTCCTGAACGCGGTGCTGTCGAAGCAGAGGTTCCGCGAGGGACGGCTCAGCACCGGGTTCATCGCCGAGGAGTACCCCGACGGCTTCCACGCCGCCGACCTGCCCCACGAGGACCCGGGCCTGCTGATCGTGCTTGCCGCGACCGTGCACCGGCGCTTCATGGAGCGTGCCGCGAAGCTCTCCGGACAGCTGCCGAGTCACGAGCGGCGAGTCGGCGCGGAATTCGTAGTCGTCGTCAATCGCAAGCATCACCCCGTCCATCTGCTGCCAGTCGAGGGCGGCTACGAGATCCGGCTCGCCGGCCGGGCCTATCACGTGGTGACCGCCTGGCAGATGGGCCAGCCATTGCTCAAGGCGGAGGTAAGCGGGCAGCGGGTGTGCGCGCAGGTGGACCGGGTCGGACTGCGCTACCGGCTCGCGCACCGCGGCTCGCAGATCGACGCGCTGGTCATCACCCCGGCGACCGCGGCCCTCGAGATGCTGATGCCCGACAAGCGTCCGCCGGACCTCTCGAAGTTCCTCCTCTCGCCGATGCCGGGACTGCTCAGGCGGCTCGCGGTCAAGGTCGGCGACGAGGTCAAGGCGGGCGAGGAACTCGCGGTCGTCGAGGCGATGAAGATGGAAAACAGCCTGCGCGCGGCCGATGACGTCGTGGTGGCGAAAATCCTCGCCAGCGAAGGCCAGAGCCTCGCGGTGGACCAGCCGATCCTTGCATTCGAGTGATCGCACTGAGATCCCGCCTGGTCCGACACTGAGCCGCACCCGGCGACGTGAGGCACACGCGTTGATCCAGCGACCGCTGCCGGCAGGAACTGCGGCGACCGGGCCCGGGGCCATGGCCCGCTGAGTGCCTGGATCTCTAGTTTTCGGCCGTCTTCGGCACGAACAGCGCCGTCATCGTCTCGTTCGTGAACTGGATGATGTTGGCTGACAGCGCGATATCGAGCGAGAACGTGTGCTCGCCCGCCGGGACCTCGAACACCCAACCGACCGAGATGGGGGATGGGTAGGTCTGGTACGTAGTTGCCTGTATCGTCGAGACCTCGTTGGTTGCCGTGTCGCGCAGTCGCGAAAAGGCGGAGCCCTGCAGGCCGCCAGGCGTAATCGTCGTCCACGCGTTGACCAGCACGGAACCGGCCGCCGGAGCGTTGACTGTAATGGTCGCCCGACTCGCGAAGGCCGGGAGGCCGGAGATCGCCTCCTCTTCCGCCTGCAGCGTCAGGCTGGCCTGGATCGGGGCCGGCGCCTCCTGCTGCCAGGAAAGCGGCTTCTCGAAGGACCGGCACGTCTGCCCCTTCTCCGCGTCGATCACCCGCAGAACGCCCAGGTTGAGAACGGTCTTGCCGTAGCAACCGTCGATAGTCCCGTCCGCAGCGGGGATCTCCGCGCGGGCAAGTCCGCTCATCGCAATGGCGAAGACACCGAAAAAAACGAAACCGGTCGGGTTCCGCACTGATGTGTTCACGCCTGTACTCCTTTTTTATTGTTAAGTGCTGCTCAAAGTAACGAATCGACTTATAGCACGCCGCGCAACGCGGCGGTGACTCCGCCCGGACCCACCCAGCCTGGCGATCGAAAACGCGCAATCGGAGGGCCCGGGGTGCACGGCCGCCCACCGCGCGGCGAAACCGCTAGAATGCCCGTTGCATGCCCGCGCCGCCCCTGCCTGACCCCGATACGCTCGCCCGCGAGGTGCGCGCCGGTGACCGGCGCGCGCTCGCGCGCGCGATCACCCTGGCGGAGTCGTCGCGACCCGATGACCAGGTGAGCGCCGACCGGCTGCTCGAGACGCTAGCGCCCGCGGCGGGTCGCTCGATCCGCATCGGGATCACCGGCGTGCCGGGCGTCGGCAAGTCCACGTTCATCGAGGCACTCGGCAATCACCTCATCGACGCCGGGCACCGGGTCGCGGTGCTGGCGGTCGATCCCTCCTCGGCGATAAGCGGCGGGTCGATCCTCGGGGACAAGACACGCATGGAGACCCTCGGGCGGCGCCCGGAGGCCTATATCCGCCCCTCGCCAGCCGGGCGCACGCTCGGTGGCGTCACCCGGCACACCCGCGAGGCGATGCTTTTGGTCGAGGCGGCCGGCTTCGGCGTCGTGCTGGTAGAGACCGTCGGCGTAGGCCAGTCGGAGACGGCGGTAGCCGAGATGACCGACATGTTCGTCTTGCTGCTGCTCCCCGGCGGCGGCGACGAACTGCAGGGCATCAAGCGCGGCATCGTCGAGCGCGCCGACCTGATCGTGGTCAACAAGTGCGACGGTGAGCTGCGCTCTGCCGCCACACGCGCCGCTGCCGATTACCGCAGCGCGCTCGGCTTCCTGCACCCGCGATCGGCAGGCTGGCAGACCCCTGTCGTGACCTGCTCGGCGCTGGAGGGCAGCGGTATCGCCGACGTCTGGGAGAACGTCGAGCGGTTCCGCCAAACCATGACGCAGTCCGGCGAGTTCGAGGCGCACCGTGCCGCGCAGGCGCGGAGCTGGCTGTGGAGCGAGATCGCCGAGACGCTCTTCGACTCGCTGCGTGACGACGCCGCCATACGCGGCCAGGTCAACGAAATCGAAGCGGCAGTCGTGACGGGAAAGTCGGCGCCCCGCGTCGCGGCCCGGGAACTGGTCCGCATCTTTCTGCGCAATTGCGGCGCCGCGGACACCTGAAGCGGGAACGATCGTGATCGGAAAACTGAATCACGTCGCCATCGTGGTCCCTGACCTCGCGGCTGCGGCCAGACTCTATCGCGACACGCTCGGCGCACGCGTCTCGGCCCCGGAGCCGTTGCCGGAGCATGGGGTGACGACGGTGTTCGTGGAGCTGCCAAACACAAAGATCGAGCTCCTGCACCCGCTCGGCGAGGACTCGCCGATCCGCCGCTTCCTGGAATCGCATCCGGCCGGCGGGATCCACCATCTCTGCTACGAGGTCGCCGACATCCACGCCGCGCGCGACCGGCTCAAGGCCGCCGGCGCGCGCGTGCTCGGCGACGGCGAGCCGCGGATCGGAGCGCACGGCAAGCCGGTGCTGTTTCTGCACCCGAAAGACTTCTGCGGCACGTTGATCGAGCTGGAGCAGGCCTGACCGCTGGTTCGTGCCGGCACCCTCAACCGGCGCCGACGGCCTCGATCCACGCCTCCACCCGGTCGCGTTCCAGGCTGCCGCTGACCGCCTCGCGGCGATGGCGGGCGTCGTAGAAATAGGCCCGCGGCAACTCGCCGTACCACGCGGGATCGATCTCGTAGCGCAGCCGCTGCGGATCGTCGGCAAACATCCAGGATTCTTCCTCGCCCATTTCGTAGCGATCCAGCATGCGCGCGGCCATCGCCGCGTCGCTCTGGTCGTCCGTTGCCACCAGCACCAGAGGCATGCGCGGGTAACGGTCACGCAGCTCCCGCAGCAGCTCGAACTCCTCTCGGCAGGGCACGCAGGTAATCGACCAGAGCACCAGCAGGAACGGCTGGTCGCGCCGCGCGGCGACCAGCTGAGCGAAGGAGCCGCGCCCGAGGAGCCGGAACGCCGGCTCCGCCGCCCGGCTCGCCGTCGCCAGGGCGAGCAATCCCAAACTGACCAGTCGCCGGTTGAGCACCGCAGTCAAACTCCATCAAAACGCGTTGGCGACATGCTAACCGCAAAGTGCCGGTCGGCCGCCTGCGCGTGACACAACGCCGCCGCGGCAACGTGCCACATGCGCCGCCATTGCGAGGGCGTTAATTTAACGCCTGCTGCACGGGCGGACGGTCGACGAAAGGAATCCCATGACCAAGACGGAATTGGCCCGCCTGGCATTGGCGATGGGCGCGGCGTCGAGCGTTTTCGCCTGCGCCAGCGCATTCGCCAGGGACGAGATGATCGTCACCACCAGCCGCGAGGAAACCCCCCGCGACGAGACGCCGATCTCGATCACCGTGGTCGACGCCGAGCAGATCGAGGCCGTGCGGCCGGGCCACCCCGCCGAGATCATGGGCCGGGTGCCCGGCGTGTCGGTGCAACAGACCAACGGCGAGGGACATATCACGGGCATCCGCCAGCCCATCGGCACCAGCCCGGTGTACCTGTACCTCGAGGACGGCGTGCCGGTGCGCGCTTCGGGCTTTTTCAATCACAACGCGATGTACGAGGTGAACCTGCCGCAGTCGGGCGGCATCGAGGTCATCCGCGGTCCCGGCACGGCCTTGCAGGGCAGCGACGCGATCGGCGGGGTGGTGAACATCCTCACCCGGGCGCCGGCCGAGGAAGCGGAAATCGACACCACGGTCGAGGTCGGCGACTACACCTGGCTGCGCGGCCTGTTCTCCGCGAGCGATACCTGGGGCGCATTCGGCGGGCGCGCGGACCTCAACGTGACCCACAGCGACGGCTGGCGCGACGAGAGCGGCTATGACCGGCAGTCGCTGACGCTGCGCGGCGACCGTGTCATCTCCGACGACTCGCGCCTGAAGGCCATCGTCTCGGCGACCAACATCGACCAGGACACCGGGGCGCTGAGCTACCTCTCTGAGGCGGACTACAACAACGACCCGACCCGCAACTACACGCCCTTCGCCTACCGCAAGGTCAAGAGCGCGCGCGCCTCGGTGGACTGGGAGCGATCGGTTGGCGCGGGCCTCGTCAGCGTGACCCCCTACCTGCGCTGGAGCGAGATGGAACTCCTGCCGACCTTCACCCTCGCGTTCGACCCGGTCGTCTACACCACCGAGTACTACTCCATCGGCACGCTGGTCAAATACCGCCAGGACTTCGACCCGTGGAACACCCGCGTGATCACCGGGGTCGATCTCGACTACAGCCCCGGCTCGCGCGAGGAAGACCGGATCTGGCCGGTGCGCAACGGGCCGGTGTTCGAGAGCTACACCGACCAGGGGCGAATCTACGACTACGACGTCACTTTCTGGCAGGTCTCTCCCTACGTGCAGGTAGAGATCGAACCCGTCGAACGGCTGCACCTGACTGCCGGCCTGCGCTTCGACTCGCTCGGCTTCGACTACGACAACAATCTCACGGACGGTGCGTTCCAGACGCAGAACGGCCCGACCAGTCCCGTGCGCACCTTCTACCGGCCACCCGACCAGGACGTCGACTACGATCGCCTCAGCCCCAGCGTTGGCCTGACCTATGCATTCACGCCCACTCTGAACGGCTTCGTGGCCTACAAGCAATCGTTCCGGGTGCCGCAGGAAAGCCAGTTGTTCCGCCAGGGCGGCAATGTCGACTCCACCGGCCTCGACCCCGTGAAGGCCGACAGCTACGAGGCGGGATTCCGCGGTTCACCCGTGCCCACCCTCAGCTGGGAGCTGTCCGTATACACCATGGAAAAGCGAGACGACATCCTGACGTTCAACGACGGCACCGCCCCGACGCAGACCAACAACGGCGAGACCCGCCACCAGGGCATCGAAGCCGCGGTCGGCTGGGCCTTCCACCCGCAGTGGCGCCTCGACGTCGCTGCGGCGCTGGCCGACAGCGAGTATCGCGACTGGGCCACGACCGCGAACGTCTCCTTCGACGGCAGAACCATGCCATCGGCGCCGGAGCACATTGCCAACACGACGCTGAACTATGCCCCCGACTGGCTGCAGGGACTGAACCTCGAGGCGGAATGGGTCTACCTCGGCTCGTACTGGATGGACGATGCCAACACGGAGAAATACGACGGCCACAGCCTGGCCAACCTGCGCGTCAACTATGCGCCCGCCGGGCAATGGCAGTTTTTTGCGCGGGTGACCAACCTGTTCGACGCCCGGTGGGCGAACTCCGCCCGGGTGTCCGCCAACCAGCGGGAGTTCGCGCCCGGGCTGCCGCTCACCCTGTACGGGGGCGTAAGCCGGAGCTTCTGAGCATGCTGCGGACGATAGGTCGGGCCTTGATCGGCGCACTGCTCGCCATCCCGGTGCTCGCCCAAGAGCACGGCCCGGCAGCCGCCGGCGGCTGTGACGATTCGACGTGGGAGTGCGCGCGCGAGGCGACGCCTGCCTTCGGCCCGGATGGCTCCCTGTGGGTCGCGTGGAGTTCGGCGGGCCGCATCCGGGTCGCCCGTTCCGCCGACATGGGCGCGAGTTTCGGGCCGGCCACGGAGATCACCCGCGGGCCGATGAAGCTCGACCACGCCGCAGACACGCGGCCGCAGATCGCGGTCGACGCCGGGGGCAGAGCCACCGTGGGCTGGACGGTGCTGACCGACGTCCAGTTCCAGGGCGACGTCTACTACGCCCACGCGGAGCGGAACGCTACGGCGTTCGGTCCGCCACGCCGGCTCGACGGCAACCCGGCCGGCAAGCGCTTCCTGTCGCTCGCGCTCGATCCGGGCCGCGACATGCTGGCCACCTGGGTCGACAAGCGCGACCTCGCCGCAGCCCGGGCGGCGGGCCGCGAGTACGCGGGCGCGGCGGTCTACGCCGCGTGGTCGCGCGATGGCGGCGCGAGCTTCGGCGAGCCACTGATCATCCAGGAGCACACCTGCGAGTGCTGCCGCCTGGCCGTGGATTTCGTGGCGCCCGGCCGCCCCGTTGTCGTCTGGCGCAACCTCTATGGCAAGGCGCGCGATCACGCCATCGCGACGTTTGCCGGCGCCGGTTCCGTTGGCCCCGTTTATCGCGTCAGCGACGACGACTGGGAGATCGACGCCTGCCCGCACCACGGGCCGAGCATCGCCGTAACGGCCGACGGCAGCTATCACGTCGCCTGGTTCACGGCGAGCCCCGTGCGCACCGGGCTGTTCTACGCCCGCTCGGCGGATGCCGGCGCGCACTTCTCGGCTCCACAGCCGATCGGCGATCCCAGCCGCCAGCCGGCCCGACCGCAACTGCTCGCATTCGGCAACGAGCTGTGGCTGGCCTGGCGCGAATACGACGGTGAAGCGACCGAGGTGGTCGTCATGCATTCCCCGGACGGCGGTCGCAACTGGTCGACGCGGAGCGTCGCAGGACGCTCCACCAGCCGGGCCGATCACCCGCTGCTGATCGGCGATGGCGCTCGGGCCTACGTGTCCTGGCTGACGCAGGCCGAGGGTTACCGGCTGCTGCCACTGCGCCGGCCGGGCTGATCGCGCGGCTGCGCCGCCGCTCTCAGCTGATCGCCTGCTTCAGGATGTCCTTGTCCTCGACCACGAAGGACTGGCCGTGGTAGCCGAACTGCATGAACGGCAGCAGGTTCCACTTCTCATGGCCGCTGAACGTCTCCAGCATCGCCCGGCGCTCGCCGGAGACCTGGTTCGCCGACCAGCAGAAATAGTCGTCGAAGGCGATGATCATGCCGTGCTTCAGGCGCGGCAGCAGGAATTTCAGCACTGATCGCGCGCTCACGTACATGTCGCAGTCCACGTAGGCGAGCGCAATGTTGACGGGCGCATCGTCGGCCGACATCCGGTCGAGCGTGTCCTGATAAAAGCCGGGCACCACGTCGTAGTCCGCACCGGGGATGCCGTCCTGGGCGCAGATCGCGTGGAACTCGTCAATGGACATGCTCATCGAGCCCTCCACCCAGGCTGGGTGTTCCTCCCCGGCATTTTCCGGCGGCGGCAGGCCTTCGAAAGAGTCGAACGCCCAGAGGTGCGCGTCGTGGCGATGCTTGCGCGACTCGGTGTACGCCAGCCAGAAAGACGATCCCGACCAGCAGCCGAACTCGGCGTAATCGCCGTCGATGCGGTTGAATGCGAGCGCCCTGAAGGCGTTATAGAAGAATTGCTGTTTCCAGATCCGGTCCTGGACCGGTATGGCGAATACGTCGTTGGCCACTCTGCTGCGCTCACTCCCTTGGTTTGCCTGCCGGCCCGCGGACCGGCCGTGGTCCATCGGGCAGAGGATCCATCCGGGTCTCAGGCCCGTAGTCTGATTCAGTATGGCGCCTGATACGCAGCCCGACGAGTTCTTGGCGTTGGCAATCTTGATCGCGAATTACTCGGCATGAAGGCAGTTTGTTCGTCGAGGACCCGCCGTCGTCACGAGGCCCACATGTTCCGCACGCAATTTCGGACCTGCAACGTTCGCGTGATCCGTGCCCGGCAGGCGATGCGACGAATTTGCGGCCGCTGTCACGACGCCGAGCGAACGGCCCGCCATCAGAATTATGTCGCGACGCTTGCGCGATCCTTGCGCTGACCCGGAGCACAACGGGAGTCTTTGCGGAACCGCTGTCGTTCAACCCGACCCGGCGGAACGAAGCCTGTCGAGCTTGCCCGAGTAGCGACTGCGCGGCGAGTCGTCGCCACTCAGCTCGGCCGCGCGCGACAGCCAGCGCTCCGCGGCCGCCACATCCCCGCGCTGCAGATAGCTCAGCCCGAGCAACGCCGCAAAGCGCTCTTCGCCGGGCGTCCTGCGCGCGGCGAAGCGCAGATGATCGATCGCGCTGCGGTAGTCCTCGCGCCCAAACGCCTCCCGGGCGAGATAGTAGCGGTACCAGGGATTGCCCATGCGATGGCGCTCGATGCGGCCTCGCAGTTCGTCGGCCAGGCTCACGCGGCCCGCCGCGCGGTACGCCCGCTCGAGGTTGCTCAGCGCCACGGTTTCATTCGGCGAGATGTCGAGGGCGTGACGCCAGGCGGAGATCGCCCACTGCGGATGCCCGGCGCGCTGGTAGAGGGAACCCAGGTTGACCCAGGCCGGCGCGAATCCGGCGTCCTGCTCGATGGCCTTGCGCAAGTGACGCAGCGCCTGCACGGCTTCGCCGGCCTCCAGGCGTTCGGCACCGAGGTTGCTGTAGTAGTGCGCAAGCGCCCGCCGGTCAGAGATCCTCCGGCGGTCGTACGACGACCGGAAGTCGTCGATGTTGAAGTCCACGACGCGCTCGCGCCCGGAACTGTCACGCACCAGAGCGTCGACGTGGAGATTGAGCACGAAACCGGCGCCACTGCGACTCCAGTCCGGCGGTATGTCCACCTCCTGGAAGCTCGCGTCGAGACCGGCCTCGCGCGCCAGGGCCACGAACATCGCGGTGTACGACAGGCAGTTTGCTTCGCGCCGGTTAAACGCCTCGGCGGCGGTGAAGGTCTGCCCGTTGTACTCGACGTTGAAACCGGTCCGCCCCATCACCGCGGACAGCAGCTGTCGGAGGCGCGTTTCTCGGCTGCCGCGCGGGTTGACGTTCCTTGCGACGAAATCACGCATCGCCGCATCGATGCCGAGCACCTCCGCATCCGGCAGCGGCGCAGCCGAAGCCGTCAGCACTTCGCCTTTGAGCAGCGCGGCTGGCGCAATCGGCGCCGCGTGTTCGTCGCCCGCAATGCGCGCAGTGCAAGCCGTAATGAGGGGCAGCGCGGCGAGCGCTGCGCACGCCGTCCGTATCAGGCGCCGCTCAGGGCTGGTGCGTGGCGAACACGCTCGTCCGGCCGGCCGGGTCGAGCGCATACACCTGGTATTCCTCGCCACCGGGCCCCTCCATTCCCGGCGAGCCGATGGGCATGCCCGGGACGTAGATTCCCGTGATCTGCGGCCGCGTCTTCAGCAGCCGCAGGATGTCCTCTGCCGGCACGTGGCCCTCGACCACGTAGCCGCCGACGCGTGCGGTGTGACAGGACGAGAGCTTCGGCGGCACACGGAACTGCCTGCGGATCGGCGCAAGGTCATCCATGTGGGTGACGTTCACCTTGAGTCCGGCCTGCTCGAGGTGCCGGACCCACACCGTGCAGCATCCGCAGGTGGGGGTCTTCCATACTTCCACGACCGGCAGCTCCGGCTCAGCCGCGATCGCCGCGCTCCCGCCGACGGCGAGGGCGATCATTGCGGCACAGAAGCAACTCACGAACAGGTTTTTCATGGGCCAGAGTCTGACGCCGCGCGGGGGCGCTTGTCCATAACCACGCCGGAGGAAGGGGATCAGGATCCGCGCGAGTCGCGACCGGCCGGCACGCGCCGCGGCCCGGGGGTGAACTCTACCGCGGTCTGCTGGCGCACCGGCTGCGGATACAGCGCCATCAGCTCGAGCACTTCCTCGGGCACCTCCGTGGAAACCTTCAGCCCCATCTGCTGCGCGGCCTCCACCGTGATCGCGTAGTCGTGCGTCCAGCGCCCCTCGGCCAGTACGGTGGCGAGTTCTGCGCACTGCTCCGGCGGCAGGCGGTCACAGATCAGTTCCCTGACGGCTTCCTTGAGCTGGGCGATCGCCATCTCCGCCTGGTCGGCCAGGATCAGCGTCTGGTCATCCACGTGCTCGACCGGCTTGCGGCGCACCGCGCGCAGGATTGAGGCCGCAGGATAGGTGCCGATCTGCGGGTCCACCGGCCCAAGCACCGCGTGACGGCTCATGATGATCTCGTCGGCCGCGAGCGCGATCAGGGTACCGCCGGACATCGCGTAGTGCGGCACGATCGCGGTGACCTTGCCGGGATGACGCGCGATGGCGCGCGCGATCTGCAGCGAAGGCAGCACCAGCCCGCCCGGCGTGTGCAGGACGAGGTCGATCGGCACCTGCGGGTCCGTCAGATGAATCGCGCGGATCACCTTCTCGGCATCCTCCACGCTGATGAAGCGAAAGAGCGGAAAGCCGAGGAAACCGAGCGTCTCCTGCCGGTGCACGAGGACGATCACGCGCGAGCCGCGGCGTGTCTCGAGCCCCTGGATGTAACGGGTGCGCGATGCATCCAGCATCCGCTGCCGCAGCCAGGGCTGCAGCAGGGACAGCATCAGGAACACCCAGAACAGATCGCCGAAGCCGAACGACACGATGTCAGCCTGCGAACAGCGCGGCGGCTTCGCGTATGGTGCCGGTGCTGATCGCGCCGGCATACTGCGCTTCGTAGCCCGCACTCTTGAGCGTCTTGCGCACGATGCTCTCCAGATTCGGGCGCTTCCCGGCCGGCCCCTCGCCGCCGCCGATACCGCCGCCGAACTCGATCATGTGGGTGACCCGCTGGGTCATGGCGGTCCCCAGGCAAGCCAACCACTTGACGGGGTTGAACAGCTGGAAGAACAGCCGCGTACGGATCGAATCGGCATCGGGTTCGTGCAGTTCCGCCGTGAAATTCGACAGCACGCCGAACGAGGGCGGCTCGAAGGCGGTTGCGTCGAGGATTTCGCGGAACCGGCACGCAGCCTCGACCATCAGGTAAGTATGAAACGCGCCTTCGGTCGCGAGGCGCACGGCCCGCTTGCGCGGGTAGAGCTGCTCGAGTTCCGCCGCCAGCGAGTCGAGGTCCGCGTCACGCCCGCCTACCACCGTCTGCTCGGGCAGGTTACAGCCGCCAACCTGACAATAGTGCTTCGACGCGATGGCACGTGCAGCAGCCACGTCGAGCGCCAGCGCCAGCATGCCGCCCTCGCCGTGCTCACCCATGAGCTCGCCGCGGCGCTTGACCAGGCGCAGCCCGTCGGCCAGGCCCAGGCTGCCGGCCGCCACCAGCGCGGTGTACTCGCCGAGGCTGTGGCCGGCCGCCAGCACCGGCCGCACGCCGGGCGCCAGCTCGTTGAAGACCCGCAGGCAGGCAATGCCGTGCGTGAGCAACGCGGGCTGAGTGAAGCGCGTCAGGCCGATTTCATCCTTGGGGTCCTCGAATGACAGCCGGGCGATGTCGTAGCCGAGCACCTCGGAAGCCTCCGCATACGTGTCGCGAGCCACCGCGAATTCCGCGGCGATGTCGCTGCCCATGCCACGGTACTGGGAGCCCTGCCCCGGGAAGACAAACATGATTCGCCGATCGGCCATCACTCACTCTCATAGCAATGAGGCGCGGAGAGAATAACAAAATGGCGGGCAACTCAGGCCTCAATCGGGTCTCATCAGCCGTCAGCGGCGCGGCTGCGTGGTCATTCCATCGGTACCAGCGGTGCGCCGAAACCCGGCGGGCGCCCACTCGTCGGACATCCCTGTCCTCCTCGTTACGGGCTACGCGGGCTGCTGCCATCCTGGCAGCCCGCTTCGCACGTACGCTCGCCGGGTTTCGGCGCACCGTTACGCTGATCGACACGCAGCGAAAATCACCTGCGGTACAAGTGGCTTCAGCGGCCAACCGGATGCGCTGACACGGAGCTGTGGTCGGCTGGGCCTGCAACGGGCGTGGCGAGCCAGCGAGGCAGGGATGCCGAGCGCCCGCGAGCCCCGAGTGAGCGGAAGATC
>CAZFWB010000011.1:0-18384 GCA_964522655.1 uncultured Chromatiaceae bacterium | reverse complement strand
TCCCGCCAGCGGAAAGCGCCCCCGAGGGTCTCAGGCAGCGCGCCGCTCGCCGAGCCAGGCTTCGAGCTCGTCGGCGCCGCCGATGCGACGCCCGTCGACGAACACCTGCGGCACCGTGCCGGTGCCCGCCAGTGCGAGCAGCGCCGGGTGCCGGATGTCACGGTTCAACACCAGCTCCTCGAACTCGATGCCGTGGCGTTTCAGCGCAGCCTTCGCCCGGGCGCAGTGCGGACAACCGCCGCGGGTCAGCACCAGCACGCTCGGGGGTGGCGCTGCGGCAGGATCGAGGTAACGCAGCATCGTGTCGGCATCGGAAACGTGGAACGGATCGCCGGGTTCCTCCGGCTCGATGAACATCTTCTCGATCACGCCATCGCGGACCAGCATCGAGTAGCGCCATGAGCGCATGCCGAATCCGAGATCGTCGCGATTGACCAGCAGTCCCATCTGGCGCGTGAATTCGCCACTGCCGTCGGGCACGAACGTGATGCGGTCGGCGCCCTGCCGCTCGCACCACTCGTTCATGACGAAAGTGTCATTGACCGACACGCACAGGATCTCGTCGATGCCGCGGTCACGAAACGCCGGCGCGAGCTGATGATAGCGGGGCACGTGCGAGGATGAGCACGTCGGCGTAAATGCGCCCGGCAGCGAGAACACCACCACGTTGCGCCCGTCGAATAACTGCCGGGTCGTCACGTCGACCCATTCGCAGTCGCGCCGGACCTTAAAGGTCACGTCCGGAACCCTGCGCCCTTCCATGGACTTCAACATGCTTGCTCTCCTTCGATTAAATCTGGTTGATAATCTGCCGCCGCCCGAGCGCAGCCCGATCAGCTGCCCTCGATCAGGCTGCGCAGCATCCAGGCGTTCTTTTCGTGGATCTGCATGCGCTGCGTAAGCAGGTCCGCCGTCGGCTCGTCACCGGCTTTCTCCACTACCGGGAAGAGCTTGCGGGCAGTACGGACCACCGTTTCCTGGCCAACCACGAGCTGACGAACCATCTCCTCGGCCGAAGGCACGCCGGTTTCCTCCTCGATCTCGGTCAGCCGCGAGAAGGCCTTGTACGAACCCGGCGCCGGGTGCCCGAGCGCGCGGATACGCTCGGCGATCGCGTCCACCGCAAGGGCCAGCTCGTTGTACTGCTGCTCGAACATCAGGTGCAGCGTGTTGAACATCGGCCCGGTGACATTCCAGTGATAGTTGTGCGTCTTGAGGTAAAGCGTGTAGCTGTCGGCCAGCAAACGCCCGAGCCCCTCCGCGATCGCCTCGCGGTCCTTGTCCTTGATGCCAATGTTGATCGCCATGTCGGCCTCCTCCGGCTGTTTGCTCTGCGCGGCGAAGCACGCGCCGCGGACGGTGGAAACATACCTCTTTCAGACAGGAAATAAATTAGAATATATGGATCCTTTTATTCGTTTTTTTATATGAATCGGATTCGCCGCAGACCAGCGGGCACTACCGAGGCCGGCCGTCATCTGCCGAGCGTCCGGCAACTGCGCTATTTCGTGGCGCTGGAGCAGATCGGGCATTTCGGCCGCGCCGCCGAGGCCTGTTTCGTGTCGCAGTCCGCCTTCAGCGTCGCCATTCGTGATCTCGAGCGCCTGCTCGGCCTGCGCCTCGTCGAGCGCAGCAAGCGCCGGGTCACCATTACACCGGAGGGCCGGGAGGTGGCCACACAGGCCCGCCTGTGCCTGCGCGACATGGAGGGCCTGCTGGAGCTGGCACGCGAACGGCGGCGCCCGCTCGCCGGGCCGTTGCGCCTGGGGGTGATTCCGACCATCGCCCCCTTCCTGCTGCCGGTGGTCCTGCCCGGAATCCGGCGCAAGTACCCGGAGCTGCAGCTCTACATCCGCGAGGGACTGACCGACGCCCTGCTCGATGAGCTGCGCGGCGGCGCGCTCGATATCGTGCTCTTCGCTCTGCCCTATCCGCTGGAGAACATCGAGGTCATGCGGCTGTTCCGCGATCGCTTCCTGCTGGCAGCGCGCGAGGATACCCGGCTGGTGGACCCCGAGAAATTTGCGGTCAACCGGCTTTCCGCAGAGAGCATCCTGTTGCTCGAGGAAGGCCACTGCCTGCGCGAACACGCGCTGTCGGCCTGCCGGCTGCGCAACCGCACGAAGCTCAGCCGCTTTGCGGCATCGAGCCTGCTGACCCTGCTCGAGATGGTGGCGAGCGATCTCGGCGTGACCTTCGTGCCGGAGATGGCCGTGGGCTCGGGTCTGCTGCGCGGCACGCCGGTGCGGACCTGGCCCTTGAAGGAAGACAGCTACCGCGAGATTGCGCTCGCCTGGCGCACAAGTTCCGCGCGCGGCAGCGAGTACCGCAAGCTGGGTGAGATGTTCCGCTTACCGCGCCGCAAAGCCTGAGGGGACATTTCCCGAGTCCGATTCGATCCGGGCAAGGGAAACGTCCCCCACTGTTGCCACGTCGTCTTATTCATATAACATTAGGACAACCGGGGGCCGATAGCGCGTACGGGGGCTCGCCCCTCCGGTCATGATGGATCAGTCGTATGAGGCTGCCGGTCGGAGGTCTGAGCCGACGGGCGGTCGGGGAAATTCCGCGGTCTCGCGGGCTGTTGAGGGCTGGGGCCATGATCTGTCGCAGGCAAGAGTCAGGGACCGTGAGCGGTCGGGTTTTCCATGGATGCGGGCGGGCCAATGCCGGTGCTGCGCAGGGCCGCGGGCTTGCCTGGCGCACGCCGGCGGCCGTCATGATGGGCCTGTGCCTCGCCGGGGTGGCGGCCGCACAGGACGAGAGCAGCATCGCGGAGATCGTCGTCACCGCCCGCAAGGTCGAGGAGCGGCTGCAGGACGTGCCGCTCGCCATCAGCGCCTTCGACGAGAAGGCGATCGAGGCGGCGGGCATCGAGAGCCTGAACGACATCGCGGAACTGACGCCCGGCCTGCAGTTCTACAACGCGCTCGGTGAGGCATTGCCCACGCCCATCATCCGCGGCGTGGCGCCCACCGACATCCGCGCCAAGGAAAACAACGCCGCCGTGTTCATCGACGGCATCTATGTTTCCGGCCGCGAGGGCCTGAATTTCAGCCAGCTCGACCTGCAGCGCATCGAAGTGGTGAAGGGCCCGCAGAGCGCGCTCTACGGCCGCAACGCCTTCAGCGGCGCCATCAATTTCGTGACCAAGCGCCCGACCGACGAGTTCGAGGCAAAGTCCGCCGTCACCGCGGGAAATGAGAGCAGGATGGCGGCCAGCGGCTCGATCAGTGGCCCGATCATCGAGGGCATCCTCAAGGGTCGCATCGGGGTGAATTACGACGACTGGGACGGTTCCTACAACGATCCGCTCAACGGCTACGACGTGGGCGGATACCGGTACCGTACGACGCAGGGAAGCCTCTACTTCACGCCCACGGACAGCTTCGAGGTGCTCGCCCAGCTCTACTATTCCAATGACGATATCGACGACTCCGCGAGCACCGCGCTGCAGGCGAACTGCGAGGACACCTCGCTTACGAACCCGAGGCTCCAGAATGAAGATGGCGTGCCCTACGGCTCGCCGATCTGGAACAACTGGTGCGGCGAGGTGCCGTCGCTCAACAGCGAAGACATCGGCAAGACCATCGGCGCCGTCGGGGAGGAGCGCGAACTGTGGCGCTCGAGCCTCAACATCGACTGGGACATCGGCGTAGGCACCGTCAGCGCGCTCACCGGCTATTCCGACACCGAGCAGAACGGGGCGCTCGATTTCGGCCGCATCGGTGACAGCACGCCCTTCGTCTATTGCACCGGCGATTACTCGGTGGTCTGCATCGGCGACGGCCCCACGCCACTGAAACGCTTCTTCAGCGGCGTGCTGGACCGCGAGAGCGGCAATGATACGCGCGAGATCAGCCAGGAACTTCGCTTCACGAGCCCGCTCGATGAGCCGTTCCGCTACACCGGCGGCGTGTATTTCTACGACGTGCGCGACGAGGAACGCCCCGGGCAGAATTTCCTGACCGGAACCCTGCCACCGGACCTCGACCCGCTCAACAACATCGGCGCTTTCTGCCCCTGCCAGGGCAACTCACCGGCCTTGAACGCCGCCCCCGGATACTACCTGGCGCCGTTCGGCAACCTGTTGTTCATCACCGATCCCGGGTACACCAACGACCAGATCGAGTCCCTCACCAAGACCCGCTCCTGGGCAGGCTTTGCCTCTATGGAACTCGATTTCCTCGAACGCTGGAAGGTCCGTGGCGAGATCCGCTACACGTATGAGGAAAAGGACTACAGGCTGTGGTCCGTGCCGGAACTGCAGTACCCCGACAACGGCGTCTATCAGCCACGCGACCCGACGCCCACGAAACTGGACGACGACTGGACCTGGGTCAGCGGGCGCGTCACCCTCGACTACAAGCCGAGCGACAACTGGATGATCTACGGCTCGCTCGCCAATGCCTCCAAGAGCGGCGGCTTCACCGGCGATGCCATTAGCTTCATCGATCCCGTTACCAACGAGGACACCGGCGAGGAAGTACAGCTGGTCGAAGCCTACGACCCGGAGGAAAACTGGACGGTCGAGCTCGGCATCAAGGGACGCAGCAGCGATGGGCGGCTCGGCGTTGACCTCTCAGGCTATCGGATCGACTGGACCGACATCGTGCTGCCGCAGGTGCTGACCGAGTACGTCGATCCGACCGACGGCGTGCTCAAGCGCACCTCGGAGCTCCTGACGATCTCGCGCAATACGGGCGACGCAGTGGTGTGGGGCTGGGAACTCGTGGCGGACATGCTGCTCAACGACGACTGGAGCGCGAGTCTCGGGGTTTCCTACACGGACTCCACGTGGACGGACGCAAAGCAGGCGACCTACCAGTACTTCCCGAGTTTCTTCGTCCCCAATCCCGACCCGGACGGCGCGCCGCTCGGCGGTGACATCAGCGGCAACGAGATGCTGCGCGTGGCGCCCTGGACGGCCAATGCCACCCTCTCGTATCGCCGCCCCGTCTTCGGCACCTGGGACGTTTACGGCAACACCACCGTCAGCTGGAAGGATCGCTGGTACATCGGCAACGACAACCAGGGTTCGATCGCACCGTCCACGTTCGTGAACCTGCGGCTCGGCATGGAATCCGAACGCTACACGTTCGAGTTCTGGGTGGACAATCTGTTCGAGTACGACGACCCGATCGGCGCCTACCGGGACATCTTCTGGAGCAACACCCAGGACATGCAGGCCCTCAACGATCCGCCGACCAGCTCACTGGCGGATTTCCCGCCAATACGCCTGACGGTGAACCAGCCACGGCTGCGCACTTACGGGCTGACGGCGCGGGTGCGTTTCGGCGGCGCGCTGCGCTGACCGGCGTCTTCGGAGAGCGGAAGCGATGCCCTCGGGTGCCTGGAAATCGATACTGGTGGCAGTGCGCGATCCGGGCCAGCGCCGCCAGCTCGCAATCCGCAGGGCCGAGCGACTCGCCGGCGCGAGCCGCGCCCGCGTCACGCTGTTTCACGCATTCTCGCTCCCGCATCCCGCACCCGCACCGTTGCCCGCCGACCCGCGGGCAATACTTGCGGCCGTCGGCAAGTCGAAGCGGGCGCAGCTCGAGCGGCTCGCCCGGCCCCTGCGCAGAAAGCGACTGAAGGTCAGCTGCGAAGTGGCCTGGGATTTCCCGCCGGCGGCGGCCATCGTGCGGCGCGTGCTCAGTGCCGCACCCGACCTGGTCGTGGCCGAGTCGCACCGGCACAACCGCATGGCCCGCTGGTTTCTCGCCAGCGCGGACTGGGACCTCATCCGCGAGTGCCCCTGCCCGGTATGGTTCGTAAAGTCGGAACGCCTGGGCGGCAAACCGCTGGTGCTCACCGCCGTTGACCCGATGCACGCGCACGCCAAGCCCTCGGGCCTCGACGAACGCCTGCTCCAGGCCGCCAGCTCGGTGCGCACGCAGCTCGGCGGGCGGCTGGCCCTCATCCACGTCGAGGACACCTCGCAGGAGTTCGCGCCCGTATTCCTGCCCGCACTGCCGCCGGCGATCATCGCCGCGACGAAGGCCGCGCGCCTGGCTGCGCGCGCAACCATCGACCGGCTCGGTGCGCGCCACGGCATCGCAACCCGGGACCGCCTGGTACGCGCGGGGGCGCCGGCACGCGTGCTTGCGGCGAGTGCCAAGGACCTCGGCGCCGGCGTGCTGGTGATGGGCGCGGTATCGCGCAGCGGGCTGGACCAGGCGTTCATCGGCCACACTGCGGAAGCGGTGATCGACGCGGTGGGCTGCGACGTGCTCGTCGTCAAGCCGCGCGGCTTCAGGACGGGGGTGTCACGCAAGCGGCCGAAGCTCGCCCGCCCCTAGCGCCACAATTTCCCGGGGCAAGAGGCGGCTTCAGAATTCCCGCCAGCGATTGTGGACGTACACGCTGTTGAACGCCCACAGCCCCATGTTGAGCGACAGCGGTATGTGCAGCAGCCAGCCCCACTTGCGCCGCAGGAGCACGCCGTAGCTCGCGATGCCCGAAGCCACCGCGTAGGCGATCACGAGCGGCAGCCAGTCGCGGAAATACCCGGCGATCAGCAGCGCGATGCCGGTGAGGCTCGCCAGGACGGCGACGATGATGCCGCTGTAGCCGAGGAAATACCCCCAGATGTAGGGCAGCGAGTCGGGCGAGCGCTCGGAGAGCTGCTCGTTCTTTCTCTGCGCCATGAGCAGGCTGGCCGCCGTGCCCGTGACGAACAGGATGAAGGGCACGACCACGCTGATGATCACGACATTGTTCACGGTCCCTCCCTGCGGGGTCAGACTGCGAGTTCGCCGTTGCGCACCGCCGGGAGCGGCGGAGCGTAAAAACACAGTCTGACCCCGGCGAAGCCGCTCGCGCATAGGCATTTGTACGGGGGCCAGGGTTCCCCCAGGAAATGGGGACATTCCTGATTTCCACGGAAATCAGGAATGTCCCCATTTCCACGCGGCAGGAAGTGCGGCACTCCGCTCAGGAAACGGAAGTCCCGGAACGACCCCGTACGGCGCGAAATCCCGTCACAATAATGCAGGTACCCCTGAAGGAGCTGAGCGATGAAAACGCGCGCGGCAGTAGCTTACGAACCCGGCCGACCGCTGGAGATCGAGACGATCGATCTCGACGGCCCGAAAGCCGGCGAGGTGCTGGTCGAGATCCGGGCGACCGGGGTGTGCCACACGGACGAGTTCACGCGCTCGGGCGCCGACCCGGAGGGCCTGTTTCCCGCTGTGTTCGGCCACGAGGGCGCCGGCATCGTCGTGGACGTGGGCCCGGGAGTAAAGTCCGTGGAGAAGGGTGATCACGTGATCCCGCTCTACACGCCGGAATGCCGAGAGTGCAAGTCGTGCACGTCGCGCAAGACCAATCTCTGCACGGCGATCCGCGCCACCCAGGGCCGGGGCGTCATGCCGGACGGCACCAGCCGTTTCTCCCGAGCCGGAACCCTGATCCACCACTACATGGGCTGCTCGACCTTCTCCAACTTCACCGTGCTGCCCGAGATCGCGGTGGCGAAGATCCGCGAGGATGCTCCGTTCGACAAGGTCTGCTACATCGGCTGCGGCGTGACGACCGGCATCGGCGCGGTGATCAACACCGCGCGGGTGGAAGCAGGCGCCAACGTCGTCGTGTTCGGCCTCGGCGGCATCGGGCTCAACGTCATCCAGGGCGCGCGCATGGTAGGCGCGGGCAGGATCGTCGGCGTGGACGTCAACCCCCGCCGCAGGGCGCTCGCTGAGAAGTTCGGCATGACACACTTCGTCAATCCGGACGAGGTCGAAGGCGATCTCGTCCCTTACCTCGTAAGCCTGACCGACGGCGGCGCGGACTACAGCTTCGAGTGCGTCGGCAACGTCAGGCTCATGCGCCAGGCGCTGGAGTGCTGTCACCGGGGCTGGGGGGTGTCGGTTATCATCGGGGTCGCCGGCGCCGGCGAGGAAATCAGCACCCGCCCCTTCCAGCTAGTCACCGGACGGGTGTGGAAGGGCACCGCTTTCGGCGGCGCCCGGGGCCGCACCGACGTGCCGCGCATCGTCGATTGGTATATGGAGGGGCGAATCAACATCGACGATCTCATCACCCACACTCTGCCGCACAGGGAAATCAACCGTGCCTTCGACCTGATGCACAGCGGTGAGTCGATCCGCACGGTACTGACGTACTGAGAACGGGCCGGCGCTGCGCTCTCGGTTCACGCGCCGCAGGCGCGTCGCACCTCTTCGCCGATTACGGCAAGCCCGGCACGCACCACCTCCGGCTGCTGCGCGTAGCTTATGCGCAGGCATTCGTGCCGGTGCGGCCAGTCATCGGCGAGCCCGGGAAAGAAGTGGTGACCGGAGAGCACCAGGGTCCCGCGCGCCTTCAGCCGCCGGTACAGTTCCGCGCTCGTGATCGGCAGTCCCGGCAGCCACAGCCACAGGAAGAACGCGCCCTCCGGGCGGTGCACGTAGTATTCGCAGCCATCGAGCGCGGCTGCGAGCCACTCCAGGGCCTGGCGGCTGCGCCGCCGGTAGAAGGGCCGGATCAACTCCTCGCTCGCGCGCACGATCTCACCGGAGGCAACCAGCTCGCGCATGAGCACGGGCCCCACGCTGCCGACCGCCAGGCTGGTGGTCGCCGTCATTGCACCGAGCGCTGCGACGAGCTCCGCTGTCGCGACGACGATGCCGGTGCGCACGCCGGGCAGGCCGAGCTTCGACAGGCTCAGGCACAGAACTACGTTGTCGTCCCAGAACGGCGCAGCCTCGGTGAAGACGATGCGTGGAAAAGGCATCCCGTAAGCGCTGTCGAGGATCAGCGGCACGTCGCTGCCGCGCGCAATCGCCGCCAGCCGACGCAGCTCCTCGTCCGTCAGCACGTTGCCGGTCGGGTTGGTCGGCCGCGAGACGCAGACGGCGGCGACGTCGCCGGTCACGGCGAGCATGGAAAAGTCCACGTGATACTTGAACTGCCGCTCCGGCAGACGCTCGATCGCCGGACGGCGCGCGGTGAAGATCTCGCCCTCCACGCCGAGGTCCTGGTAGCCGACGTATTCCGGGGTCAGGGGCAGCAGGATGCGCGCGCAGCTGCCGTCCGCCCGCGTCCCCGCGAGTAAGTTGAACAGCTGGAAAAAGCCACCCTGACTGCCGGCGGTCAGGGCCACATTCTCGGGCCCGATCGGCCAGCCGTAGGTTTCGCGCAGGAGCCGGGCGAGCGCGCACCGGAAGCCCTGCTCGCCCGCCGGATCGGCGTAATCGGCGACCAGTCGGCGGAACTCCCGCTCGTCGGCGAGTACCCGCGCAAATTCGCGCCGGAAGAGGGCAAGCATTTCCGGGATGTGCGCGGGATTGCCGCCACCGAGCATGTTCAGCGGAGCGTCATTGGCCAACGCCGCCCCAAGGTCGTCCATGAGTTCGCGGGTGCCGGTCTGGCGGGTGAAACGATCGCCGAAGCGGGAAAATTCCATGGTGCAAATGCGGGTTGCCGGGAAAAATCTCACGATATCTTAAGCGGTGCCCGCGGCCCGGTGGTCTCTGCACCGTGGGCACCCTCCAGAGGTCAGTTGACGGACCGCGATTCAGCCGGGCATGCCGAGCCGCCGGCGTATCTCCGCCGGCGTGACCCCGGCGGCGCGCAGCGCAGCCAGCGTGAGGTCGCGGTCGCGCTTGGCGAGCCGCCGGCCGCTCGCGTCGCGGACCAGGCGATGGTGGTGGTAACGCGGCGCCTCGAGTCCGAGCACCGCCTGCAGCAGCCGCTGCACGTGGGTGGCGGCGAACAGGTCCTCGCCACGCGTGACCAGTGTGACGCCCTGCGCGTGATCGTCGAGCACCACCGCCAGGTGGTAGCTCACGCCGATGTCGCGGCGCCCGAGCACGACGTCGCCGAAGAGGCCCGGTGAAACGTCAACCGCACCATTTCCCCCCGTGCCCTCATGCCCGCGCTCCTCGAAGACGAGCGCCTGCTGCCCAAGGGCCGTCACGCATGCCGTGGCGTCCAGCCGCCAGGCATGCGCCTCGCCCGCCGCGATCCGTTCGTCGCGCTCGGCCGCCGAAAGAGCCCGGCATGTGCCCGGATACAGCGGGCCTTCCGGTCCCTGTGGTGCGGCGCTCATGCGCTCGATCTCGGCAGCGATGGAGCCACGGGTGCAGAAACAGGGATAGGCGAGCGTACGATCGGCAAGCTCCCCGAGCCGCGCGCGATAACGCCGCATGTGTTCGGACTGGCGCAGTACCGGGCCGTCCCAGGTCAGCCCGAGCCACGTGAGGTCCTCGATGATCCCCGCCTCGAACCCGGCGCTACAACGCGTGCGGTCGATGTCCTCGACACGCAGCAGGAATCGCCCGCCCGAAGCCCGCGCGAGGTCATGGGCGGTGATCGCCGCAAGCGCGTGGCCGAGATGGAGCCTGCCCGTCGGGCTCGGCGCGAAGCGTGTCGTCTCGGCCACCATCGGCGGGCAGTATAACGACCTGTCGTTGCGTACAATCGCGGGCGTAGCGGGCCACGCGGTCACGGCCGTGGCGCTCACGGCGTGCACCGCGCCCGGCGCCGACCGGTCGTTGCGAAACCGGTAGGCAATCGGATACAGGACGGAGACTGGCGATGGAAATCGACATCATCCTCAACGAATTCGCCTCGCCGCAGGCGGCCCTCGAACTCGGCCTGATGGCCGAACGCTACGGCGCGCGCGGGGTGTGGTCGAGCAACTACGGCTGGTCACGCGATCCGTTCTTCACGCTGTCACTGCTCGCCCACCAGTCGCAGCGCATCCGCCTGGGGCCCATGGCGATCAGCCCGGCGGAGCTGCATCCGCTGAAGATGGCGAACCTGCTGTTTTCCCTGAACGAGCTGTCGCGCGGGCGCGCCATGATCATGGTGGGCGGCGGCGGGGCCGTGCTGCAGGCGATCGGCAAGAAGCGCGAGCGCATGATCCGTAGCGCGCGCGAGTGCCTCGAAATCCTGAAAGGCGCCTCGCCCGACAAGATGATGAATTACGACGGCGAACTCTACAAAGTCTGGGGCTACCAGCCGAAGTGGCACACAGACAACCCGCCGCTCATCTACTTCGGATCGAACCACCCGCAGAGCCGCAAGCTTTCCGCCGAGCTCGCCGACGGGCTCATCACCAGCGACTTCGTCGTACCGCTCGCGAAGTCGTTCATCGCCAGGACCCGCGAGGAACTGCGCGCCGCAGGGCGCGACCCCAAGGCGTTCCGGATCAGCAATTTCTGGGCCTGGCACATCAAGAAGGACGCCGCCGCTTCCATGGCCGAGGCCCGCCGGGAACTCATGCTGCGCGGCTGGCTCGGCGAGCAGTACTTCGCACCTTTCCTCGATCCCGAGGAGGTGAAACTGATGCGCTCGCACGAGCAGGACTTCCTCAACGCCTTCCTGCGCGGCACCGACGTCATCGAGAACGTGCCCGATGCACTCGTGACGAAGATGATCCGCAACATCTCCTTTGCGGGCGGGCTCGACCAGATCGAGCCGGCAATCGAGACGCTGAAGGCGTTCGCCGCCGCCGGGCTCACCGAGATCGCGCTGCGGGTGCATGACGATCCCGCCGACGCGATCCGCCTCATCGGCGAGCGGGTGATCCCGGCGCTGCGCTGAAGTGCCTGTCTTTGGGCTAGCCGACGCGAAAGGCACGACGTTCAGCGCGCCGCACCGCCTTCAGTGAGCCGAGACGGCACACGCTTATGCCACGACCGGGCGGACGCAACACGGGCCGCACGAAGCGTGAAAAGAAATCGCCCCGGCAGTGGGCCGGGGCGAAGAATCAACCGGGCGACGTGGCGTGAGATCAATTACCTTCCGCGCACGCCCTCATGAAGGCGAACGGGCCGACCTGGTTGCAGACCACTCCTTCCTGGGCGACCCAGTACGGCGTGCCTGCGACTATCTTCGCGTCCACCGTCTTATCGAACTGGCCGCCAGCGAAATTCGGCAATCGGGGCATCGAATTGATGTAGACCTGCGACAGGCCGTTCTGCACGCGTGTCGCGCAACCTGCCAGATCGGCGACGTTTTCCGTCTGGATCTGGTTGTTGGCGGCCGCCTCGGGCAGGTACGAGCGAACGGTCTGCGTAGACAGCGGGCCGGTGCAGATATTCAAAGCGGGATTGGCGATCGTAGCAGCGCGCAGATCCGCCAGGCTGTCTATGCCGGCGCTGACCGCCGGGGCCAGGTGAATGAACTGGCCCGCGCTGCTCATGACGCAGGTGAAACGACGGGTATCGCGCCGTCGCGCGCCCTCGGTTTCCCCGCCCAGCGCATTGAACTGCTCGATGAAATGCACGGGGACCGGATCGTCCGGCGGCGCCCCCGGCACGAACGGATTGTTGAACACCCCGTTCAGCAACGCCGAGGTCGTATTGAACGGCACGCCGATCGGTACGTCCTGAATGGTGATGCTTACGCCGTAGTGCGCCTCGATCTCACCGATGATCCCCGCAGCCATGGCGTCGTTCAGGGGTGAGAAATAGTCGGAGGTGGATGCGCCCGGGAACGGCGAAAATCCGAATGCGACGCCGCGGCGGATGGTGCCGGTGTCGAGGACGGTCTTCAGCAGGCCCTTCGGGTTGTCGGGGAACCCGACATTCTCCGGCTGCGGCAGGCAGTCCGACTGGTTCACCATGTACTCGGTCGCCGGTATGGCGGGACCACCGGGCACACCCGCCAATGTGAAGGCGGCGATGTCGGCGTGATATTGGCCGCTGTCCACGTAGCGAACCCAGGCGGCATCGAACGCCTTCACGAGTTGTTCACGCCCTGCGGATTCGGGAGCGGCCAGCAGCGCGCCCGAGCCGAGCAGCGTAATGCCCAGCAAAGCGGACTTTCTCAACAGGTTGCTGTTCATTGTTGTCTCCTCAGTGATATATGACTCCCCCTCCTCTCCATGGACGGCAGTCGGCCTCCTGCCATGCAGTCATCACTATCACGACTGCGGCGGCCTGCGGCCGGCAAATTGGCGACTGACCGCTTGCTGACCGCCCGCTGCACACGCACAGGGCGGTACTCACAGGCGAAGGGGCGCGCGTGATGAGTGCCGTGCCGGTAATTGCCGGTGGGTGATCGGTGCCGGGCGCCTTACGACGAGCGGCGCGGTCCGGGAAAACCGCTCTGCGGCGGCGGGCTGATCCTGTCGATCTCGGCGAGTTCCTCAGCCGTTCCGCGCCAGTCTGCAGCCGCAACGTTCTGCTCGAGCTGAGTCACCGTGGTCACGCCCGCGATGACGCTCGACACGTACGGCCTGGCCGCCAGCCAGCCCATCGCGAGCTGCAGCAGGCTGTGGTCGTAGCGGTCGCACAGCGCGAAGAGCTTGCCGACCTGCGCCATCTTTTCCGGCGAGGCGAATGCACCCGCGGCCCACTGGCCCCACTTGGCGAGCCGCGAGTCGGTCGGGAAGTCCTTCCCCGGGCGGTATTTGCCGGAAAGCAGTCCGCTCTCCAGTGGGAAATAAGGGATGACGCCGAGCCCAAAGGCGTTGACGGCGGGCACCACCTCCTTCTCCAGCTCTCGACTGAGCACGCTGTAGCGGTTCTGCGCGGAGACGAAACCGTTGAGATGATGCTCGCGCGCGGTCCACGCGGCATCCACGATCTGCCAGGCGGCAAAGTTCGAGCAGCCGATATAGCGCACTTTGCCCTGCCGCACCAGGTCGTCGAGCGCCCACAGCGTCTCCTCGATCGGCACCGCCTCGTCCGCGCGGTGGATCTGGTAGAGGTCGATGTAGTCCGTGCCGAGGCGCCGCAGGCTGCCCTCCACCGCCCGCATGATCCAGCGGCGCGAACCTCCCTGCATCCACGCCTGCTCCGCGGACATCGGGCCGGCGAACTTGGTGGCGACGAGGACGTCGGGGCGGCGGGCGCCGAGCGCGCGGCCGAGATATTCCTCCGACGTTCCGCGGTTGCCATACACGTCGGCGGTATCGAAGAGATTCACGCCGAGATCCAGCGCGCGCCTGACGATGGCGGTGGCCTCGGCCTCGTCGTTCATCATGCCGAAGTTCATGCAGCCGAGGCCAACCAGGGAAACCTGCAATCCCGATCTGCCGAGTGACCTGTATTCCATGCGTGTCCTCTCCGCCGTTGATTCTCGCCCGGCTGTCATGGGTGAGCCGGACAGCGGGCGCAGTTGATCCCGCTCCCGTCACGCAGACGGCAGCAATGTGAACGCTGGCCGCCGTCTTGTGCGCGACCCTAAGCGGCGCGCCCTTACACTTTACGCGTCCGCTCCGCGGCGATCGAGATCTCCGGATACCAGGTCTGCTCGGTCCGGCGCAGGCTGCGGTCGAGCTGCATGATCAGCGCGTCGATCAGGAATGGCCGGCCCTCGGCAAGCACGCGCTTCGCGCGCCGCAGCGCCTTGCGCAGCTCCTCGGGCCTGGCGCAGGTCGCAGCCTCGATCTCGAAGCTCTTTGCGAGGCCCGCGAAGCTCACGTCCGGACGGCCGAGGTAGCCGCTCACGTCGCGCCACAGGGCGCGGGTCTCCTGGTTGCGCCACAGCGGCGAGAGCGCCTCGATGCGGTTGCGCTCATTGTCGTAGCTGCGGTTGTTGAGGATCACGATCAGCACGGGGATGTCGTAGCGCGAGGCGGTCCACAGCGACTCGACCTGGCCGAACAGGAACGCCCCGTCTCCGACCAGACAGGCGACCTCACGGTCCGGCAACGCCGTCTTCACGCCGAGCGCCGCACCGGCGCCCCAGCCGAGCGCGAAGCCGGTCGTCTGCCCGATCACGCGCCGCCCGCCAGGCGTCAGGTTCAGCCAGAAATACGGCATGCGGTAGTCGAGTTCCGGCACCACGATCGCGTCCGGCTCGAGCACCTCATCGAGCTCGGCCGACACCCGCTCCCAGGACATCGGGCTCGCGTTCCAGTGCTCGCGGGCTTCGTCGAGCCGTTTCGCCTTTTCCTTCGCCGCCACCTCGCGCGCGGCTGCCAGGCGCGGCTCTGCGATCGAGCGCAGCCGCTCCGGCGTCGCCATGCCGCGGATCGCATCCGTCAGCGCCACGATGGTCTCCTTCGCGCCCGCCGCGATGGCGATATCGACCGGCTGACTCATCGCGATCGCGTCGAGATCGAGCCGCGCCTGGATCGTGGTGGTGCTGCGCGGTACCGGGGCGGTGATCAGCGCCGGGTCGGGCATCGCGGCGCCGACGTTCAGGAACACGTCCTGACCGCCTGCCACGCGCGGGAACCCGAGCCCGTAGAAGCCGCCGAACAGCGGATGCTCGATCGGCACGTCGCCGTAGACGCTCATTCCCTGAGTTACATACGCGCCGAGTAGTTCCGCCAGCGCCATGAACTCGGCGTTCGCCCCGGCGCGCGTTACCTCGCTGCCGGCACAGAAGACCGGCTTCTTCGCCTCAAGCAACGCGCGCGCCGCCGCCTCGATCAGCTCAGGCTTCGGGCGAAGCTGCGCGTCCACCGCGAAGCGGCTCTGCGGGTAGATGATCTGCTCCACGTTGCCGGCGGCGAGGATCTCGTTCGGGAAGCGAATGTGCACCGGGCCGCCGGGCGGGGTACGCGCGACCTTGATCGCCCGGCGCGTCATCTCGCTGATCTGCGCTTCCTTGTCCACCTGCCAGCGCCACTTGGTGAACTCCTCGGTGGGCGCGATCCAGTCATCGACCTGCTCGAAGCCGTCGCGGCCCGGGAACTGGCTGTTCGGCCCGTCGGAGAAGACTGCGATCGCCGAACGGTCCTTCCACGCGTTGTAGAGGTTGTTGAGTGTGCTCGGCACCGCCACCCCCGGCACGAACAGCGCCGCCGTTTCGAGACTCGCCAACTCGAAGCCGTGAGCCATGCTGGTTGCCTGCGACTCGGCCACGGACAGGATCATGCGCACGTCGGGACGCAGCGTGATCGCGTCGAAGAACGACGACATGCCGGTCGCCGTGGTGCCGAACACGTTGCGCACGCCGGCCGCGCGCAGCGTCTCGACGAAGATCTCCGCCCCGGTGCCCTTCACCCGCAGGCCTTCCGCCGGCGGCGGCATCGCCGCCCCGCCGAGTTGCGCGGCGAGCGAGTCGGCCGCGGCCGCCGAGAATCCGAGCGCAGCCAGGCCGAGCGTGAACTCGCGCCGCGAGATCTCACTGTCCACGAATTGCTTGAACAAGCCCCGCATCATCGCCCCCGATCAGTCCCCGGTAAGTTCGTGCTGCAACGACCATCGCGATCCGGACTCGCGCCCCGCCGCGCCCGAGCGGCGCAAGGCAGGTCCGGTCGCATCATAGCGGGACCGGTTGGCTGCATTTTCGCCGCAGCGTGACCTGGCGCCGACGATGATCAACAACCATCAACGGCGTCCGTCCTGCCACCTGGCGCGGTGCTGAAACCACACCCCGAATTGTTATCAGGTAGAGACCTCATCCTATTGTTTAATATCATCAATTTATGATCTAAAATTAGCGACAATCTGCCACAGTGACAGTCATCGGACACGACCGTACGATTTCGAACAACGTCGTCCGATTTCATTGCCATGCCTGCTGCAAATGCCATCGAACTGAAGCTCCCGGCGCCGGCCAGCCGCAAGGTGGCGCGCCGCCAGGACCGCACGCGCGAACGCATACTCACGGAGAGCGCGACCCTGTTCCTCGCGGAAGGATTCTCCGGCGTCAGCGTCGACCGGATCGTCGCTGCCGCCGGCATCGCGCGCAGCAGTTTCTACCGCTTCTTCTCCAATCGCGAAGAAGTGCTCTCCAGCATCATCCGTCCGGTTTTCGAGCACGGCGTCGCCACGATGCGCGAAATCGCGGGCGCGCGGCCGCGAAATGTCATCGATGGCGTGCTCGACATGTATCTCTCGCTATGGAACGCAGGCGCCCCGTCATTGCGGCTCGCGACCCGCATGGGTGGCGCCTACTTCCGGCTGTTCGAGGACGTGCACCGCGAGTTCCGTGTCGCGCTGACCGACCTGATGCGCCGCGTGGAACCGACCGGGCTGCTGCTTAACGGCAGCGGCGGGGACAGCGCGCGGCTCATCGCACGCACCGCCGTGCCGGTACTCGAGGTGTACGCCGGCAACCCGCGTCTCGAATTCCTTTTTCGCCAGACCATGACCGGTCTGCTGATCAATCCTGAGGTCAAGCCATGAGCACACTGAAACAAGCTCTGTACCGGCCGCCGTTTATCGGCCTGCTGGCATTCGTCATCGTATTCGTGGTCCAGGCGCTGGGCCACACCGTGATGATCGCGATGGAGAACATCTTCGGCGAGGAGTACGTCTATCACTCCGCGTTCGCCATGGGCGCGCTCGGCGCGGTCCTGCTATGGATCGGCATGCGCCATCCCGGCGAGGTCGCCGGCACCTGGTACGGTTTCTGGGCCGGCACGCTGCTATGGACCGGTTGGGTGGAGTTCTCCTTCGTCTGGAACGCGAACATGCTCGGCGTGCCGGACCTGATGGACGCGCAGAAGCCCGGCGAGATCGCCACCAAGGCCGAGTACCTCGTGATGATGTCTTCCGTGGGCGTACTGCTCGCCACGCTTGCCGCGCTGCTCCTCAACAAGGAGACCAAGTGCAACATGTTCGTCTGGTTTCAGCGCCGGCTGCATCTGCGCACTGGCAAGCCAAGCCGTGGTTATGAGCGCAATTTCGCCTTCATCACGTGCCTGGAGACCATCTACGTAATCTGGTTCTGCTACGTGGCGCTGCTGTTCATCTATGACGAGAACATCCTCGGTGACCGCCACCCGGTGACCTACGCGATCCTGTTCGGCAATACCGTCTGGGCGGTGTATCTGTTCCAGCGCCTGGTGCAGATGTGGCGTGTCACGACGGCTATCCGCTACGGCATACCGACGGCGATCATCGCCTGGAACAGCGTCGAAATCACCGGCCGCTGGCACCTGTTCACCGAATTCTGGGAGAAGCCGGTCGAGTACGGCTTCGAGATGGGCCTGGTGGCTGCAGCAGTCGCATTGGCGGCATTCCTCGCCGTGAAGACTCCGGCACACCAGAAAGCCGCCCTCGACCAGGAAGGCCGGCTCAAGGACGCCTGATACTGACAAGGGGTACCCGGAATCATGACCAACCCGAATACGTCTGCGCTCGGCGAAAACTTCAAGCGGGTGTTCTACCGGCCGCCCTGGGTCGGACTGCTGGCCTTCTTTGTCGTGTTCCTCATGCAGGGCCTCGGCCACACCCAGATGGTCCTGATGGAGGCCATTTTCGGCGAGCTGTACGTCTATCAGTCCGCCGCGCTCACCGGCCTGATCGGGGCCGTCTGCCTGTTCATCGGCATGCGCAGCAAGGGCGAGGTGGCCGCGACCTGGCTTGGGTTCTTTGCCGGTACCTGCCTGTGGACCGGCTGGGTCGAGTTTACCTACGTGTGGTCGGCAAACGTGCTCGGGATCCCGGACCTGATGGACAAGTACGCGGCCGGCGAAATTGCGACCAAGGCCGAGTACCTGGTGATGATGTCCTCGGCCGGGGT
>CAZFWB010000010.1:4586-35195 GCA_964522655.1 uncultured Chromatiaceae bacterium | reverse complement strand
GCTGCGGCCGAACCGGCGCCGGCCGCCATGCAGCCGCCGGCGACCACGCTCGATGCGACGAAGCAACTCGACACGCTCGCCGCCGGGATCGACGCTGCCAAGTCGGATCTGCCCGACATCGGCGCGGTCCTCAAGGCAAAGGCTGCACTCGACGAAATCGATAGAGAACTTGGCGAGCGACTCGCCACGCTCGACGATGCGACCGTGACCGGCGCCTCGCTCATCGTCCGCGACCGTCTTTCCGACGCTCTGGCGCGGCTCGACCGGTCGATCACCACAGCGCGGAAACCCCTGGACGATCGCGCGAGCGTGCTTGAAAGCCACCGGTCGGCCCTGCGAAGCGGCCTGGATTTCATCACGGCGGCGCTCGACGCCGACAAGCCGAGCGCCGACCTGCCGGACACGGTCAAGCAGCGCATGTCGATGCTGTCACGCGAGATCGAGCGCATCCGCCCGCGCCTGCGCCGGGCGTTCGATGCCGTCGTGATCCAGACGCAGCGCGCTTCGGCGATGGAGCAGAAGATCACCGCAGCGCTGCAGGCCGTCGATGCGGTGAGGAAGAACGAGGAAAGGGTCGTCGTGGCGCTGAAGCCCGAGCAGCCGCCGATCTGGCAGGCGCCCCCGCCTTTGCGCGGACTGGTCGCGAAGCTGCGCGACAACTTCGCCGCCGCCAGGGCCATGCTGTACGACGCAGTCACCGCGAATCCCGGCGGCTGGCTGCTGCTCTTCCTCGCCCTTCCGCTCCTCGTGGCAGCCATGCTGGCCTTGCGCAGAGCGGCTGGCGCGGACGTGCAGGCCCAGGGCCTGGTCCTGCAATACCCGGTCGCCGCGGCGGTATTGATCTGGGCGGTGCTCGGGCCCGAGCTGCTGCGGCTCTCGTTCACCAGCAGCCACGGCCTGCTGCGCATCGTCGTGCTGGTCGCCGCCGCATGGCCGATGCTGCGGGTGATTGCGCCGGCGAGCGTGCAGCTGCCCCTGCGCGGCCTGCTGATCCTCGCCATCATCTCGATCTGGCTCACTGCGCTGATCGGCGCGCAGGCCGGCGCATTCGGCTTCCTGCTCATCGGCGCGGCGGGGTTGTGGCTGTTTCGCGTTCTCGCCGCCGCGACCGCCCGCGGCGGCGATGGTGCCGCAAACGGGCTCGCAGCGCTGATGCTGCTCGGCATACGCGCCGGCATGGCGCTGCTCGCCGCGGGTCTCGTCGCCGTCGTCCTCGGCGCCGCGCGTCTCGGCCAGCAGCTGATCGAGGGCGTGCTGGTATCCACCCTGGTGCCGGTGCTCGTGTTCGTCGCCTCGCAGACACTGCGCGAGGTCTGGGACCAGGTCATCGAGCGCTCGCCGGGCCGCTGGCTGCGATCCATTCGCAACCACCCGGACCTCCTGCGACGCCGCGGTCACCAGGCGATCAACCTGCTGCTCGCGCTGCTGGTCCTGCCCCTGATACCGCGCATCTTCCCGTTCACGGCCCCCATCTGGGAGGCGCTCGGCGGGGCGACCAGGGCAAAGCTCGAGGTCGGCGGCATCAGCCTGTCCGCGCTCAACGTCGTCGCCCTGCTGGTCGCCATCACAGCGGCCATCCTGCTCGCGCGCTTCGTGCGCTTCGTGCTCGACGAAGAAGTGATGACGCGGCTGCCCGTCGCCGCCAGCGCGGCGTCGGCGGCCTCGCGCCTGGTTTACTACCTGCTCCTCACCGTCGGCCTGCTGATGGCGCTGGCCGCCGCGGGCTTCGAGTTGAGCCAGCTCACGCTGGTGGTGAGCGCGCTCGGCGTCGGTCTCGGCTTCGGTCTGCAGAACATCGTCAGCAATTTCGTCTCCGGGGTGGTGCTCGCCTTCGAGCGGCCCTTCCAGGTCGGGGACCTGATCGCGGTCGGCGACCAGACGGGCCGGGTGCTCAGCATCGGGCTGCGCGCCACGAACGTGCGCACCCTCGAGGGCGCCGAGGTGATCGTGCCGAACAGCACCTTCATCTCGGGCAACGTGATCAACTGGACCCTCTCCGACCGCATGCGCCGCATCGACCTGCCGGTCGGGGTCGCCTATGGCAGCGACCTGCGCCGGGTGCAGGGCATCATCCGCGAGGTGATCGACGGCATGCCCGAGCTGGCCCGCCATCCCGAGCCCCTGGTCGTGTTCACCGGCTTCGGCGACAGCTCGCTCGACTTCCGGGTGCTGGTGTGGACGCCGGATGCCGACCGCATGCTCGTCACCACCAGCGATCTCGCGATGGCGATCAACGACGCGCTGAAAAAAGCGGGCGTCGAGATCCCGTTCCCGCAGCGCGACGTTCACATCCGGACGCAGGCATAAGGAGCCGTTCATGCAAGCGATCAGAAGTCTTTACGGGTTTCTCCGCCGAATTGCGGGAACGCCGGCGGGCGCTGCATTGCGCGGGCGACGAGCGATTCAGCGAAGGCTGAGGTCGGGAGGGCCTGCAACGGGCACGGCGAGCCGGCGAGGCAGGATGTCGAGCGCCTGCGCACCCCGAGTGAGCGGAAGACACGGACGTCTGCAGCGAACGTCCGGGCGCAGGACCTTTTTTCTCGCGTTGGCGTTGTTCGCAGCCGTCGGGGCGGCGGGTCCGGCCGGGGCGGCTGGACGCGAGGTGCTCGTGCCGGGCGGCACCGGCGCGCTCGGCGCCGAGATCGTGCGCCTGCTGGTGGCACAGGGCGAGCGCGTCACGGTGTTCACCCGCCCCGGCTCGGACCGATCCCGGCTCGACGGCCTCGACGTGACGTTCGTCGAGGGTGACCTGCTCAACGCCCCTGACGTCGCGGCTGCGTTCCGCAACCGTTCCTTCGACGCGGTCATCACCGCCGTGCGGGTCGAAACCGGCGACATTCACTTCTACGCGAAGATCATGCCGCCGCTCACCGCCGAGGCGAAGCGCGCGGGTGTGGCGCAGTTCATCCACAGCGGGGCGGTGGGCGCCGGGCGCAATGCGGAGAATTTCACCGGCCTCGGCTGGGAGCGTGTGCCGGGCCTGCTCGACCGGCTGAAAGACCAGGGCGTCGGCGAGGACATCCTCGAGGCGAGCGGCGTGCCCTACACCATCATCCGCAACACGCGCCTGTACCCTCCCGGGACGCCGGCGACCGGCAAGGCCGAGCTGACCGAGGACCAGACCATGCTGCTGCCCATGACCCGCGCCGACCTCGCGCGGCTCACCGTCGGCTGCCTCGGCAACCGCGAGTGCCTCGGCAAGACCTTCCACGTGCGCGACACCTCGCTCGCCTGGCCGCCGCCGGGCACGCCGGCGCGCTAGCGGCAGCCCTCGGCCCAGCGCAACGAGGAGCGGCGCAAGCCGCGACCAGCAGAGACCATGCCTGCGCAAACCTCGGTCAGCGCCCTCGCCCCAGCGCGTCGCGGCTCGCTGCGGGCACTGCTGGGCCTCGCCGGACCGTATTGGAGCAGCGCGCGGAAAGGCAAGATCCGCGCCGCGACGTTGCTGTTGTTGCTCCTGACCGTAGCGCAGGTCGGGCTCACGGTCTGGGGCAACTACTGGAACCGCGCGCTGTTCGACGCGCTCGAGGAACGCTCGGTGCGCGGCGTGGCGCTGCAGGTGGCCGTGTTCGGCCTCATCTTCACGCTGTCCATCGGGGTGACGGCGGCGCACCTGATGGTGAAGCGCTGGCTGCAGCTCGACTGGCGCGACTGGCTCACCGAGCGGCTGATCGGCAGCTGGATGGCGGACGGGCGCCATTACCGGCTGCTCTTCAGCGCCGGCGAGCATGACAACCCCGACGGTCGCATCGCCGAAGACATCCGCATCGCCACGGAGAGCGCGATCGCGCTGGCGCACACGCTGGTGTTCTCGCTCATGATTCTCGCGCTCTTCATCGACATACTCTGGTCGGTGTCGGGCGCCATCACGCTGCCGGGCACCTCGCTGCAGATCCCCGGCTACATGGTGCCGCTCGCGTTCCTGTACGCCGGCGCCGGCGGCGCGCTCGGCTGGCTGTTCGGCCGCCCGCTGGTACGCTCGACCAACGCCCTGCAGACGGCCGAGGCAAGCTTCCGCTTCGGCCTGGCGCGCGCCCGCGAGCACTCGGAGGCCATCGCGCTGATGCACGGCGAGCCACTGGAACGCGGCGGCTCCGCACGGCGCTTCGGCCAGATCGCGCGCGACTGGAACCGCCAGTCGCTCGCCTACATGGGTGTGGTCTCGTTCGCGACCGGCTACGGCGCCCTGCTGCCGATATTCCCGATCCTGGTGGCGGCTCCGCAGTACATCGCCGGGGCGATGTCGCTCGGCCTGCTGATGCAGGCCGCGCAGGCGTTCCAGCGGCTGACTTCGGCGCTTTCCTGGCCCGTGGACAACCTCGGCGAGATCGCCCGCTGCCGCGCCTCGGCCGACCGCGTGCTCTCGCTCTATGAGGACGCGCAGCGGCTCGAGAATCAGGCGCAGGCGCCGGGAAGCCCTCGCATCACCCTAGGGCAATGCGCCCGGCCACACCTGGTGATCGAGGATCTCTGCATCGCCGAGCCCTCCGGCAGGATCCTCATCGAGCACCTCAGCCTGGACGTGCGCCACGGCGAGCGTGTCCTGATCGCAGGCGACCCGGCAGTAACCTCGACGCTGTTCAAGGTGATCGGTGGTCTCTGGCCCTGGGGCAGCGGTCGCGTGCTGCTGCCCGCCGATGGCACCCTCCTGTTCATGCCACAGCGACCATTCCTTCCCGAGGGCACGCTGCGCGAGGCGCTTTGCTACCCGCGGGCCTCGCATGCCTTCGGCGCTGAGGCCATCGGCTATGCGCTCGAGTGCGCCGGCGTCGCCTGGCTCGCCCCGCGGCTGGAGGAGCGCGACAACTGGGAGCAGGCGCTGCCACTGCGCGCGCAGCAGCGACTCGGCTTCGCCCGCGCACTGTTGCAGCAACCCGCATGGATTTTCATGGAGGAAGCAACCGATGCGTTCGATCCGAAAGGCGAGCGACTCATCCTCGAGATGCTGCGTCACGAACTGCCGGACGCGAGCCTGCTCACCATCAGCTTTCACGCCGGACTGGAGGCCCTGCACCACCGCAAGATCGTGCTGAACCGGACCCGGGAGGCGAAGTTCCTCACCGTGGCGTGAGCCGCCCGCCGGGCCGGCGCGGTCAGTCGAATCGCGCCGGCAGCCAGCCCCTTTGCACACATTCGCGGAAGCACCACGCCGGTGTGGACTCCGTGCGGTAGCTCCAGAAGAACCAGCCGAGGTAGCGCTCGAAGGCGAGCAGTTGCGCTGAGGCGTATGCGCGACAGGCAACATCCTCCTGGAAACGGTCCATGTGCTGCAGAGCGTGATCGTACGGGCCCTCGGCCCACAGCGACACCACCTCAAGGTCGAGTCCGAGGCTCCATTCCCCCGCGATGGCCGGCACGCGCAGATCGCGCTGAATCTCATCGGCCTCGTCGCGCCAGGTCACGGCGGCCTTGTGCAGGTGACCCTGGATGTCGAGCTCGAGATCGGCCCGCTCGAAGCACTGGTAGCGGTGCACGTCGAAGATCACGTTGCGCAGGTCCGACGATTGAAGGAATCCCGCGTACTCGCGGTGCGGGCGAAAACCGTCGTGGAACACCACCGCGACGTCCTCCGCACGGCAGTGGGCGCGAATCGCCCCGTAGGCGCGCCGGTAGTAGTCCTCGAGCAGCGCGGTCGGCACGTCCCAGCGCGGCTCGTTCAGCACCTCGATCGCATGCAGACAGCCGCGCGCGCGGTAGCGCCCGGCCAGCCTGCCGAGCAGCTCCACCGAGAATGCCACATACTCCTCGCGGGTGTGCCAGTCGCATGCATCCTTGATGCCGCCGTTGTCGAAGCCGTTCTGGCAGCCGGGCGCGGCGTGCAGGTCGAGCACGTCGCGCAGGCCCGACTCCTGCGCCCAGTCGAGCGCGCGGTCGAGCACCTCGATCCCGCCTTCGACGTAGGGCGCCGCACGCCCGCCGTAACTCGCGTGGTAAGGGTATGGCGGCCCGAGGATCCAGTGCCCGATCGGGATGCGCACGGCGTTGATGCCGATCGCGGCGAGCCAGGCGAAATCCGCGCGGGTCACGAACCGCTCCCGGTGCGTGCGCAGGCGCGGGGCCGCATCGCGGCCGAGTTCGACGCACCACGTCGTCTCGTCAGTGGCCGCCAGTCCCGCAAAAAGACTGGGCGTCATCCACTTCTCGAGCACCAGCCAGCCGCCGAGATTCACGCCGCGCAGACGGGCGCGGGCGGCGGCGGGATCGTTCTGCGCTGCATCTGCCATGAGGTAGCCAGCGGGGCGGCGCTCGGGCGTCCGCTGCTGGCGGCACTGTACACCCCGATGGGGCGCGGCAGTAGGACGGGCAGCCCCGGTCGCGACCGGCCTCGCTCTTACGGGGCGCGGGTCGGCGCGGCGCGGATCTCCGCGAGCGAGCGGCTCAGCGCCGCGACATCGCCCGGCGCGATATCGACCCAGTCGGTTGCGCCCGTCGCGTGCTCGAAACGGACCCGAAGGCGAGCACCCGGCGCGGTCTCCTCGATGCTGGTGATCCTGTGCCCCGGAATCCGGAAATCGAGGTGCAAGGCCTCGGGCAGGAAGGCGAGATTGAACGGAAAGTGCGGGCCCACCCGGAGTTCCCCACGCACCACCGCGATCCAGAGGATGCCGCGGCCCTGCCATCCGAGCGAGGCGCGGGCCGAGCCGCCGGCGCGCCAGGTCGCCAGGAAGATCGCCGCCGGCAGTTCCGGCCGGAGCACCGGCTTGCCGCGCCACACGCGCCAGCCGATCGAGCACGCCACCAGGGCAACAAGCAGGCCCGCGGCGAGCAGAGGCAGTAGCCGTGGCGGTAGATTCACCATACGTCACAGGCGGTTCAGACCGCCACGGGTCGGTTGATGGTGACGCCGGACCCTGCCCCGATGCCCGCTCTGTCGTATGATCCCATAGCGTGAAACCGGTGAGTGCGACTTCGGCCCATGGCGGCGGAACCCAGACGCCCATCCAGAAGACATCCACACTCGAGCCCTTCACCCGGGGTGACACCTTCCCCGGCAGCGCCTGTCTCAAGAGACTCAGTCACCACCACATGGGCGACGGCCGGTTCAGGAACTGCACGATGCAGACCGACCATCGGCTGATGCTCTACGACATCAGGCACGATCGGCAGAGACCCGATCTTGCGGCTTGCACGGATGCTGATCCTTGCGTTCGCAACGACGGGCGCTGCTTCATCGCGGTGGCCCGCCTGCCCGATGGCCGCCTGCGGCGCGTCGAGGTGACCGGGCTCGCAGTCTGTGACCAGGGGGACCAGACGCGCCAGCAAGTCGGCCTGCCCGGCTACGGCTGGGCGCAGGTGACAGCGGACGTGGACGCGCACTTTGCGCTCGCCGCCCACCCGTGGACCGGGGACGCCGCGCGTGTCGGTCTCGAGGACGAAAAAATCCTGCGGCGGACGGGCGCCGGCTGCACCGTGCCGTTCCGCTCGCTGGCCGGCATGGCGGTCTTCCGCCAATGACACGCAAGGCGGCGGCGCGGGCTCTCGACCGGCTCGATGCGCAGCTGGCGCAACTCGAGGCCGAGCGACGCGCGCTGGAGATCGAGGCGTTCGGTGCGGCGTGCGACGAAGAGCGCCGGCGCGAGCGCTATTTCGCTCTCGGCGACGAAGCGCTGCGCCGCCGGCTGATCGGCCGGGAGCGCGCGCTCCACGAGCTGCGACGGCAGCAGCACGAGGCCGCCGTCGAATACCGCAACGCGGTCATCGCCGAGACGCGTGCCAAGCTCGATGACCTGAGAAGCGATTCGCCGGCATCGACCTGGCGGCGCGGGATCTGGTGGGACCTGCTCACGGTGTTCTGGATCCTCGCCGGCGCCGGCTGGCTCGCCGCGAAGCTGCCCGGCGCGCTCGCCGGCGCAGCGGCCTCGGGCGCCTGCGGGTGGTGGATCGTCCGCCGGCGGGCACCCGCGCGCCTCGCCGCCATCCAGGCGGGCGAAGCCCTGCTGCGCGCGAGTGAAAGCGAGCTGCAAGAGGCGTTGCGCGAGGCGAGCGAAGCGCGGCCGCAGCCGCTGTTTTCCGCCGCCGAGGAGGCAACCGGCGCACCGGAATGATGGGGGACATTCCTGATTTCGCCGGAAATCAGGAATGTCCCCATTAATCTCCGACGTGCACCAGGCGGGTCGGCTGCCCGCCCGTCCTGATCCGGCGCAGCTCGCGGCCGGCCTCGATATCCACCTCGACGATCACACCCTCGGGCGGAATCGTGATCCAGGCGCGGTTACCCGACGACACGATGTCAGGCAGCAGCGCCTTGTCCACGTGCTCGTGGTATTCGGCGTCGAAGGGCTGAGAGACCTTCAGCTGGTGGAGCAACTCACCGCTGCCGCCGTCGCGGATGTCGAACGTGCCCTTGCGTGAGTACACGAGCAGACGGGCCCCGTCGGGCGTGGTCCCCTGCTGGATCGAGGAGTCCACCGGGATGCTGTCGAAGGCGTAGGGCTCACGCTGCGTGTCGAGCCGTAGCAACGCCGATATCGCCCCCTCGGTCTTGCCCCACCACACGCCCGCGGCACCGCGCAAAAAGAACGCCGCCCGCTGTTTTCCCGGATAGGGGACGCGGGCCACCTCGCGGTTGAGCTCGGCGCAGCGCGTGCCGATCACCAGCACGTTCGGCTGGCAGGCGACGAACAGCCGCCCGGTGGCCTCGTCCTTCGCCATGCCGTGCAGCACGGGGCAGCCGCCGACGAGGCCCGCCTGCGCGCCCGATTCCCGGTCGATGATCTGCACGAAGCCCCTGGCGAGGTGCCCGACGTAGAGGAACCGGCCCGCCTCGAGATAGTGGTAGTGATCGGGCGCCGCCAGCTTGATCTGCCGCGTCTGCACCGCACCGAGCGAGCCGAACTCGCCCTCGCCGAGGATCTCGATCTCGCCGGTGCCCTCCTGGAAGATGGCGTCGCGACCGCCGACGGTGGAGAGGTGGCCGTCACGCACGCCGCCGGGCGTGCTGCCGGTAAAGGTCCGCACGATGGTGGGAAAGCGCGCGCGTCCGGTCCCGTCGAAGCCGCTGTCGATCACCGTGATCGTGTCGCGGTCGGTATTGCGGCCGCGCATCGCGAACACGAGCGTGCCCGAGACGCCGAGCCCGAGGGAGAGCACGTGCGGAGGAGTCGCAAGGCGCGCCACCACCTCGCCCTCCGGCAGGTCGACGACGACGACCTGCCCGTTCGAGGAATCGGAGGTGAACAGCCGTGCGGCGACCGGCTGCGCCTCGGCCGTGCGCGCGACCGGGCCGTGCGCGAGGCCGGTCGCCGGCAGGCCGGCGAGCAGGGCCAGGACTATGGCTTTGATCCGAGCAGCCATCGCTTACCTCCCCCTCGGCTCAGCCGCGTTGATCAATGGCGGTGCCCGCCGCCGTAATTTTCCTGCCACTCGCGGTACACTTCGTCCGGCCGCAGGCTCTGCATCCAGGCGATCGCCGCGCGCTGCTCGGATTCGTCGAGCACCGCGGCGAACGGCGGCATGCTCCCGCCCGTGATGATGGTGCCTTTCGCTACCTGTTCCAGCATCTGATCGAGGCCATGATGCGAGGAGTGACCGCTGCCGTCGAGCGGCGGGACCGACGCCGTCCCCACGCGGGTGCCCATCGCGTCGGCCCCGTGACAGCTCGCGCAATGGCGGGCGTACACCCCTTTGCCGCGCTCGACCTGCTCCAGTGAATACCAGCGCGCGGCCTTTGGCGGGTCCGACGATGCACTGGCACCCATCGCCGGGTGCAGCGCCGGGTCCGCCGGCGTTGCGGCGTTAAGCAGCGCGAGGACGATCGCGAGAAGTATGGCCTTGTGCATCATGTCGACGGCCCGTCAGGGTACCGCGGGCACGAGCGGGATAGCGCCTGAGCCGCTGTGCGCCAGTTCACGTGTTCACTGACCGGACTCCTGCCGAAGGCGCAGGTATGGGCGGCGAACACGTGCGCGCTGCCGCGCATCAGAACGCCGGTCGCACCGGCTCCACGAAATGGAAATGGGGACATTCCTGATTTCGCCGGAAATCAGGAATGTCCCCATTTCTCCCCCGGCTTTGGCAGAATCGGCCGGAAGCCACAGCTACCGGCCGGAGGTCGCCCCATGTACCTGACCCGCAATGTCTTCGTTGCCACCCTGCTCGCCTGCGCCTCGGCCGGCGCCGCCAACGAGCCGTCGCTCGCGCAGGCGAGCGGCATGGAACTTTTCGGTCGGTTCTGCGCCAGCTGCCACGGGGCGTCGGGCCGTGGCGACGGCCCGGTGGCGCCGGCGCTGAAGGCGGTGGTGCCCGACCTGACGGCGATCGGCGCCCGCGAGGGCGGCTTTCCGACGCAGCGGGTGCGCGACATGATCGACGGCCGCGCGATGACCCCGGCGCACGGCACGCGCGAGATGCCCGTGTGGGGCTACGAGTTCGAGGCACGCGTCAGCGAGGACCTGCCGGCGCGCGCCACCGCGCAGAACATGACCGATCGCGTGGTGGAGTATCTGCGCTCCATCCAGCAACCCTCGACGCGCTAGCCGGGCCAGAGCCATCCTTTATATAGCGTCGCCTGCAGCACGACGCCGAAGAAAAGCTGCAGGCTGGCGCCCAGGGCGAGCGCGAACAGCGCCGAGGTCGTCCGGCTCTCGGCAGCACTGCGGCGCAGCCAGGCAAACGCGAAGAGCGCGCTGCCGGCGGCTATGCCGAGCGCGAGCACCGCGAGCAGCGCGCCGGCAATCCACGAGACCGCCTCCGCCGGCGTCGCCGCGTTGCCTTGCGGTTGCGCCGCGGCGGGCGCGGGCCGGGGTGGCGAAGCGGCGTGCTCGCGCATCTCCAGCCCGAACTGGATGAAGATCAGCAGCAGCGTCACGGCGCTCACCGTGCGCGGGATCCAGCCGGCGATGGGGCTCAGCCCGAACGAGGCGGCGAGCAGCGCGCCGACCGCCATCGCAAGTCCGATCGTCCCCAGCCGGGGCCGCAAGACACCATGCGGGGCGCGCGCGGGAGCGTTCACGGGCGCCGCTCGCGGCTCAGCACGCCGAGCGAGGGCACCCTGGCGAGGAGCACCGGCCAGAGCAGGTTGAGGACGCTCAGCGCGAGCAGCACGAGCACCACCGGGCGGGAGAAAAACGCGATCCGGCCGAGGTCCTGCAACTGCATCGTCAGATGCAGGTTGGTCTCGAGCAGCGGCGCGAGCGCCATAGCGATCACCAGCGGCACACGCGGCCACTTGTGCCGCTTCATCAGGTAGCCGACCACGCCGAAGGCGACCGCCAGCACGGCATCGGTTGCCAGGCCCCGGTATTGCATGGCACCGAAGATCGCCAGCGCCAGGATCACGGGGATCAGCCGCGCGGTGCGGATTGTGCTCAGCCGCGCCATGGTGCCGACCAGCGAGATGCCGAGCAGCGAGGTGAGCCAGTTGGAGATGAACAGCGACCAGATCAGCACGAATACCAGCACGAGGTCGTCGGTCAGCAGCTCCCGTCCCGGGCTGAAGCCGTGCACGGTCAGTGCGCCGAGCAGCATCGCCGTGCCGGTCCCGCCCGGTATGCCGAGCGCCAGCGTCGGCACCAGCGCGCCGCCGTCCTTCGCGTCACTGGCCGCCTCGGGCGCCAGCAGGCCCCGGATGTCGCCATGACCGAACCGCGAGCGGTCGCGCGCGGTCTGGCTCGCGTGAGCGTAAGCGACGAAGCCCGCCACCGAGCCGCCGATGCCCGGGATGGCGCCGATCACGATGCCGATGAACGAGGAGCGCAGCAGCAGGCCGAAGTGGCGGAACACCGCGCCGATGCCCTCGGCGACGCTGCCGGAGAGGTCCTGCAGCCGGCGCTTGCCCGACAGCGTCTCGCGGCTGCTCGCCATGAGATCGATGAGCTCGGCGAGCGCGAACAATCCGAGCAGTACCGGCACGAGGCTCAGTCCATCCTGCAGGTAGTCGAGACCCAGCGTGAAGCGCGGCTCGGCGGTGCGCGGGTCGTAGCCGATGAAGGCGAGCTGCAGGCCCACACCGGCTGCGATCAGCCCCTTCACCAGCGACTTGCCGGCGAGCGCCGCAAGCGTCGTCAGCCCCCACACCGCCAGCATGAAATACTCCGGTGGGCCAAGCGAGACGACCGCCTCACGCATCACCGGCAGCAGCAGGATCAGCACGCCGATGCCGAGCGTGGAGCCGAGCGCCGAGGCCGCGGCAGCGCAGCCGATGGCGGTCTTTGCCTTGCCCTGGCAGGTGAGCGGATAGCCATCGAGCAGCGTCACCGCGTTGGATGCCTTGCCGGGGATGTTGAACAGGATCGAGGTAACGGAGCCCATGAACGTGGCGCCCCCGACCAGGGCGCCGAACACCAGCATCACCGGCAGCGGCTCCCAGGCGTAGGTGAGCGGGATGACGAGCGCCATCAGCGTCGAGCTGTTCAGCCCCGGCGCGGCGGAGAAGAGCATCGCGGCCAGCGTCGCGGCGAGCGGCAGCAGTACGTAGGGCCAGCTGAGGACCAGCCCGAGCGCCTCGAGGGCGGCGTCGATCATGCCGGCTTCCATGGCGCGCGCGTCCCGCGGCCGCTATTCACGCGCCCGTTGCAGGGCCGGGCGCACCAGCGGCGCGAGTTCGGCGAGCGCGTGCGCCGCCGACTGCACGTCGGCGCGGGCGAGCGCCGCGTCGGCCGGGTCGAGGCTGAGTCGGGCGCGCGCAGCGGCAGCGCGCAGCTCGCCGCTCGCGAGCGCCGCGCCCAGCGCGCGCTCGAGGCAGCGCCGCGGAGCCTCGGGCAAAGCGAGAGGCGCAACCACCAGCCGCCCGGCGTCGATCAGCGCCGCGAGCGCCTGCGCCTTGCGCACCGCCTGCTCCTCGGATCGGCCCGCGTGCTGTGCCCGCTGCGCAGCCACACCGTTGGCACCGCCGAGCTCCGGCAGTGTCGCGAGGAGCGCGTCCGCAGTCGCGGCCGGCGCGCGGGTCACGAGCAGCAATGGTCGCAGTTCGCCGTCGTCGATGAAGCGACGCGTCGAGTCCAGGTTCTGCACCAGCAGGTCGACCTCGCCGCGGATCGCGGCCAGCACGCGGGCGTTGTTGCCGACGTAGCCGGTGACCAGCGCGTAGTTCATGCCGAGCAGCTCGGCGAGCACGGGCACGGCGATCAGGCTCGCGGAGCCCGCGTCGCGCACGCCGATTACGAGCGGCCTCTCCGCCGAGATCCGTGCCAGGTCCGCCACGCCGGCGATGCCGGAATCGCGCCCGGTCAGGAGCACCGTGCGGTTGGTGGTGATGCGCGCGAGCACGGTGAAGTCGCGGGCCGGATCGGGCGCCTCGCGATCGAGACTGGCAGCGAGCAGCCCGGAGGCGTTGACGATGCCGATCGTGCGCCCATCAGCACCGGCGTCGCGGATCATGGCCGCGGCGACGAGACCGCCCGCCTCCGGCCGGTTCTCGACCACGATGGTGGCCCGCAGCTCCCTCGCCAGGAATGGCTGCAACAGCCGGACGTAGGCGTCGTACCCGCCCCCCGGGCTGTTCGGCACGATCCAGCGCAGCCGCCCGCCCTCGAGCGACGCGCAGTCGCCGGCGCCCGAAGCCGGCACCGCGGCGAGCATCCCGAGAAACGCGAACGCGAGCGCGGGCTTTCGATGGGAGCGCGCGCGCTGAGTCAGCGAACCCACGGGCTCAGAGGTCGAAGGTCACGCCGAGACGAATGGCGCGGCCGGGTCGCGGATCGCCGAGCCGCTGCTGGTAGTCCTCGTCGACCAGGTTCGACATCGCGAGATAGCCGACCAGCCGCTCGCCGAAAGGCCGCGCGAGCTTCAGGTTGAGCACGAAGTAGTCGTCGAGTTCCGTGTACGCCTCGTCCTCGTCGAGGTCGAAGAGCTTGTCGACGTAGATGCCGTCGAAGGCCGCCATGACCTGCCACGGCAGGCGATAACGCAGCTCGACCTGCGCCGTGTGCTCGGGACGGCTGCGCAGTTGCCGGTCCAGCACGCCCGGGAGCGACTCCTCGGCGTTGACGTAGGTATAGGAAAGGCGGGTGTAGAGCTCATCGCGCAGCCAGCCGCCGCTGGAGAACTCCACGCCGCGGATGCGCACCGGCTCGAGGTTCTCGTAGAGAGAGTCGCGGTCCGGGCGCTCGATCAGGTTCTCGACGTCGCTGTAGAAAAAGGCGATGTCGGTCGCGTAGCCGGCCTCGTGCTGCCAGGTCAGCCCGACCTCGTAGTTGTTGGCCTTCTGCTCGTCGAGGTCGGGGTTGCCGTAGCGACGCCGGTAAAGCTCGCGCAGCTTCGGAAAACGCGTGCGCTTCGCCGCGGAGGCATGCAGCGCGAGCGCCTCGGTCGCCTGCCAGGCCATGGCGATCTGCGGACTGAAGGCGCCGCTGGAGCGGTCGAGCCGGTTCTGGTCGAACAGGTTGTAGATGCCGCCGACCGCGAGCGACAGCTCGTCGGTGATCCAGTACTGGTCCTCGGCGGCGAGCGTCCAGGTGCGCAGCTCCGCCTTGTTGCCGTCCTCGAGCTCGCCCTGGGCCTTGAAGACGTCGGTCTGCTCGGCGGCGTGCAGCACGAGCACGTTGTTGTCGTGGGTCTGCAGCGTGGAGTAGAGCTTGGCGCCGATGGAATAGTCCTCGGCGCTCTCCACCTCGTCCACAGTGCTGTAGGTGTCATCGGTGTAGGTGGTGAGATCGCTCTCGTACTTGTTGTAATAGAGCTTGGCGGCGAGCGGAATGGTCGAGAACTGGTTCGACAGCCCGAAGGTCTGGCGCCGCGAGTTGGTCAGCCGCTGGTAGTCCGGGTCTGCGATGCCGGTCGTCGGCGGCAGCCCCTTCTCGGCGTCGGAGAGATTGTAGAAGAACGACGTGTGCCCGATCGGCGTGCGCTCGCCATCGAGCAGCAGAAACACGCTGTCGCGCGTGTAGTCGCTGTTCAAGCGGTCGCCCGGCGGCTGGTTGAGTTCGCCGTCATAGTCGTCGGAGAGCGAATAGTCGTCGGCCTCGTCGCGGCTCAGGGTCGCCAGGTAGCTCAGGTTGCCGTTGCCGGCGCCCGAACTCGCGCGCAGCACCTGCCGCTCGTCACTACCCTCCTCCATGCCACCCGCGAAGTAGCTGGCGCCGGCTCCGGTGCGCGGCAGGATGTCGATGACCCCGCCCATGCCGTTGGTCCCGTAGATGACCGACGGCGCGCTCTTCAGCACCTTGATGCCGGCCACCTGCTCGGTGGCGATCTCATTCAGATCGATCGTGCCCTCAAAGCCGGAGGCGATCGGAATGCCGTCGAAGAGCACCAGCGTGTCGCGGTCGCGGAAACCGCGGATCCAGGCGCGCGCATCGCCGGAGGTGCCGCCGTACTGCACGTTCACACCGGGCGTCGGCGTCAGCCCGTCGCCGACGGTGTGGGCGTTGTAGGCCTCGATGTCGGCGACCGAGACCTCGCGCACCACTAGCGTGGGTGGCGAAGTCTGCGCCTCGTAGGCGGTAACGGTGATCTCCGGCAGCGGGAAGACGTCCCGGCGCAGCGCGGCCGTGTCGCCGGTGACGGAGCGGCTGGCGGCCATTGCCGCCGTGCTCGCCTCGTCCGCCGGCGCCGGCTGCAGGTGCAGCGCCACCACCAGGCCGAGGGCCGGCGCCATCCATGAGGATCGGTCGTTGCGCGTCGCTACGTTCATGGGTTCACCTGCACGTCCTCGTTGCGGCCTGCCGGCCTCGACAGCGCCCGCGTGGCGCGGCGCCAGTAGTAGCGGGCCCGCGCGGCGCCCTTGAAGGCGAACGCGCGCAGGCACGGGTAGGGGTCGGTGAGCAGGTTGCTCACCTCCGGGCACATCACCTTCGGCCGGCGGTTGAGGTAGTCGCGCCGGTACTCGCGCAGGGTCGCGAGGACGCCGGGGCCCGCCTCGTTGCGGCCCGCCGGAGCGCCGCGGCCGAGCAGCCGGTTGCCGGTTTCGAACAGCGCCTCGGCGAGCTGGTCGAGCAGGAAGAAGAAATCGTGATAGGGATCGAGCAGCAGCACACCCTCCGGAAAGGTCAGACCGCCGGCCGGCGTCTCGCCACGCGCGAGCGCCAGCAGGATCTGCGGCTCGTTCACCCCGAGCCCGGTGCGCCACCACAGGTGCTGGCCGAGCCGGATATTGATCTCGAGCAGCTTCGGCAGCCCGTCGCGCGGGTCTACCTTGGTCTGGATCGTGTAACCGCCCCACAGGCCGAGTTCGCGCACGAGGTTACGCAATTCTTCGACATACGGGGCGCTCGACCCCGACACGCAGGCCTTGCAGGCCACCTTGTAGTCGGTGCTGAAGGTGCGGGTGACCCGGGGGGCGAGCAGCGAGAGGATCCGCCCGTCGCGCGCGGCGGTCAGGTAGTAGTTCTGGCGCCGGTTGCCCTCGATGAACTCCTGCACGATCGGCTCACGCTGGAAAGCGGCCACCTCAGCATAGGCGGATGCGAGCCCGGCGGCGTCCTCCACGTGCACCATGTGCGCGCCGTGGGCGGTGAACCGCGGCTTGACGATCCAGGGCGGACGGCTCTGCGCCGCGATGGCCTCTACGTCCGCCGCCGATGCGGGAAACCAGGTCCGCGGCACCGGAAAACGCGCGCTCTCGGCCGCGCGCACGGTCAGCGCCTTGTCCATCGGCACCCGGATCACCTCGGCGTCGGGCACGACGGCGAGCACGCCCTGCTCGGCGAAGCGCTGCTTGTTCTTGGCGAAGAGATACACCTCGGGGTCCAGTGACGGGAAGATGACGTCCACCCGCTCGAGCCGGCAGATCTCCTCGAGGCGCCGCACGTAGGCCTCCTCAGCGTCGGTGTTGCCGCTCGCCAGCCGACCGGCCAGCCAGTCGTCGGCGAAACGTGGCACCTGGTAGCGCGCGTCCACAAAACGCGAGAACGCCGCCATGCCCCGGAAGCCCGTGCTGCCGACCGAGTCACCACCCTCCGTGACGACGATCCTGCGCGCCTCCGGGCGCAGGCAGCGCAGGATGGAGTACGCCTGCACTTCCTGCGCGTTGGTGATGAGGAGGTTCATAGACCGGCGTCGAGCATCGCACATTTGGCGTGCGGGGCGTAGCATGTGGCGCCGGGATCGCTCGTCGTTGTCGTGTTGGCATCCCGGACGGCCAACTCTAGCAGCCCGGGACGCGCGCTTTCCGAGGACTGGTTCTCGTTATGCCGGATGATCGCGAGCGGGGCCGAGGCGCCCTGGACCTGGCGCTGTTCGCGAAGAGTTATTTCGAGGGCGGACGCCTCAAACTCGCCGCCGTGCTGGCGCTGCAGGTCGCGCTCACCAGCATCACCGGCGTCGGCCTCCTGCTGATCCTCCCGCTGCTCGGCCTGCTCGGCCTGGGCCCGGGCGGCGCCGACCATCCGCTCTGGCGCCAGCTCGTGGGCGCGCTCGACGGCATCGGCGTGAAGCTCACGCTGGAGACCGGGCTCGCGCTTTTCGTCGCGGTGATCGGCCTGCGCTCGGCGCTGAACTGGCGGCGCGAAACCTGGCAGGTCGAAGTCGAGCAGCAGTTTCAGACCGCGCTGCGCGAGCGGCTCTACGAAACGCTCGCGCGCACCGAGATCTACTTCCTGCAGCGGCTGCGCACCTCGGAGTTCGTGCAGGCCACGCAGAGCGAGATCCGCCGCGCGCAGGAGGCGGCCAACGCGCTATTCGAGCTGTTCGGCCAGGGACTCAACCTCGCCGCCTATTTCGTGGTCGCGCTGCTGCTCTCCCCGGCGATGACCCTGTTCGCGCTCCTCTGCGGCGCCGTCGCCATGCTGATCATGCTGCCGGTGGTGCGGCGCACGCACCGGCTCAGCCGCCAGCAGATCCGCATCCGCTCGAGCATGATCAACAACCTGGTCGAGCACATCCAGGGACTGCGCACCGCGCGCTCGCTCGGCCTGACGGGGCGCTTCGTGGCGGACTACCGCGGCCGCTCGGCGCAGGCGGCCCGCGTGGCGGTGCGCCTGACGCGGCTGTCGGCGCTCTCGACCCTGGTGTTCGACCTCGTCGCCGTGCTGCTGCTCGCCTCCATCGTCTACGCCGGGCTGGTCAGCTTCGCGGTCGAGCCGGCGCGCTTCCTCGTGCTGCTCATCATCTTCATCCGCATCTTCCCCGCGATCGGCCAGTTCCAGAACCAGGTGCAGCGCTTCGCGAGCCTGCTGCCTAGCTTCCGCCACTATCTCGACCTGCTGAACGACCTCGGCGCACACGAGGAAAGCGCGCCGGGGCCGGAGACCGGGGCGCGCCCGCAGATGACGCGCTCGCTCGAGCTTCGCGACGTCACCTTCCGCTACCACGCGCTCGACGAGCCGGCGCTGAAGGACGTGTCGGTCCAGATCGGAAAGGGGCGGCTCACCGCGATCGGCGGGCACTCGGGCGCGGGCAAGAGCACGCTGGTGGACATCGCCACGGGGCTGCTGCCGCCGGGCACCGGCAGCGTGCTCCTCGACGGCCGCCCGCTCGACGACCGCGAGCGGATCCTGTGGCGCCGCGAGACGGCGCTGGTGCCGCAGGAAAGCTACCTCTTCAATGACTCGGTGCGCGCCAATCTGCTGTGCGTCAGGCCCGGCGCCACCGAGCAGGAACTCTGGGACGTGCTCGACGCGGTCAATTGCCGGGCCTTCGTCGCGGCCCGGCGCGGCGGGCTCGACAGCGGCGTAGGCGAGCGCGGGGTGCTGCTGTCGGGCGGCGAGCGCCAGCGGCTGTCCATTGCCCGCGCGCTGCTGCGCCGGCCGCAACTGCTGGTCCTCGACGAGCCCACCAACAATCTCGACAGAGAGAGCGTCGCCGCCCTGCTCGGGATCCTCGACGGCCTCAGGCGCCATGCGACCCTGCTGGTCGTGTCGCACGACCCGCGCATCCTGCAGTGCGCCGACCGCGTCTTCGTGCTCGAGAACGGGGCGCTGGTCGGCGAGACCGCCCCCGGGTGATCGTGGATATCGGGGGCAATTCATTCCGTTGTTGACCGAAAGCCGTCGATCCCCGAACTCAACGAACCCAAATAAGTGAACTGTCCCCGATCTGCGCCGGGGTCTGTGGCACCATGGCGCCCATGCCGAGGTCGTCCGGTATCCTCGCCGTGCTGCTCGTGGCTGTCGCGCTGGCTGGTGTACTCGCGTATCCGGCGTACGAACCACAGATCAAGCGGTTCTACTGGGACCTGCTGCCGAAGCGAAGCGCGCCTGCGCCCGACGGCGTGCGCGCGTTCCGCGTGCCGCCCGCAATCTCGCCCTACGAGCGCTGGCTCGAGCGCTCGCGCGCCGGCCTGCCGCTGCGCGAGGGGCTGGTCATCGAGGACATAGCGACCGTCGGGCTCCAGCCCTGGCCGCAGATGGGCGAGGCGGTGCGCGGCCTGTACCTGCGCTTCGCCGACTACCAGCTCACCGACGGGCGCATCCTCGAACTGCCCGCGCGCGGATCGACCGTGGCGCAACGGCACCTCTTCGAGATGGGCGTGTACTTCCTCGACGGGCCCGGGCACACGCTGTTCTACCGCGATGGCGGCGAGCCGCTGCGCCTCGACTGGGGGGCGGGCAGCCTGGTCTCCGTGCCGCTGAACGTGCGCTACCGGCACTTCAACGACGCCGACCGGCCGGTGCGCCTGCTGGCGGTGACGAGCTTCCCGTTCATGATGAACGCGGCCGAGAGCGAGGCGTTCGTCTTCGAGCACCCATTCGCCTTTACGGAGCGCTTCGACGGAGACCCGCGCTACTTCGGGGGCTCCGCGCGGCTGCGCGAGCGCCGGCTGATTACCAACTTCGTGCCCGACGCGCGTTCCGCGGCGCTCGAGGCCTCCGAGGAGCGCGGCACCGGCAGCGCGGGCATGGCCTGGCTCATGGCCGGCAACACCGTGATCGACATGCACGTCTCGGAGATCCCCGCCGGGCGCTACAAGAAGGCACATCGCCACAGCGACGACGCCTTCATCCTGATCCTGAGTGGTGAGGGCTACTCGCTCGTCTGGCAGGGCGACGATTTCGCCAACCGCCAGCGCATCGAGTGGAAAAAAGGGACGCTCTTCGTCCCGCCGACCTACTGGTACCACCAGCACCTCAACGTGGGCACGACGCCCGCCCGCTATCTCGCCATCAACCCGCCGACGCTCGTGCGCAACATCGGCCTGCGCTTCATGGACCAGCTCGAAGTGGACGCGCCGGGGGTCCGCGCGGAGTGGGAACGAGCGGCGCATCGTGGAGCACCGCCCGATGCCGGCCGCTAGGATCCTGCTCGCGGTCTGCGCGGCGGCGGCACTCGCCCTCGTCGCGCTCTGGGCGTACGAGCAGGAGGTCAAGGAGTTCTACTGGAGCCTGCTGCCCTCCTCCAGCGGCCCGGAGCAGCATGGCGCAAGCGTCGTGCGTATGCCGCCGCAGGGCACGCCTTACGACCGCTGGATCGAGCGCGTCCGCGACCGGGTGCCGGTGTTCGAGGCGCTCGTCATCGAGGACGTGGCGACTGTCGCCCTGCAACCCTGGCCGCAGATGGGCGAGGCGGTGCGCGGCCTGTACCTGCGATTTTCCGACTACCAGGTCACCGACGGGCGCCTGCTCGAGCTGCCCGCCGGCGGTTCGACTCTCCCGCAACGCCACCTCTTCGAGACCGCGATCTATTTCCTCGGCGGACCCGGACACACGCTCGTCTTCCGCGATGGCGACGAGCCGCTGCGCGTGGACTGGCGGGAAGGCAGCACGCTCGCGGTGCCCATGAACACGCGTTACCAGCACGTCAACGACAGCGGCGCAGCGACGCGCCTGCTCGCAGTGACCAGCTTCCCGCTCGTCATGAACGCCGCCGACAGCGAGCGCTTCGTGTTCGAAAACGATTTCGCCTTCACCGACCGTTTCGACGGCGCCGCCGACTACTTCAGCCGCTCGGCGCCGTCCGGCGATAAACGCCTGGCCGCCAGTTTCGTGGCCGACGCGCGCACGGCGCCGCTGGTCGGCAACGAGCACCGCGGCGCCGGGGCCACCACCATGCGCTGGGACATGGCCGGCCACCGCATGCTCGACCTGCACGTGACGGGCATTCCCCCGCGCAGCTACCAGAAGGCGCATCGGCACAGCAGCGACGCCTTCGTGCTGATGCTGAGCGGCGAGGGTTACTCGCTCATCTGGAAGGGCGCCGACACCGCGAACCGAAAGCGCGTCGAGTGGCGGAAGGGCACGTTGTTCGTGCCCCCGACCTACTGGTACCACCAGCACTTCAACCTGAGCGACGAGGTTTCCCGGCACCTGGCGATCAACACGCCGCGTTTCGTGAGCCACCTCGGCCTGCGCTTCGCCGACCAGCTCGAGGCCGATGCGCCCGGCGTCGAGGCCGAATGGCGCGCGGAACTCGCCCGTCGCGCGGATTGAAAATGGGGACATTCCTGATTTCTGATGAAATCAGGAATGTCCCCATTTCTTGCGGGGTCGGGCATGCGACGAGTTCTCCTGCCGATGCTGGTCGTCCTTTGGCTCTCCACCGCCACCGCTGTGGAAGCGCCGCCGGCCGTCCGGCCGTTCCTCGCGACGAGTTATGCGCGAGCGCCCTCGGCCGGCTTCGACGCGCCGGCCGGCGCGGAGTTTTCCGCCACGGAGTTCCAGCTCGGCGCCGGCGTGCTGCACTTCGCTACGGGCGGTCTCGACGCCGGTATCGGTGTGGACTACCAGTACACCCACTACGAGTACGAAGGAATCGCGGGGCGCGACCGCGACCTGCACCGGCTGCAGTTTCCGGTCAATCTCACCGCGACCCGTAACGGCCGGCGCATCGCGGCCGTTCTCGCCCCCGGCATCGCCACCTCCTCGAACGTGTTCAAGGACCCTCTCGATGAGCTGACCGGCGACGATCTCTACGTCACCGGGCGCGTCGAAATACAGACGCCGATGGCGGGCCGGAGCGCCTGGCTCGCCGGGCTCGCTTACGACCGCGGCTTCGGCGAACCAATCCTCTATCCCGTGGCCGGCGTCGCGCATGCACGCGGCGAGCACCTGTGGCTGCGACTCGCATTCCCGGACTCGGCCGCCCGGTTCGCCGCCACTGCCGAGCACACGCTCGAGGCGCGGCTCTTCCCCGCCGGAGCACAGTGGCACGTCGTGAGCGAGGAAATCGACGACGACTTCGACTACCGCGTGGAGGCGTGGCGCGCGCAGTTCACCTGGAGCTATCGGCCGAAGCTTGGCTGGTGGCGCCGGCTCAGCCTCGATGCCTCGCTCGGCTACGAGTTCGCGCGCCACCACGAGTTCACCGATGACCAGCGCGTGCGCATAGATACCGGCGCCGACGATGAAGTCTTCTTCGCCGTCGGCCTGCGGCTGGGTGAGGCGCCGCTGCCCTATACCAATGGCAGCGCGCTGCTGCAGCCGCAATGGCAGTGAGCCGCCGCAGCGCCGGTCCGTCGCCCGCCCATGGACCCTCTCAGGTCGCGCCGTCGGCGAGCTTCAGCCCGACGATGCCCATGACGATCAGCAGCACGGATACGACGCGGGCGGCACTGCGCGGCTCGCCGAACACGAACACACCCACGGCAAACGCGCCCACCGCCCCGATCCCGGTCCACACCGCGTAAGCCGTGCCCATCGGGATCGTCTTCTGGGCGAGCCACAGGAACAAGCCGCTGAGCGCCATGCAGGCCACCGCGAGCGCGAGTCCGGACCAGCGCCAGGCCGGATCCTGCGAGACCTTGAAGCCGATCGGCCAGCCGATCTCCATGACGCCGGCGAGCACGAGGTAGAACCAGGCCATGGCCCACTCTACGGGCGGCTCTACGCCGACTCAAGGCGCGGCTCTGTGCTGGAAATGGGGACATTCCTGATTTCATCAGAATTCAGGAATGTCCCCATTTCCTCACCAGACTGTGACCCACGCGGCAGCGGCAGCGGCCGGCGCGGCGCCACAATTCGCTGGGGTCGTGGAGGGCTCTGCCATGCGCGTCGTCTGCCTCATTGCGCTCGTGCTGCTGGCCACAACGGCCGGCGCCCAATCCGCCGACGAGAACGTCTTCGAGGAGGCCAAACTCTGGACGGTGCAGATCCGCACGGCGGTGGATCGCGCCTTCGCCGAGGACGAGCAGGGCTCGTACTCCGGGGCGGGGCTGGTCGTGGACGCCGCGCGCGGCTGGGTGCTCACCAACGCGCACGTGGCGAGCCACTCCTACAGCGAGGTCAACGTGATCTTCCGCGGCAAGCGCGCGCTCATCGCCGAGCGCCTCTACGTCGACCCCTACCTCGACCTCGCCGTAGTGGCCTACGACCCCGGCGCGCTGGCGCAGCCGCCTCCCGAGCCCGTGCTGGAGTGCGAGTCGGTGCCGCCCGTTGGCCATCCGGTCGGCGCCTTCGGCCATCCCTGGGGTTTTCGCTTCACCGGCACGCGCGGCATCGCCTCGGCGATGACCTCGCGATTCGGCCCCGAGATGCTGCAGACCGATGCGCCGATCAACCAGGGCAACTCGGGCGGTCCGCTCATCAGCCTCGCCACCGGGCGGGTAGTCGCCGTGAACGCCGCGACCATGCGCAAGGACCGCACCGAGGGACTGAACTTCGCCGTGCCGATGCCCTATGCCTGCACGATCCTCGAGCTGTTGCGCGCGGGGCGTGATCCTTCGCCACCGGCCGACCTCGTGGACTTCGCCAGTGACGAGGACGGCGAGCAGACGCTGCTCGTCGCCCGCTCCCGCCTGCCGGAAGGCGGTCTCGACCTGCGACGCGGCGACGTCGTACGCGCGGTCGGCGCGAGCGCCGTCCCGCTCGATTCCGAGACGCAGCTGGTCGACGCGCTGCGCGGCAGCCTTGCCGACGTGACGCTGACGGTGGAGCGCGGCGGCAGGGAGCTCGTCGTCCGGGGACCTTGGCCCGCGGCGCCACTCGTCACCGAGCGGAGGGGTCTGTGGATCTCCGGCGCGCTGTTCGCCGAAGCCGAGCCTCTCACGGCCGGACAGGTGGTCGGCATGCCGCAGCTGATGGTCCATCACATCGAGCCCGGCTCGCTCGCCGACGCCACGGCGATCAGCTTCTCCGATATGCTGGTCAGCGCCGACGGCCAGCCGGTCGACTCGCTCGATACCCTGCAATTTCTCGCCGAGCGGGCCGTGTTCGAGAAGCGGACACTCGCGCTGCTCTTCCTGCGGTTCGCCTCCCCGGACCATGACGGGTTGTTCAACTACGAGCGCCGGCTGCTCGATGCCTCCGACCTCGAGCCGGTCGGCCCGCCGCAGCCGCTCGCCAGCGCCCGGGCGGGCGTGCGGCGGCCGGGTGACCGCCCCGAGTGACCACCGGCGGCGCAGGCCCGGGGAGCGCGGCCGGCTGCTGATCCCGGGCCGGCAGCCGACGCGCGACCCGGTTCAGCACGGAAAAGACATTTCCTTTCGGCTGTCCGCGCCTTAGAGTTTCACCGCACGTGACCGGGGGGTGGCGTACATCCGTGGCGGCGAGTCGCCGCGCAACCCCGCGGCAGGGGGGGCAGGGCCGCCTACCACATGCTCAAACGCTACACGAACAACATCGATTTCGACCTGTACCGCAACGCTGCGGACAAGCTCGGCATCAGCTTCGTCCCGATACTCGGCGAAAGCGAGCCCTTCGGCTACTTCCTGCTGGGCAGGAAGCGCCTGTATCTGCAGAGAAACAAGCTCGGCGTCAACAACAGCGTCTCGAGCGCAATCGCGCGCAACAAGAACCGGACCTACAGGATACTCGAGCACTTCCATCTGCCCTGTCCCCGTGCGGTGGTACTGATGAGCAATGGCTCGCTGGAGCACGTCTCCGGAGAAATAAAAGCCTTGCGCAAGCCCTACGTCGTCAAGCCGCTGCGCGGCTCGCTCGGCAAAGGGGTGAGCGTGAAGCTCAACGGCTCCGATCAGGTCGCCGACGCGATCCAGTTCGCCCGCAAGACCCACAATTCGGTGCTGATCGAGGAATTCATCGCCGGCACGAACTACCGCGTCACCGTCTTCCAGGACAAGGTTCTCGACATCCTCGAGCGCATTCCCGCGTACGTGATTGGTGACGGGACGTCCACCGTACAGCAACTCATCGACCAGAAGAACGAAACGAGGCAGGTTTTCGGTCTGAAACCGATACGGATCGACCAGGAACTGAAGCGCTTCATCAAGGACCACGACGTTGCGCTCAGCGCCGTTCCCGCGCGCGGCAAGCGCATCGACCTGCGGCTCAACTGCAACATGGGCGCTGGTGGTGAAGCCAGGCGCATCGACCTGCGCCGCGACGTGCATCCCGACAACCTCAGGATGTTCGCCGACGCGACAAGGGAGATTGGGCTCACGCTGGCGGGAATCGACTTCATCACGCCCGACCTCTCCAGATCCTGGCGCAGCGTCCGCTGTGCGATAAACGAGATCAACCGGGCCCCGATGCTCGATATTCATTACTTTGCCGACTTTGCCATGAACAACGTGGTCGGGGAGAAAATCCTCGGCAGACTTCAGCGTGCCTTCAAATAGCATCGCGAAAAGCAACGGAGATGGGGACATTCCTGATTTCTGATGAAATCAGGAATGTCCCCATTTTCCCGGCAGATGGCTGCGAGCGACGACGACGACAAGGAGGAACGCCCCGCCTGGCCCAGAGGCCTGGTAGCGGTGGGCGGCTCGCTCGACCCTGACACGCTGCTCGCCGCCTATCGCGCCGGGACTTTTCCCTGGTCGTCCATTCCCGAGATCACGTGGTGGTCGCCCGCCCCGCGGGTCATCTTCGACCTCGAGACCTGGCGACCTCACCGGAGCATCGAGCGCAGCGTGCGCCGCGCGGGTTGGCGGTTCACAACAGACTGCGACTTCACCGGCGTCATGCGCGGCTGCGCCGCGCCCGCGCCGAAGCGGCCGGACACCTGGATCAGCGAGGACTTCGTCGCCGGCTACACTGAGCTTCACCGCCGCGGCCACGCCCACAGCGTGGAGGTGTGGGAAGGCGACGCGCTGGTGGGCGGGATTTACGGCGTGGCAATCGGTGGCTTCTTCGGCGGCGAGTCGATGTTCCACCGGCGCACGGACGCCTCCAAGGCCGCGCTCGCTTACCTGGTCACGCATCTGCGCGATCGCGGCTTCGAGCTGTTCGACGCGCAGGCCCCGAATCCGCACCTCATGCGCCTCGGCGCCATCGCCATCCCCCGGCAGGAGTACCTGCGGCGCCTGCGCCGCGCGCTCCGCCGCCGCGTCGCCTGGTAGTAAACGGGGACATTCCTGATTTCATCAGAAATCAGGAATGTCCCCCCTTCCCGCACGGACCTCAGCGCTTGCTGACCTGCTCGGCCTGATAGGCGGCGAGCTGCTCTTCCTGAATCCGCCTTTTGTCCTGCAGATCCCTGATCTCGGCGGTAAGCTTCATGCGCTCCTCGACCAGCTGCTTGCTCTCCACGATCAACCGCGCCCGTTCCTCGCGAGTCGTGGTTTCCGCCAGGGTTGCGGTGGCGTTCTCGGTCAGCTCGAGCTCGATCGACTTGAGCCTGGACTGCTGGGCGCGAATGCGGCCGTCCGTGGCCCGCAGACCCGACTCCAGCTCGTACAGGCCGCGCCCCTCCTGGTACGCCTCCAGAAAACGCGATTCCAGTTCCCCCGGGCAGACACCGGCGTATCGACCTCCGCCTGCTCCCTCCTGGTAGCCGCGCGATGGCTGGCAATACTCCCGCAGGCCGGCGTCGCGCCCGGCCTGGTAGGCGGAGAAATCCGCCGCGATGCCCTGTTCTGCGCAGCTCCTGCGATAGCGGCCAAACTCCGCGGCGTCCCGGCCCCTGACCCCGTCCTCATAGCCGACGGCCCGCCAGTCGGAGAATTCGCATTCGGAACGGCTCATGCCACCGCCGGAACAGGCGGACAGGAACAGGGCGACCAGCCCCGCGACCACGCAGCTGTGACGCATCGCGCGAACCCCGCAGACAACCTTCGCCTAGTTAACAGGGCGCATCACGCCGTGCCGTGACGGTCCGCACGGTTCGGATCAATGGGGAACAGCCCGTCTTCGGCAGAAAATCCGGACACTCCCCGTTTTCAGCTCCGCGACCGCGGTGCGGGCTGCGGTCGCGTTCGCCGCTACCGCGGCGGACGGATCCGGCACTCTTTCACCCCAATACAACTGGCCGCCCGGAGAGCCGTGAGTCATGCGCACGCTTCTTAAGACCGTCGCCGCCCTGCTCGTGCTCGTCGTCGCCGGCGCGCTCATTTATATATACGGCTTCCTGCCGCGCCAGCGCCCGCCGCCGGACGACTTCAGGGTCGTGTCCACGCCCGAAGCGCTGGCGCGCGGCGAGTATCTCGTCAATCACGTGCTCCTGTGCAACGACTGTCACTCGGAGCGCGACTGGGGGCTGTACAGCGGTCCGGCGATTCCGCCGCTCGGCGCGGGGCGGCCGTGCATGGACGAGAACACCAAGCCGGTCGGCATCGACTTCGGCATGGGCGGCTTCCCGGGGCGGCTGTGTATCCGCAACATCACCCCGGACGTCGAGACCGGCATCGGGGGCTGGACCGACGGCGAGATCGTGCGCGCGATCCGCGAGGGCGTGAGCCGCGACGGCGAGGCGCTCTTCCCCATCATGCCGTGGTTCATGTACACGGGGCTCTCCGACGAAGACGCCGCGGCGGTGATTGCCTACATGCGCGCACAGCCGCCGGTGAAATCCTTCCGTCCGGACCGCCAGCTCGACTTCCCGCTCAACGTCATCTTCCGCTTCTACCCAAAGCCGCTCGACGGGCCCGTCGCCTCGCCCCCGCGCAGCGACACCGTCGCCTACGGCCGTTATCTCAGCAAGATCGCACGCTGCGAGTTCTGCCACACCGCGCGCGTGCGCGGCCGGCTGGAACCGGTCGCCGAGCGGCTCATGTCCGGCGGCGTGCCGTTCATCATGGGCAAGCGCACGCAGTACTCCATGAACCTCACCCGGCACGAGACGGGCCTCGGTCCCTGGACGAAGGAGATGTTCGTCGAGCGCTTCCGCCTGCACACCACGCCGTTCCCCGTCACCGAGGAAGAGAACTCCGAGATGGACTGGGTCGCCTTCTCCGGCATGACCGATGAGGACCTGGGCGCCATCTGGGACTACCTGCGCACGCTGCCGCCGCTCGAGACGATACTGCTCGACCGGGCTGATTGACGCAGGAGCGGCGGTGGTCGCGACTGAAGTCGCTCCTGCAGGGCGCTGTTCGCCACCGCGGTCAACGAGGCGGTGCAGGTAATGCGCTGTTCGCCACCGCGGTCCATGAAGCCGTGAAGGAAATGTGCTGTTCGCCGCCGCGGTCGATGAAGCGGTGAAGGAAATGCGCTGTTCGCCGCCGCGGTCAACGAGGCGGTGCAGTTCCTGCGGCTTGCCACGGCTTGCACGAATCCCGCCTTGCTGACACGCTTGGCCCATTGCCAGGGAGTGCGGAATTACCGCCGATGATCGAACATTATTTCGGGGACAATCTGCCGTACTACGCCGCATTCGTCGCGGTGGTGGTCGTCTGCGTCGTCGCGATTTACATCAATTTGCGGAACGGCGACAAGAAGTAGCCGCGACGGTAGAAATGGGGACATTCCTGATTTCATCAGAAATCAGGAATGTCCCCAGTTGCCTAGTACCGGCCGCCGAGCTTCGCCACCTCGCCGGCGACCGCGGTGCCCTCGAAGAAGGCCGGGTTCATGCCGGCCAGGAGCCGCACCGGATTGCGGAACACGAAGCGCTCGAAGTCCTCATCGCTCACGAGCCCGTCCTCGACCAGCTCGTAGGCCTCGGCGAGCACGTCGGCCATCTCCGCCACGTCCCAGTGGCCGAAATCCGAGGAGAACACCGCGTTGAGCTTGCGCCCGCCGGGCACGAGCCGCGTGTCGAAGGCGACGGCGTTCATGCGGTCGTCGGCCTCGCAGCCGTAGTAGAAGTTCGGCACCAGCCGGTCGAGTAAGTCCTCGAAGCTGCCGATGCCGGCCGCGGCGAAATCGTCCACCGCGGTCTCCGCGCGCGCGCGGCCGGCCGACTTGCCGAGCGGCTTGCCGAGCCTCTCGCCGCCGTAACGGCGCATGAGGTCGTCGAGCATCGTGGTATCCACCCGCGCCGGGTCGAGGTCGCCGATCGCGTGCGCGCCGCGTTTCTCCCAGCGCTCCTTGAGATCGCAGAGCATGGCCACGCCCCAGGCGACGCCGCCCTCTAAGAAGGCGAAGTTGAGCCGCGGGAAACGCCGCGTCACGCCGCCGAAAAACAGGGCCTTGGCGAACGCGTGCCCGGCCGCGGCGAAGTGCCCGGTGTGGTTGTACATGTAGTTGCTGATCGAGCGGCGAAAGCCGATGCCCTGGCCGACCGCGTGCGCCGTGACCGGGACCCGGAGCTCCATGCACCGCTGCCACACCGGGTCGTAGTCGTAGGCGCTGTCGAGAGCGAGCGTGTCCACCCAGAACGCATAGCGGCCGAGCTCGGCGCCGTGGCGGGTCACCGCCTCGATGGGGCGCTTCACGAGGTTGGCGAACATCGGCACCTTGAGCTTGAGCTCGGTGAGCGCGAAGTCGAGCTCCTCGATCGCCTCCTCCGGCGTGAAGCACGGGATCACGGCCGCCGGCGTGAGCCGGTCTTCGAGGCCGCGATAGATCTCCGTCACCATCAGGTTGTGGGCGCGGCAGGCGGCGCGGCGGATGTCCGCGTCGGGGATGTCCGGCAACAGGAAGCCCACGGTCGGATAGACGACCGCGTAATCGATGCCCATTTCGGGCAGGCGCTCGTGCATCAGCTTCGGTAGCATCGCGGTCGCGCGATCGAGCGTGTTCGCGGCCGGCGCCGCCCAGAACGCCGGGCGCAGCGCGTTGTGGTAGCGGCGCTGCTCGGGCGTCATGTCGTACCAGCTGCCGATGCTGCCGCCCTGGAAAGTCTTCCAGGCGCGGTCGGCCATGTCCGGCCCGCCCACCTGCTTCAGGTAGTCGAACATCACCGGCAGCACCTCGATCATGTGGCCGTCGGCGTCGATCACGGGGTGGCCGAGCTTCTGGCGGATGCGGGCCGAGCGGGAAAGCGTGGCGGTGGCCATCCGCGGTTCTCCTTGGTTCTGGTCAGACCGGCACTTCGCCGCACACCGAGGCGCGCTGCATTTTGCGGCGCTGCGGGAAGTAATCCGCCACGGCGTAGTGCGATGTGCAGCGATTATCCCAGATCGCGAGCGTGCCCGGCTCCCAGCGCAACCGGCAGCAGAACTCGGGCGTCTCGATGACGCCATAGAGGTAGCCGAGCAGTGCGGCGCTCTCGCCGGCAGTCAGGCCGTCGATGCACTGCGTGAAGAACCTGTTGACGAAGAGCCCCTTGCGGCCGCTCTTCGGGTGGGTGCGCACCACCGGGTGGTGCACCGGTGGATGCTCGCGGCGGATGCGCGCGCGCAGTTCCGTGCCGTTCGGCATCCGGTCGAGGCCGCCGGAGCGGCCGTAGGCGTGCTCGATGCTGTGGGTGGCGGTGAGTCCGGCCAGGAACGCCTGCAACGGTTTCGACAGCGACTCGTAGGCGGCGAAGTTCGATGACCAGATCGTGTCGCCGCCGCCTTCCGGGATTTCGAGCGCGTGCAGCAGGTGCTCGGCCGGCGGCGCCGCGAGCCCCGTCATGTCCTGGTGAAAGGTGTTCAGCACTGGCGGGCGCTGCTCGTCGTTCTCGAGGATCAGCAGCTCCTGGAAGCGGTCCCTGAAGACCGGCTGGACGAACAGCTCGCCGAATCGCCGGCCGAGTTCGAGCAGCTGCTCGCCGCTGAGCGGCTGGGCGCGGAACACCAGCAGGCTGTGCTCG
>CAZFWB010000010.1:0-4486 GCA_964522655.1 uncultured Chromatiaceae bacterium | reverse complement strand
CGGACCGGCCGCGGCTTCGCGCGCCATGGCGCGTCGATGGCCGCGAGCCGCCCGGTGGTGAAGCTCACCATCGCCCAGCCGCCGGGCAGGGCGCCCGGCGCGCGCTTGCGCGGCGTCGCAGTCGGTGGATAGGCGTCGAGCTCGACCATGAACTTCTCCGGCAGCACGGCGCCGGCGAGCCCGAAGCGCGTCTCGGGCGGCAGGCCGTGCGCGGCGGACAACACCCCGATCTGCCACTGCCCGAACTCGGTGATCGGCAGGCCGAGCGTCTCCTTATAGAAGGCGCGAAGCGCCTCGAGCGACGGGCCGCCGACCACCATGATGAACACGCGGTCGACTGCCGTGCGCGCCCGGCCCAGGTCGAGCCCGCTGCCGCCGGGCAGGAAGCGCGTCATGTAAAAGGGTTCATCGGCCGGGCCGAGAGCCTGCAGGGCGCGCGGGGCATTCTCGCCGGAGCCGAGGTCTTTCGGTCCGCCGATGACGCGAAACGCGGAGTCGGCGAGCTGCGCGGCGAGCGCGTCGGGGTCGGTGACCAGCAGTTCGGTGGCATTCCAGCCGTGCGTCCGGAACGGCGGCGGGATCGGCGTGTCCGGCGCCGCCTCGACGATGCGCAGGTACACCGGCTCCCTGCTCGCCGGCTGCATCAGCACGTAGCGGCGCCCGGCCATGGCCGGCGTGTCCCAGGCCCGTACCAGTTCCTGCGAAACACGGCCGCGCTCGACGGCCTGGTAGCTCAGCTCCTGCTCGTAGGCCGGCTCTACGCGCGCGATGCTCTGCACGACGAGCGTGACGATGGCGATCGACTTCAGCATGAGGAACCGACTCCGCCGGACGGGACCGCCAGAGTAACGCTGGGGACCTGAGGAAAAAAAGCCCTTCGCTCGAGTGCCAGGGCTGCGTTCAGGACGCGGTGGTCACGTCCCCGGCGCGGGCATGTGTGGAGCCGGCTGCCAGGACGGCAGCAGCCGGCGCAACCCATAGCGACGAGCACATGGACGTGCGAGGAGCGGCGCGCGCCGGGGGCGGGACCGCCGCATCATCCGCCGACCAGCGACGAACGAGGTAAAGAGGCCGCCCCTGCGGGCGGCCCCGCCTACCCCCCGTACCGATAAGTGAGCGTCAGCAGAATCTCGCGCGGCGGCAGCGCGATGAAGCCGCCGAGCCCGCGGCTGCCCGAAGTGATGATGAAATCATCCCCGAGGTTCTTGCCGGCGAGCTTCAGCTCCCAGTTCTCCCGGATGCCGACCGCGACGAACGCGTTCCAGATGTCCCAGCCGGAGTTCTTGAAGTCGTTGGTGGCCGCGGTGATGTAGTCGTCGACGTCGTAGTAGTCGGCGCCGAAGGTCAGCTCGCCGAAGACGTCGCCGGGCATCTCGAGCGTGTAATCGAAACCGATCGAGATCGTGTAGTCCGGCGTCTGCGGCGTGTCGGGCTCCGTATTGAAGAGAATGCGGGCTGCTGCCGCGGCGCTGTTGGGATTGAGATTCTTGTACTCGCCGTTCATCAGCGCGCCGTTGAGGAAGACGTTCAGCCCGTCGATCGGCACGGCCGTGATCTCGAACTCCAGCCCCTGGATGCGGGCATCGCCCGAGTTCTGTACCGGGAATTCGAGCACGTTCGGCTGGCTCGCATCCGTCGCGTTCTGCTGGATGTCCTCGATGTCGGAATAGAAATAGGCGAGATTGGTGCGCAGCCGGTTGCCGAGCCAGTCCGCCTTGAGCCCCGCCTCGTACGTCCAGTTGGTTTCCGGGTCGTAGGTGCCGACCGGCGCCGGGCTGAAGAGCGCAATCGCGCTGAAGCCGGCGCCCTTGTAGCCGCGCGCCGCCTGCGCGTAGAGCAGCATGCTGTCCATCGCGCCGGAAGGCTCCAGGCTGTAGTCGAGCCCGAAGCGCGGCGTCCACTCGTCGGAGTCCACCTCGAGGTCGAGCAGTGTGGGCGCAAGCGGCGGACAGAGCGGCGGCCCGTTGCAGAAGGAGTAGTCCATCTCCTTGTCGTCCTTGGTCCAGCGCAGGCCGGCGGTCGCCTTGAGCTTCTCGCTCAGGGCGTAGTCGGCGTTGAAGAAGACTGCGTAGGACTCCGAATCCGTGTCGATGAAACTCTGCGACAGCGCCCCGCCGAGCCCGGCGAGCGGCGCGAAATTCGGCAGGTTCCAGCCAAACTGCTGCTGGGCGTCCTCGTAGAGGTAATACACGCCGACGATGTAATTCAGCCGCTCCTCGAGCGCGGTGCCGAGCAGCTGCAGCTCCTCGGTGTACTGGTCGGAGGCGATGTCGGAGGCGGCGATGACGGCGAATCCCTCGGTGGGATCGGCCATATTGCCGCTGAAGTCGGTGTGGAAAAAATCCTCCGTGCGGACGTAGCCGGTGATCGACTTGACCGTCATGTCGTTGCCGAGCTCCCAGGCGAGCGTGAGGCCGGCGATGACCTGGTCGGTCTCGCCCTGCGGCTGTTCGCGCAGCGGTTCAGGCAGCAGCTGCCCTGCGCGGTAGTTCGTGCTCCACTCGCCGTTGGGGAAGACGAGGGCGTTGGAGGTGAACTGCTGATCGGAGAGCACGCCGGGCGTCAGGCCCTTCACCATCTGCAGCGAGTCGTTCTCCGAGTCCGACCAGGCGACGCTCAGCAACGCGTCGAAGCCCTCGATGCCGCGGTAGCGCAGCTTGCCGCGGATCGACTTGTTGTCCTCGTCACCCCAGTCGGAACCGGTGAACACGTTGGTCGTCTCATCGCCCTTCTCGCGCCATTGCACGGCGACCGAGCCGGCCCAGTCCGCGCCGAGCGGCCCGCCCGCGCTGCCCTTGAGGAGCTTCTGGTCGTGGTTGCCGAGACCGCCGGAGACGTCGAACCAGTTATCGTCACCCGGCGTGCGCGAAACGAACTTGACCGCGCCGTAACCCGTGTTGCGCCCGTAGAGCGTGCCCTGCGGGCCGCGCAGCACCTCGACGCGCTCGATGTCGGAGAGCGTGGAATTGTTGCCGTTCAGGCGACCGACGTAGATGTCGTCCACGTAGATGCCGATCGGGGATTCCGCCACCACCAGGGAGGCGTCCTGCTGCAGCCCGCCGCGCAGCGACAGCGACAGGTTGGTGGGCGAGGTGATGTTGTTGAACATGTGCAGCGACGGCACGACGCGCTGCAGGTCGGTTGCCTGTCCGATCTGCAGGTTATCGAGCTGCTCGACGTCGAGGGCGCTCACCGCGAGCGGCACCTCCTGGATCGAGGCCTCGCGCCGCTCCGCCGTGACGATCATCTGGCCGATCGGCCCGCTCGTGTCCGCCTGCGCGAAAGCGGCTGGGACCCAGAGCAGTCCCGCCACTGCGACTGCGTTTCGGATCAAGGACTTCATGACGCATCCCCCCAAGGTTCCGCCACGACGCCGAGACGCCGCCGGGCCGGGCCCGGCAAGCGGCCTCAGTGTGCGACGGTTGGCTGTGGGGTGCAAGATGCCGCCCTTTCTCAGTCGCTCGCGGCTGAGGGTCGGCAGACTGACCAGCCGGGGACTCCGTCGCCGGTGACCGGCCGTGAATTGCAGAAGCACCAGCGGTCGATTTTTTTTGCGGTGTTATGTCGCGAAACAGGTAAGGCCTCCGGGCGAGGTGCCGATAGGCTGGGTGTCGCATCGACTGACAGCAGGCCTGACGTGACCAATCGCCCCGAATTCGTACCCGCCGCCGCCCGCCGCATCGAAGTCACGCAAAGCGTTTTCAGCGTCGCGGGCCACGTCGAATACCGGACCAAGACGCAAGGCTATCGCCGCGACGAAATCTCCATTGCCGCCGTCGTCGATCGCGACGGCCGGGAAATCGAGCTCGTCTGGGAGCCACGCTGGCGGGAGGTCGCCCCGGGGATCGAGGCACGCAGCGCCGGGCAGACCCGCAAAGACGAGCCGGTCGAGAAAGTCCTGACGCAGCAGTTGAGGATCCGGCGCAGCGCCTGCCCCGTCTATGTGCTCTTCGTGCGCACGGCCTGTGTCGTCCCCTACGGCCGGTCCACCGACTTCGGTGACACCTCGAGCCAGTGGTGGGCGTGCTACGAGTGCGGGTGACCGTACCGGATATTCGCGACCAAGAGCGGCTTACCGTAACACCGGCACCCTAGGTCAGCTTCAGCGCCGCGAACAGCAGGCCGAAGCCCAGCATAAGCATCGAGCCGAGGCGCACCGTCATCGAGCTGGACAGCAGTTCCAGATCCTTGCGAATCAGAATGATCTCCTGGCGAACCCCGGCGACATCCCCACGCACAGCGTCGATCTCGCCTTTCAGCTCAGCCTTCAGCGTCAAAAGTTCTTCCCGGGTCGCGAAATGCGCCATCGCCGAGGTCAGTTCCTGCCGCAGCATCTGCAGATCGGCCTTGGTCGCTATCGTCGTGCCCATATCCCGCTCCATCGCATCCACCACCGCACGCGCTTTGTCGGTCGGGACGTTGATGCTGACGAGGGCATCATACCTGACATGCTCTGCCGGCACGCCGATACTACCGCGATCTCGGA
>CAZFWB010000009.1:26874-37323 GCA_964522655.1 uncultured Chromatiaceae bacterium | reverse complement strand
GCGGCTCTTCCGACTCGGGGAAGCGGTGAGCGGCGTCCGGCTGGCATTCGCCGATCCGCAGCTGGCGCCGTCAGGCGTGGTCGGCGTCGCCCGGGCGTATGGCGGCGGCGTCTTCGTCAGCGACTGGACGCGCGAGCATCTGAATTTTTTCCGCTCGATCCAGATGACGAAGTCGATAATGTTCGTCATCCTGCTGATGGTCGTGGCGGTCGCCGCGTTCAATATCGTTTCTACCCTCGTGATGGTGGTGCGGGAGAAGGGCGGGGAGATTGCGATCCTGCGCACGCTCGGGGCGGCGCCGGCGTCCATTCTGGCCACTTTCATGGCGCAGGGTACCCTGATCGGCCTGGCCGGCACCGTAATCGGCGTGATTGGTGGGGTTGCGGTTTCCAGTAATCTCGATGTGCTGGTCGGGCTGGTCGAACGGGCGCTCGGCATACGGTTCCTCGCACCGGACATCTACTTCATCAGCGACTTCCCCACCCAGCTTCGCTGGCGTGATGTCGGCGCCATCGCGGCGGTCGCGCTCGGCCTGGCGTTGACGTCGACGCTATACCCGGCCTGGCGTGGCGCTGCCATGCCACCGGCCGAGGCATTGCGCAATTACTGAGGGCTTTCAGGGAATCGGCGGATGCAGCAGGCGATAGTGACGGATCTCCGGCAGGCGCAGGCGCCGCTGGCCTGTGTTGCGCTCGAAAAGGAGTTCGCCGAGGGGCCCGCCGTCGTGCAGGTCCTGCGCGGGGTCGACCTGACCGTGGCGCGCGGCGAACGCATTGCGATCATAGGCGCGTCGGGTGCCGGCAAGACCACGCTGTTGCAGCTGCTCGGTGGCCTCGATACGCCGACGCGCGGCACGGTGACCGTTGTCGGCCGCGATCTCGCGAAACTCAGCCAGACCGAGCGCGGCCGTATCCGCAACCAGGCGATCGGCTTCGTCTACCAGTTTCACCACCTGCTGCCGGAATTCACGGCGCTCGAGAATGTCGCCATGCCGCTGTTGCTCCGGCGGCTGTCGCTGGCGGAGGTCGAGGCGCGGGCCCGGCGGCTGCTCGAGCGGGTCGGGCTTGCCGGGCGCCTCGGGCACAAGCCGGGGGAACTGTCGGGCGGTGAGCGTCAACGCGTGGCAGTGGCACGAGCGCTGGTGACGGAGCCGGCCGTGGTTCTGGCCGACGAGCCGACCGGCAACCTCGATCATCGGACAGGTGACCGCGTCTTCGACCTGATGCTCGATCTAAACGCCGAGACAGGCGCCAGTCTGGTGGTGGTGACTCACGATATTGCCCGGGCGCGGCGCATGCACCGGGTGCTGCACATGGAAGACGGCATTCTGCAGGACGTGACCGGGGAGACGCTGCCCTGACGGGCTTCGTCGACCGCACGGCCATGGGACCGGCGTTTTTCATATTGAGCTCCGGCCGCTCCGGCAGCACGCTACTCGCCTCGATGCTGAACATGCACCCGTTGGTGCACGTGCCGGTCGAGTTGTTCGGGCTGTACACGTCCTTGCCGATGGCGCTGCCGTGGTACGGGGACCTGCGCTGCGATTACAACCGGCGCCTGCTCGCGCGTGACCTGGCCTACATCGGGCAACTCGCCGAGTTCGACGTTCGCTTCGATGTCGATGATTTCGTCCGGCGGCTGGAGCGGTCGGGGACCGGGCTCGCCGCCGTCGTAACGTCTTTCTATGAGACGTTGCGGGAGGCTTCCGGAAAGCCGGTCCTCGGCGACAAGACACCGAACCATGCTCCGCAGCTCCCGCTCATCGAGCGGCTGTTCCCCATGATGTGTGTCGTTCATCTCGTCCGCGACGGGCGCGACTGCGCGGCCTCGTCCCTGCGGGCACGCCGGGGCATCAACCGGCGCAACGTGTACGAACTGGCGCGCCTGTGGCCACGGAACAATACCGCCATCGCCGATTTCGGCGACCGTCATCCCGGCCGCTATCACCGGCTACGCTACGAGGACCTGATCGCCGACCCGGCGCTCTGCCTGCAAAGGCTCTGCGGGTTTCTCGGTTTGCCGTTCGAACCCGTGATGCTCGATTTCTCGAGCGGGGACTTCGCCCGCCGCCACGTGAGGCTGTTCGATCAGCACGCGAATCTGGCCCGCGGCATCCTGGCGGACAACAGTGAGAAATGGCGCTTGACGCTCGGTGAGCGCGAGGTCCGCCTCTACGAATCAATGGCCGGCGACGCGCTGCGCCGGTTCGGCTACCCGCTCTCCGGGCCGGGACGCAAAGAGCCGCTGTTGCGACTGGCGTGCCAGCTGACGACCGGCTACCGGCGCCTTTGCCGTGGCCTGCGCGCGGCGCGAGTCGAAGCGACGCGATTGCTTGCCCTGGCTGGCAAACGGCTCCTCCACCGCCTGCGGTCGCCTGGTGGCCTCCCCAGCTGAAGCCTGCGCTCAGGGAGCGCGACTCGCGCGCCGGCGGCGCAGCCGCCGGCTGGCTGACCAGCGCCAGATCAGGTTCGCGCCGAAGTAGACGACCGCCGCCGTCACCAGCGCGGTCAGCAGCGAACCGAGCAGCAGCGGCTTCCACAGCAGTGCGAGCTGCGCCTGCAGCCAGTCCCAGCTGACCGCATCGGGCCAGGGCTCGATCGGGGTGTCGAGCAGCCATGCTCCGAGCCGGTACTCGAAGTAAAACACCGGAATGAGTGTCAGGGGGCTGTTGGCCCATGCCGCAAGAGCCGCCACGCCGAGGTTGACCCTGGCAACCAGGGCGACCAGGACCGCGAGCGGTGTGTGGCCCGGAACCGGCAGCATGGAGATGAATACGCCGATGGCGAGCGCCCCGGTCACGCTGCGCCGATTGACGGCGAAGTACGTCGGATGACGCAGCACCGCGCGGAACGGGCGCAGGTACCAGGGCGCCTCATTCCGGCGATATTGCCTCGATATGCGGCGCAGATAGCGGCGCGGCATTGCCTAGACTGCCGTCGGTAACACGTCGTTGAATTCCGCGACCGGGGTTCGATTCCGGGAGCAGCCGAAATTATCCGTTATCCGGAGGGGCGGGGCACATGTTCCAGCTGGCCTTGCCGGCGCTCCTCGGCGCCTGGTTCCTGCAGCAGAGCAATGCGCAGCAGCTCGTGATGCTGCCGGCCGCCTTCTGGATCACGTCGGCGTTGTGCGCGTGGTGCCTGGCCGGTACGCGCGCCGCCGTCGTCGTGCTCTGCTGCGGCTGGACACTGGTTCGCGCAGGCTGGCTGGCCGACACGCATCTGCCGGAGCGGCTCGCGGGCCAGGACTTGCTGGTTCGCGGGGTCGTCTGCGATTTCCCCCGCAGCGATCCGCAGTCGCTGCGGTTTGTCCTGGAGACGGAACGGCAGCCCCCGGGTTCGCCCGTGCCCGCGCGGATCCATCTGAGCTGGTACGACCAGGCGCCGCCGATCCGGCCCGGCGAGCGCTGGCAGCTGCGGGTCCGTCTGCGACCGCCGCGGGGACTTCGCAACCCGGGCGGGTTCGATTTCGAGCAATGGCTCTATGTCCGCGGCATCGGTGCGTCGGGCTACGTGCGCGAATCGCGGCTGAACAGGCCGCTCTCCGCCGCGCGCCTCGGATGCCCGGTCGCTGCCGCACGCGGCTTCCTGGCCGCAAGAATTGCAGAGCCGCTGGGCAGCCACCCGGCAGCCGGCCACGTGCTTGGGGTGGCCGTAGGCGCGACCCACCGCCTGTCGGATGAGGACTGGGACCTCCTGCGACGGACCGGCACCACGCACCTGCTGGCCATCTCCGGGCTCAACATAGCGATGGTGGCGGCACCCTTCCTGCTGGCCGGACCGTGGCTGAGCCGCATCTGGACCGGCTTCGCCGGCCACGCAAATGCCGGACTGGGGCCGGCCGTGCTCGCGGCAGCGACCTACTCTGCGTTGTCCGGATTCGCCGTGAGCACCGTGCGCGCGCTGATCATGCTGCTGGTCGCGGCCCTGTTCATGGTCTGCCGACGGCGAATCGAGGCACTCGACCTGCTCTGCGCGGCGGCACTGGTGCTGCTGGTCATCGATCCGGCGGGGCTGGTCTCGGCGAGCTTCTGGCTGTCCTTCCTCGCCGTCGCCTGGTTGCTGGTAGCCGCGACCCGCCGCACGGCGGCCGCGGCGGAGCCGGGGCGGGACTCAGTTGTGATGCGTGCCTCCCTGCAGCTGCAACAGGCAGGACGCGAGCTGCTGCGTGCGCAGGTGGTGCTCGGACTCGGCCTTGCGCCGGTCACGCTGGCCTGGTTTCAGCAGGTTTCCGTGGTGGCGCCGCTCACCAACCTCGTCGCAGTACCGGTATTCAGCCTGCTGGTCATGCCGCTCGCGTTGCTTGGCGGCGCGCTGGTCGTGCCTGCGCCCGAGGCGGGTGGCGTCGTATTGAGGCTCGCGGCAGCGGTGACGGGTGGCTTGCTGGCGCTGCTGCGGCTCGCCGCCGAGGCCCCGTTGACCGTGTGGGAACCGGCGTCGGCAGCGGCCCCTGGTCTCGTGATGGCGGGGCTCGCAGCCGCGCTGCTGTGCTGGTGGCGGCCGCTGCCCCTGCGTGCGCTTTGCGCTGCGCTGCTGCTGCCGGTTCTGGTCGGTGGTGCCTCCGACAGGCCGGTGCTGCAGGTGACGGCGCTCGACGTAGGGCAGGGCCAGGCGGTCCTGGTGCAGACCCGCCGGCACGCGCTCATGTATGACGCCGGGCCGGCCTTTCGGCTGCGCGATGCGGGCCAGTCAGTCGTGCTTCCAGCGTTGCGCCAGGCGGGGGTGAAGCGGCTCGACGCGATGGTGATCTCCCATGACGATCAGGACCACGCCGGTGGTGCACCCGCGGTACTGCGGCGCTTTCCGCAGGCGCGGCTGATTGCACCGGCTGGATCCCGCCTCTCCGCCGAGGATTATCAGCGCTGCGAAGCCGGCCTGTCCTGGTGGTGGGACGGCGTGCGGTTCCGGGTTGTTGCGCCCGATCCCCGCGCCATGCCGAGATCCGACAACGATCGCTCCTGCGTGCTGTACGTCACCGCGCCCGGGTTCAGCGCACTGCTGCCCGGTGACATCGGGCGGCAACAGGAGGACGCGCTGGTCCGCCGAGGGTTACTGCAGCCCGCTGACGTCGTCATCGCGCCGCACCATGGGAGCCGCAGCTCATCGGGAGCGGCGCTGGTCGAGGCGACGCGGCCGCGTTTCGTGGTCTTTTCGGCCGGTCACCGCAATCGCTGGGGCTTTCCCGCCGATGAAGTTCGCCGCCGTTGGGCGGCCACGGGCGCATGCCTGCTCGACACCGCGGGCGATGGCGCAATCCTCATCGCCGCCGGTGAGGATGGGGCGCCGCGCCTGCGACGACGTGAACGCATCGACGCGGCGCGAGTATGGACGGCCGGCGCCGGATCCCGCATGGCCTGCGGGGCGCCGCGGGACATAAACCGTTTACGGCCGTGAGTTAAACTGTCGGTGGCTGAGCGGGTTATAGTTTCCTTTGGAAGGCGTTTCGGGACCGCGGCGTCATGCTGGAGATCATCAGGGCAGGTGGCTGGCTCATGGTGCCGATCATCGGCTGCTCGATCATGGCGTTTGCGATCGTCCTCGAGCGCGCCTGGACCCTGCAGCGGCGGCGCGTGCTGCCGGACGATCTCACGCGGCAGGTGTGGGAATGGGTGAGCCGCAACGAGCTGCATCACCGGCATATTCAGTCGCTGCAGGAGGGCTCGCCCCTCGGGCGCATTCTTGCGGCCGGGCTCGTGAACCGCAACCGCGACCGCCAGATCATGAAAGAAGGCATCGAGGACACCGGCCGCCACGTCGTGCACGAACTCGAGCGGTACCTCAATCTGCTCGGCACCATTGCCGCCGTATCTCCTCTGCTCGGGCTGCTCGGGACGGTGACCGGCATGGTGAAGATATTTGCCGCGATCAGCGCCAGCGGGGCGGTAGGTGACCCGTCCGTCCTCGCGGGCGGAATTTCCGAGGCGCTCATTACGACCGTCGGCGGGCTGTCCGTAGCGATTCCGTCGCTGGTTGCCTATCGATACCTGCGGGATCGCGTGGACGGGCTCGTGATCGCCATGGAAAAGGAAGCAATCACCCTGGTCGAAGCCCTGCACCGCCGCCAGTATCTCGACAGTTTTGGACGCCGCGATGAATCTGCGGCAGCGTAGCGGGCGCGACGAGCCCGATGTGAACCTCATCTCCCTGGTGGATGTGGTTCTGCTGCTGCTCATCTTCTTCATGCTGACGACCAGTTTCGTCCGCCAGTCGCAGCTCGCGGTGCGCCTGCCCGAGGCGAGTTCAACCGCGCCAGCCGATTCGCCCGCCAGGCCGCCGCTCGAAATCACCGTGACCGCCCGCAGAGGATTCTTCGTCAACGGGCGGGCGCTGGTCGATAACCGCCCGGAGACGCTGGCCGCGGCGATCCGCCGTGTCCTTGCGGACGCCGGGACCGCACGCGAGGCCGTGATCAGCGCCGATGCGCGCGCTGCTCACCAGGACGTGGTGACGGCCATGGATGTCGTCGGCCGTCTCGGCATCACCGAGGTGCAGATATCGACCATCCGTCCAAGGTCAGAGTAGGGCCGCGGTTGCAGGCGCCCCCGGGCAGTTCGGCGCGGCTCTACAGGCGACTCGTCGGGCTGTCGCTGCCTTACTGGCGGGTGTTTCTGCTGTCAGCCGTTGGCATGGCGCTGTATGCGGCAACCGACACCGCTTTTGCGTGGCTGGTGAACAACCTGCTGAAGGCGGTCAGCCCGGGCGAGCTGTCCCCGCAGCAGGAGTCCATTCGGCGCTGGATTCCACTTGCCATCCTCGTGCTTTTCATCATTCGCGGAGTGGGTGAGTTCGCTTCTACCTACGGGCTCGGCTGGGTTGGCCGGCAGGTCATCGCCACCCTGCGCGAACGGGTTTTCGACAAGTTCATGCTCCTGCCGACGCGTTTTTTCGACCAGTCATCCTCCGCGCAGCTGCTCTCGCGGCTGACGTTCAACATCGAGCAGATCGCCGAATCGACCTCCAGTGTGGTCACCGTGATGGTGCGCGAGGTGCTGACCGCGGTTGGTCTCGTCGCCTACATGGTGTACCTCAGCCCGCCGCTGGCGGCCTTCATTTTCGTGGCGGTGCCGCTGGTCGTGGCCCTAACCAGAGTTCTCGGCAGGCTGTTTCGCCGCTACAGCGCGCGGATACAGCAGTCCATGGGCGATGTGACCAGGGTGGCCCAGGAAGCGCTGCAAAGCCAGCGCGTGGTGCGAATTTTCAACGCCCGCGGTTACGAGAACAGGCGCTTCGCCGCGGCCAACGAGCGAAATCGCCGCATGCACATGCGCCTGGTGGTCACGCGCGCGACGGGTGACGCCGTCACGGCGTTCGTGGCCGCCGCGGGGCTGGCCGGCGTCACTGCGGTGGCGACCTCTGACACGGTGCGCCAGGCGATGGATCTCGGGGACTTCGGGGGATTCATCACGGCGCTTTTGCTGTTGATGCGCCCGCTGCGGCAACTGACGGGCATCAACGCCGTGATCCAGAAGGGCCTGGCCGCGGGAGAGAGCGTGTTCGGCCTGCTGGACCAGCCGGACGAAATTGACACCGGCACTTACAGCCCCTCGCGCGTACGCGGCAAGGTCGAATTTCGCGGCGTCAGTTTTACCTATGACACCGCCAAGGGCATCGTCCTGCGAGACATCAACCTGGTGGTGCCCGCCGGTCGCACGCTGGCTATCGTGGGCCGCTCGGGCAGTGGCAAGACGACTCTCGTCAATCTCCTGCCGCGTTTCTACGAAGTGGATACCGGCGCGATTCTGCTTGATGACCGGCCGCTGACCGATTTTTCGCTGGCGGCCCTGCGCAGCCAGATCAGCCTGGTAAGCCAGGAGATCGTGCTCTTCGACGACACCGTAGCGAACAACATCGCTTACGGCGCGCTGAACGGGGCACCACGGGCCGAGATCGAGCGCGCCGCGCGCGCCGCACACCTTGAAGATGTGCTGGCGCAGCTTCCGCAGGGCCTCGACACGGTCGTCGGCGACCGTGGCGTGCTGTTGTCCGGCGGCCAGCGCCAGCGCGTGGCAATTGCCCGCGCGCTGCTCAAGGACGCACCCATCCTGATCCTCGACGAGGCGACGTCTGCGCTGGATTCCGAGTCGGAGCGCCACATCCAGGCGGCTCTCCGCGAGCTCATGGCCAATCGCACCACCTTCGTCATCGCGCATCGGCTGTCCACCGTTGAACACGCCGACTGGATCATCGTCATGGCCGAAGGGCGGATCGTGGAAAGCGGCACCCACCGCGAGCTGCTCGCCGCCAACGGCCACTATGCGACGCTCCATCGGCTGCAATTCAGGGATGAATAGCGGCCGTGTCGCCCGCCGCCTCGAGCGGCTGTGGTATGGCGACTCGGCTCTGGCCCTGGCGCTATTGCCGCTGTCGGCGCTGTTCGCGCTGGTGGCAGGTCTTCGCCGGGCGCTCTACACGCGCGGATGGTTGCGCTCAACACGAGTCGGCGTGCCCGTGATCGTGGTCGGCAACATCACGGTCGGCGGGACGGGCAAGACTCCGCTGGTCGCCTGGCTCGCGGAGCGATTGATAGCGGACGGTTTGCGGCCCGGCATCGTGAGCCGCGGCTATGGTGGTGTCACGCGGCGAGAACCGGTGACCGTCACGGCCGACAGTCGCGCCGAGGACGTCGGCGACGAGCCCGTGCTGCTCGCCAGGCGCACGCGGGCTCCGGTGGCGGTGTGCATCGAACGGGTCCGCGCGGCGCGGATGCTCGTCGGGGCGGGCGCCGACGTCATCATTGCTGACGACGGCCTGCAGCATTACGCGCTGGCCCGCGACCTGGAGATCATCGTCGTCGACGGCGACCGCCGACTCGGAAACGGCCACATGCTGCCGGCCGGTCCGCTGCGCGAACCGGCGCGGCGACTGACAGGCGCTGCCGTGGTGCTGGTGAACGCCGGGGCGCGCGATTGCGACCACGCCGAACTGGTCTTCCGCCTGAGAACTGCCGACGTTATCGCGCTCAACCGACGGGAGCGCCGGGCGCTGCAGGTTTTTGCCGGACAGAAGGCGTGGGCAGTGGCGGGGATCGGCAATCCGGAGCGGTTCTACGCGCAACTGCGCGCGCATGGCGTCGTCCCGGAGCCGGTCGCTGTGCCCGATCACGGCCGCGTGGATCTCGGCCGGCTGCGCGAGCAGGCGGACTGGCCCATACTGATGACAGAGAAGGATGCGGTGAAGTACTCCGGTTACCGTGATGTCTCGGCGTGGTACCTGCCGGTGGAGGTCGAAATGTCGACGGCAGTCGAGACCGTAATCATGGGCCGGGTTCGCGGTGTGCTCCCGGTCGCCGACCCGGGCCGGACACGCGGGGGCGGCCGTGCCTGAGTTCCGCGTCGTAATCCCGGCGCGTTTCGCCTCCACGCGTTTTCCGGGAAAGCCACTGGCAGCGCTGGCGGGCCGCCCGATGGTCCAGCACGTGTTCGAGCGGGCCCGCGCGAGTGGAGCGGCTGAAGTCATTCTCGCCACGGACGACGAGCGCATCGCGGACGCCGCCCGCCGCTTCGGCGCTGAGGTGGTCATGACCCGGGCGGAACACGTTTCCGGCACCGAACGGGTCGCCGAGGTCGCCCTCGTGCGGGGCTGGGCGGCCGACGTGGTGGTAGTCAACGTGCAGGGCGATTCGCCATTGGTTGCGCCGGCGAATATCAGGATGGTTGCGGACCTGCTCGCCGAGCATCCGGCGGCGGCCATCGCAACGCTGTGCACGCGGATCACGTCGAGCGAGGAGTACACAAGCCGTAACGTCGTGAAGGTCGTGATGGATCAATCCGGGCGGGCCCTGTATTTCAGCCGGGCGCCAATCCCCAGCGCGGCCCACGGGTTCGACGGCCATCCCATTGCCTGGCGACATCTCGGGCTGTACGCGTATCGGGTGACGGAGTTGCAGCGGCTGAGCGAAACGCCCGCCTGCGTACTCGAGCAGACGGAGCAGCTCGAGCAGCTGCGCGCCCTCTGGCTCGGGATGGAAATCCGTGTCGGCGTCGCGCCGCAGATTCCCGGGCCCGACGTGGACGCACCTGAAGACGTCGCTGCGGTGGAAAAAATCATCACGAAGTCCTGACTTGCCGTAGCGGAAAAAGCGAGTAAAGGAAAGATGATTCGGGTTCTTCTTGTCTGCATGGGAAACATCTGCCGTTCACCGATGGCGCACGGCGTCATCAGGAAGCGACTGCAGGAGGCCGGTCTCGCCGCCGTTGTCGAACTCGATTCGGCGGGCACGCATGGCTACCACGAGGGTGCACCACCCGACGAGCGGGCACAGGCAGCGGCACTTCGCCGCGGCATCGACATCACTGACTTGCGTGCGCGCGCCGTCCAGGCGGTCGATTTCGAGGCATTCGACCTGCTCCTGGCAATGGACGACGAGAACCTCGAGTCACTGTTGAGTGTTGCCGAAGCCCGCCATCACGGCAAAATCCATCTGTTTCTCGAATACGCGGCGGGAGACGTC
>CAZFWB010000009.1:0-26864 GCA_964522655.1 uncultured Chromatiaceae bacterium | reverse complement strand
GTGCCCGATCCCTACTACGGTGGCCCGGAAGGCTTCGAGCGCGTGCTGGACATGGTCGAAGAGGCGGCAGAGAGCCTGGTGGCCAGGTTGCGGACCGAACTGGCCGGCCGGTAACTTCCCCACGCGAGAGAAACGGCAATCGGCGCGGGGCGGTCCGGCCGGCAGCGCCCCGCGGCTGCCGGCCGGGATCAGGAAGGCGGCAGCCGGCTCGGCGCGGGCTGAGGCCGCCGCCGCCACTGCCTGGGGGCAGCGGCGGCGATGGGGGCGAACCGGAGTTGCCGGGGGCGTCCGGGCAGGGCGCTAGTGACCGGATTCGCGGTCGCGAGAATCCTCCACCGGGGTTGATGACCAGGCGGTGTACGTCCGGGCCGGACTCGACTCCCTGGCGGCTGGCTGCTCCCGGGCCGGTGGCTGGTCGCTCACCACAGTGGCTGGTTGCGCCGGTCGTTCGGCGGGCGTTGCGGGCGACGCAGTGGCTGTCTCCTGCGGCGCGCCGCCAGCTACTGCAGGCTCCCGAACCGGCGAGCCTGGGAGCGGCGCCACTCGCTCCGCGGCTGGTTCGGCCGACCCCTGGCCGTCGAGGCGGCGCAGCTCGTCCGGCTTTGACGAAGTATCGGCAGCGGGCGCGTTTTGCTCGCGCGCGGCCCGGTCCTCGCCGCCGCCGCGCCCCCGGCCGCCACGCCGCCGGGACCGGGGCCGATCACGACGCCCGGACTGACCATGCTGTGGGGCCGACTGCCCGCTGCCATCGCCCACGGGGCCTTGACCGCCGCGCGCCTCACCGCCCTGGGCCGGATGCTGACGCGCCATGTTCTCGCCGCCGCGACGCTGATCCCCGCGGCGGCCGTCAGCATGCTGTCCCGCGCGCTCATGCGCACGGCCTGCGTCGGGTCCCGCACCCGGTCGTGCTCCGCGCTGAGCGCGCGGTTCGCGCTGCTCGGCCTGCTGGCGGAAGTCGCGCGAGTCTCCTCCGGCGGCTCGTGCGCCTCTCGGACGGTCGTCACGCCTGCCACGGCCATGCGGACCGCGCTGCCGGCCGCCGGAATGGGCCTGCCGGGCCTGGGCCGTCGGAGGACGCTCCTCGTCGCGAACATCGGCGGAAGTTGCCGTCGGTGACAGCCAGCGAAGAAACCGGGCGACCAGCCCCGGGCTTCTGCGCGACGGGGGGGCGTCCGCCGGCCGCGTTTCGGCGGCCGGTTGCGCCGGCGGGAGCGGCGCAGGAGTTGCCGGTATGGTGGGCACTACGGCGGGTTCCTCGGTTCGGATGCGCGGCGCGAACAGGTCGAGCGCCGCATCGGAGGGCGGCTGCTCCTGGGCGGCCATCGTGTAGCTCGCACCCACATTTTCCGGCGCGCTCACCTGGTCGTCACGTACGCGTCGGAGCACGTAGTTTGGGGTCTCCAGGGAGGGATTGGCGATCAGAATCAACTCGACGTGGTCGCGCTGCTCGATGGCGCGGATCCACTCGCGCTTTTCATTCAGCAGATAGGTCGCGACGTCTACGGGAAGCTGCGCGATGACTCTTGCGGAACGTTCCTTGCGGGCCTCCTCGCCGATGAGTCGCAGCACCGCGAGCGCCATGGATTCCACGCCGCGGATGTGCCCGGCGCCATTGCAGCGAGGGCAGGTCTGGTGGGCAGATTCGCCGAGCGACGGCCGCAGGCGCTGGCGCGACAGCTCCAGGAGGCCGAAGCGCGAAATCCGCCCGATCTGGACGCGGGCGCGATCCATGCGCATGGCATCCCGCAGGCGATTTTCCACCTCGCGCTGGCTGCGTTGCGAGGCCATGTCGATGAAGTCCACTACCAGCAACCCGCCGAGGTCGCGCAGTCGACACTGTCGCGCGACTTCGTCCGCTGCCTCGAGATTGGTGGCCAGCGCCGTTGCCTCTATGTCCTCGCCCTTGGTAGCCCTGGCAGAGTTGATGTCGATCGAAACCAGGGCCTCCGTCTGCTCGATGACGAGACTGCCGCCAGACGGCAGTGTGACCACGTGGGAGAAGGCCGACTCGATCTGGCTCTCGATCTGAAAACGGGTGAACAACGGCACGGGATCTTCGTACAGGCGCAGCTTGCGCAGGTTCTGCGGCATGGCCCGCTCCATGAACTGGCGGGCTTCTTCGAAGGTTTTCGCATCGTCGATCACGATCTCGCCCACGTCGTTGGCGAGGTGGTCGCGAAGGGCGCGCACGATCGCGTTGCTGTCCTGGAAAATCAGGAACGGCGCCGGGCGGCTGACGACGGCTTTCTTGATCGCGTCCCAGATGCCGAGGAGATAACTCATGTCCCAGTTGAGTTCCTCGACGCTGCGGCCGACGCCCGCCGTGCGGATGATCACGCCCATCCCCCTTGGGACATCCAGGTCATGCATGGCCTCGCGAATCTCGTCGCGCTCCTCGCCACTGATGCGCCGTGAGACACCGCCTCCACGCGGGTTGTTCGGCATCAGCACGATGAAGCGACCGGCCAGGCTGATGAAGGTCGTCAGCGCGGCACCCTTGGTGCCACGTTCGTCCTTGTCGACCTGAACCACGATTTCCTGGCCCTCCCGCAGGAGATCGCGGATGTTCATGCGGCCGCCGGACTCGGGTTCCGCGATGAAATACTCGCGGGAGATCTCCTTCATCGGCAGAAAGCCGTGCCGCTCCGCGCCGTAATCTACGAACGCGGCGTCGAGGCTCGGTTCTATGCGGGTGATCCGCCCCTTGTAGATGTTTGCTTTGCGTTGCTCGCGGGACGGCGACTCGATATCGAGGTCATACAGTTTCTGGCCATCGACCATGGCCACTCGCAACTCTTCTTCCTGAGTTGCATTGATCAGCATTCTCTTCATAAGCCCCTGCTTGTACCTGCATTGGGGGGCCGCCCGGCGCGCGACGCTGCGCTGCCAAAGGGGGTGGAGCCGGATTCGTGGTCCGCCCTGCAGCGAACTGTCGCAACGGGAGCAGCCCCTCAGGCCACCATCCCGACTCGCCAGCTTCGCTGTAGAGCGAATTCCACATAACCAGGACCACCAGAACTTGCGACATGACGGACTTCGGAAAATCTCGTTGCCCAGTCAGCCCGGGAAACCCACGGAGTCAAGAACCTGCCAGGCAGGTCCGGAAAAAACTGCCGGCGGCAACGTCATCGGAAGACGAGTGGTACCGTCCGGCAACCGGGAGCACACAGCCTGTGCGCCGCGGGTAATATAGCAGCGGGTACCTTTCCCATCAATGGATTACGCTGGTCTGATCATGGTTCCGGCACGGCAGGACATTGCAGCAAAAAGGCCCGTAGCGCGGGTCGTTACGGTGGCCGAGGACGAGGCCGACCGGCGGCTGGACAATTTCCTGATCGCGCGCCTCAAGGGAGTACCGCGGACACACGTTTACCGGATCATCCGTTCAGGCCAGGTGCGGGTGAACAGTCGGCGCTCCGGGCCCGAAACGCGGCTGGAACCCGGCGACCGGGTGCGAATTCCACCGGTTCGGACCGCAGAGGCAGCAGCGCCGATCCGCCACGACTCGGTGGCGTGGATCGAGCAGCGGATTCTCTATGAGGACGCCGACCTGCTGGTGCTCGACAAGCCAGCCGGCCTGGCGGTGCATGGGGGCAGCGGTGTCAGCCTGGGGGTCATCGAGCTGCTGCGCGCGGCGCGAGCCACGGCGCATTCACTCGGTCTGGCGCACCGCCTCGACCGCGATACCAGCGGCTGTCTGCTCATTGCCAAGAAACACTCCACCTTGAGGCGGTTACAGGCCGCGTTCCGCCAGGGGGCCGTCGAGAAGACCTATCTCGCGCTGTTGCATGGGCAGCTCAAGCCGGAAAGACGTGTGGTGGACGCGCCGCTGGCAACCGATTCGAGGCGGGGAGGCGAGCGCTGGGTGCGGGTCGATCCGGCCGGTAAGGCCGCTCGGACGGTGTTCGCCGTCGAAAGGCGCTACCCGGGAGCCACGCTGGTGCGGGTCAGCCTGCCCACCGGGCGAACCCATCAGATCCGGGTTCACGCGGCCAGCATCGGCCGGCCGATCGTCGCTGACGTGCGCTACGGCGTGGATCCCGATGAACTGGCGGTGCGCATTGGTCTGCGGCGGCTGTTTCTGCACGCCGCCGCGCTGGTTTTTCCCGGGCCCAGGGATGGCCAGCTGATGAGGGTGGAATGCCCGCTGCCCGAGGATCTGGCCGCCGCGCTCCGGCGGCTGTCCGGCGCATAGCGCGGTGCAAGGCTGTCACAGCACCGGGATTTCCAGTCGTTCGAGCGCCTGCGCGAGCCACAGAAGTGGCAAGCCCTGGATGGCAGTAGGGTCGCGCGTCTGCACCTCGGTGAACAGGGCAGCGCCGAGCCCCTCGAATCGGAAACTTCCCGCACAATCGAGCGGGCGGTCGCGTTCCACGTAACGCCGGATCACCTCCGGCGTGAGGGCGCGAAATTTCAGGCGGGTCCGGTCCAGATGATGCAGTTCGAGGCCCCCCTCGCGCGGAGCGTAAACGCAGACGGCGGTGTGCAAGGTCAGCGCCTGCCCTGAGCAGGAGCCGAGCTGGCTCACGGCACGCTCGACGGAACCCGGCTTGCCGAGCAGTTGTCCGCCGCATTCGGCGACCTGGTCACTGGCGATCACCACCGCCGAGGGTCGCAGCCGGGAAACCTCCAGCGCTTTCGCCCGGGCGAGGCGCGGCGCAAGTTCCTCGGCTGTCTCGAGCGGTCGCGGGGTTTCGTCCACCGCCGGAACGACGACTTCGAACTGTGGCAGCAGCCGGGCAAGCAATGCGCGTCGGTAAGCAGAACCCGAGCCGAGGACGATCGGCGTGTCCGTCCGCGCGGCTGGGGCCTCGGTAGCGTCGCTGAACATCGCGGCCGGACGCTAACTGATTTTGACAGGGTGTGCCACCCTCCTTAAACTCCGCCGGCTATGCTCGCCGATCTCGTCGCAGCGCCCAGGCTCGCGGAGATGGCTGCGCAGAGGGAGATCCTGTCGGGTGCTCTTCGCGCCGACGAGTTGCCGCGTCTGTCGGCGCTCGTAGCGCACGAGCCGGGAGCAAGTACGATACCGGTGCAGGTCGCCGTCAGCTTCAGGGTGGGGCCGGAGGGTCTGCCGGTCGTGCGCATCGAAGCACATGGTGTCCTGAGCCTGATCTGTCAACGGTGCCTGGCAGCGTTTGCCTGGCGACTCGATATCGATGCGAGTCTGACTGCGGTTGACGACGAGCGACGCGCGGGCGAACTGGCGAGTCCGTTCGACATCGTTGTATTGGATGAGAACGGAGCATTGCCGCTGCGGGCAGCAGTGGAGGACGAAATTCTCGCGGTGCTCCCGCTTGCTCCGATGCACGCCGATTCCGCCGAATGCAGACAGGCCACGGCGGTTACCGGATCCGGAGCGGCGGCCACCGAACCACGAACGATCCGCCCGTTCGCGCACCTCAGGGGAATGATGCGATCGGCAGGCGGCGACGAGAACTAGGCAAAAGGTTTCGAGGAGATTCGAGATGGCAGTTCAGAAAAGGCGTCGAACCCCGTCCACCCGAGGAATGCGGCGCTCGCATGACCGGCTGGACAGACCGGCAGTGTCCGTGGAGCCGACCACTGGTGAGACCCATCGGCGCCACCACGTCAGCCCCGACGGCTACTATCGCGGCAAGAAAATCATCGACACCACCGAACCCGCCGCAGAGTAATCCAGCGGCGCCGAGACGCCGGCCGGACGTGTATGCCAGTGCTTGCGGCCCGTGTGAAGGTCCGTCTTGGCTAAGCCAGTAACCATTGCCGTGGATGCCATGGGCGGCGACCGTGGCGCGGACGTCTGCGTTCCGGCCGCGCTCGGGATGACGCGCGAGCGCGACGACATGCACCTGATACTCGTCGGCCAGCGCGAGGCTATCGAACGACACCTCGGCGAGTACCCATCACTCGGCAGTCGCGTGACCGTGCAGGACGCCAGCCAGGTGGTGGCGATGGACGAGTCGCCGGCGGACGCCCTGCGCAAGAAAAAGGACTCATCCCTGCGGATCGCAATCGACCTGGTAAAGGCCGGCCAGGCTGATGCCTGTGTGAGCGCCGGTAATACCGGCGCGTTGATGGCGACAGCAAGATTCGTGCTGAAAACCCTTCCCGGCATCGACCGGCCGGCCATCATGGTGCCAGTCCCGACCATGCATGGCCGAACCTACATGCTCGATCTGGGGGCCAATGCGGATTGCACGGCTGAACATCTCTTTCAGTTCGCCGTCATGGGGTCGGTCGTGGCAACCGGCATAGAGAACATCGAGTATCCACGAATCGCGCTTCTCAACATCGGTGAGGAAGACATCAAGGGCAACGACGTCGTCCGGGATGCAGCGGCGATCCTGTCGGCGAGCCATCTCAATTACGTCGGATTCATCGAGGCCGATCGCATCCCCGACCAGCGGGCTGACGTGGTTGTCTGCGACGGCTTTACCGGCAATGTGGCGCTGAAATCCATGGAGGGAACGGCGCGCCTGGTCCGGCATTTTCTGCGCCAGGAATTCAGTCGTGGCATCTACGGGCGACTCGCGGGGCTGGCCGCCCGTCCGGTGCTGAAGTCGCTCGGCGAGAAACTGGATCCGCGCCGGTACAACGGCGCCAGCCTCGTCGGCCTCGACGGTATCGTCATAAAGAGTCACGGCGGTGCGGACGAGTTTGCTTTTCGCCAGGCCTTGAACACCGCCATTGTGGAGGTCTCGAAGCAGGTGCCCGCCCAGATTCGCCGTTTGCTTGACGAGCAGGCCCGCTGAATGTACTCGCGCATCGCCGGAACAGGGCGCTACCTTCCCGAAAGGGTCGTATCCAATTTCGACCTCGAGAAGATGGTCGATACCACGGACGAATGGATCCGCGAACGCACGGGAATCGAACGGCGCCATATTGCCGCTGCCGACCAGACCACCACCGATCTGGCCGAACGGGCCGCACGTGAGGCTATGGCCGCGGCCGGCATTACTGCCGCCGACATCGACTTCCTGGTCGTGGGCACGACCACGCCCGACGTGGTTTTCCCCAACGTCGGGTGTCTGCTGCAGGATCGGCTTGGAATACGCGGCTGCCCGGCATTCAGCGTGGAGGCGGCGTGCAGCGGATTCATCTACGCCCTGACGATTGCAGACCGGTTCGTGACATCCGGAAGTTCGCGCTGCGCGCTGGTGATCGGCGCCGAGACGCTCTCGCGCATCACCGACTGGAACGACCGCACCACCTGCGTGTTGTTCGGTGACGGTGCCGGCGCCGTGGTGCTGCAGCCGGCCGAGTCCCCCGGCATTCTGTCCTGTCACCTCGGCGCTGACGGCAGTTACAAGGATCTGCTTTACTTTCCCTACGGACCCTCGCGGCGACCCGATGCCATGTATGGCGAGGGGGCCTACATCCAGATGAAGGGCAACGAGGTCTTCAAGGTCGCGGTCAAGACCCTCGAGGGGATCGTCGACGAGGCGCTCGATGCCAACAAGCTCGAGCGGTCCGCGGTCGACTGGCTGATACCCCACCAGGCCAATCTGCGCATCATTCAGGCGACCGCCAGGCGCCTGAACATGTCCATGGACAGGGTGATCCTTACACTGCAGGACCATGGCAATACGTCGGCAGCGTCCGTGCCGATGGCGCTCGATGTGGCGGTGCGCGATGGGCGCATCAAGCGCGGTGACCTGCTGCTCCTCGAGGCATTCGGCGGCGGCTTCACATGGGGCGCCTGTCTGCTTCGTTATTGAACGGGCATGATGGCCGCTGCTTCGCCGCGACCTGACGCAAACCCAGCGCGTTCCAAGCCTCGCCCGGCTTCGCTATAGTGGCTGCAGTCACGACGAGGTCGGCAGACGATGTACCGCGGGCCAACGACGACAGCGCGCTTTACCACCCGTGCCCGCCAGAAGCGGCCGTGGTGGCAAGGCCCGTGCCTCGTTGCCGGGGCATTGCTCGGCGCGATCTGCCGGTCGGATGCGGAAACTCTTCTGCTGCTTCCCGGGTCCGATCTCGTGGGCGCGATGGAGGTTACGACGGCGAACTACGAGGATACGCTCACCGACATCGGGCGTCGCGCAGGCCTTGGCTACGAAGAGATGCTGCGTGCCAACCCCGGTATCGATCCATGGCTCCCGGGGGAGGGCACAGAGATCGTGCTGCCGAAGCGCTACGTGCTGCCGGCGGGGGCGCGGGAGGGCCTGATCGTCAATATCGCCGAATACCGCCTGTACTACTTCACGCAGGCCAGCGGAGCGGCCGCGGTTGCAACCTTCCCGGTCAGTATCGGGCGCATGGACTGGTCGACGCCGCTCGGCCGGCACCGCATCGCATCCAAGCAGGTCCAGCCGGCCTGGTATCCACCGGAGAGTATCCGCGCCGAGCATGCCGCGGACGGACGTTTTCTGCCAAAGATCGTACCGCCGGGCCCGGAGAACCCGCTCGGCGAATATGCCATGCGGCTCAGCATTTCCAGCTACCTCATCCACGGCACCAACAAGCCGGTCGGCATCGGCATGCAGGTGACACACGGCTGCATTCGCATGTACCCGGAGGACATTCAATGGCTCTTCCCGCAGGTGCCAGTAGGCGCTGCCGTGCAGATCGTCAGTCAGCCGATCAAGTTCGGCTGGGCGGCAGACGGTTTATATATGGAGGTTCACCCGCCGCTGGACGGGGACGTGCATTCGGAGGAACGCGGCATGACGGCAGTCACGGAAGCCTATGTTGAGGCCACTCGCGAACGGCCTGCCGACGTGGACTGGCACCTGGTGGAAGAAGTCTATCGCGCCAAGCTCGGGATTCCCGTGCGAGTCGGTGACGCCTCGGCGCAGGCGCAGGTGGCCGACATGAGCGCGTCGTCGTCGATGCCGGTGCTGTCCGGCGTGCCGCGCTGAACGCGGGCGGAGATGCCCGATGAGGTGCGGGCCCTGAAAAGACAAGGCCGCAACCCTTGCGGGCTGCGGCCTTTCCGTGTGGCTTCCTGAAAAACGCCGGTGAGTTACTTCGCCTGGCTGCGCTTGAACATCCGGTCGATCTTCTCATTCGTAGCGTCGCAACAGGCCTGGCTCTGGTTGGCCGCGTTGAGGGCCTGGTTGGCCGTGCTCTGAGCGCCGGTCGCCTTCTTGCCCGCGTCGGTCGCCGCGGCATTGGCGGCGTCAGCGGCGGACTTGGCGGACGCGACATCCTTCGCGAGCTGATCGACCTTCGCACTCAGGGCCTCGTGATCTTTCTGCAGGTTTCCGGTGCAGCCGGCAGCCATCGTGATGGCAAGCGCGGCGATGCCAGCCTTAATTGCGAGCTTTGCGTTCATTTCAGGTCCTCGAAGATTGGTACGGAAGAAATAAATGCGGTGATTACCGCGCCCCAAACGCGGGAGGAATCTCAAGCTAACGCCCTCCCAAGGCGCAGAATGATGAACGAATCCGCATGGGTTCGCAATCCTGTGAGCGCTGGTGAATCCCCGTGATGTGCATGTCGAAAGCCATCGATGCATGTCCTGGCGGAGGGTGCCAAAACGCAGTTTTGGCGAGTCAACGCGTGGACTCGCGCCGGGCGCCTATGACGCGTGCTCGGCGTCGTGGAAATCCGATATCCGGTTTGACTTCGCCGTTAAACGGTGCGGGTTCGTGCCCGGGGGCCGGATGCGACGGGACCGCTGGCGGATCTTTCAGGCCGATGGGCTTGCGTCCTGGTCGATACTGTATAAGATTACAGCTACTGTTTTTTAGTACAGGTTTTCCCATGGCCGAGTTGACGTCCAGACAGTCCGAAATTCTCTCGTTTATTCAATCCTCTATAGAGGAAAACGGCATGCCGCCCACTCGTGCGGAAATCGCCCGTGCCCTCGGCTTTCGATCGGCCAACGCCGCCGAGGACCACCTGCGGGCTCTGCAACGCAAAGGGGTGATCGACCTCGTACCGGGGGCTTCACGCGGGATTCAGCTCAGCGGCGAGCTGCGCGACCAGGACCTGTTGCCCCTCGTGGGCCGTGTGGCAGCCGGACAGCCGATTCTCGCGCAGGAAAATATCGAGAATCGCTATCGCATCGACATGTCGCTGTTCAATCCCAGGCCGCATTACCTGCTCAGGGTGCAGGGCATGAGCATGAGGGACGCCGGGATACTCGACGGAGACCTGGTCGCCGTGTGGCGCACACCGGACGTTCGCAACGGGCAGGTCATCGTGGCGCGGCTGGAAGATGAGGTGACGGTGAAACGTTATCGGCAGGAAGGTCGTGTGGCATGGCTCTTGCCGGAGAACCCCGACTTCGAGCCCATCCGGGTGGATCTCAAGGATAAGACGATGGTGATAGAAGGTGTCGTGGTCGGCGTATTGCGCAACAGGCTGTCCTGATCATCCGGCCTGATGACAACGAATTGCCTCCATGTCGTCCGGGAGCCGGCTCGATCAGCTATTGCGGGATCCGCGTGTCTGGCTGGCAGGGCGGGTGACGGCCCGTGCTCGCGCAACGATTTCTTCGGGATGGCCGGAATTCGATGAGGTGTTGAATGGTGGCTGGCCTCTCGGCCAGCTGACCGAGCTGCTCATCGACGCGCACGGCATGGGGGAGTTCGCCCTGCTGCTGCCGGCTCTGCGCGGGCTGATGATGCAGCGCCGGCACGGAGCGCAGAACGGCTGGGCTGCCCTCGTGTCTTTTCCCCATATTCCCTATGCGCCCGCGCTGACGCGGGCCGGTATCGACCTGTCGAGATTGTTGCTTGCCCGCTCGGAACGCGACGCTGACACGTTATGGGCCATGGAACAGGCATTGCACGCGCAAGCCTGCACGGCGGTGATGGGCTGGTCGGGTAGTCGTGACACAGTCTCGCTGCGCCGTTTGCAGCTGGCTGCCGAAGCGAGCAGCGCCTGGACGGTGTTATTTCGCCCTGCGTACCTGCAATCGCTGCGCTCGCCCGCTCCCCTGCGGATCCGGTTGTTACGCGAGCCCGACAGGGATCGGCTCGTGTTGAGGGTGCTGAAGCGCAGGGACGGACCGACGGTCGTGGTCAGCGTGGACACGGGCAAATGAACCATGAGCGCGGCGACGGAATCTTCGGGAAAGTCATTGATCCTCGGGCAACCCCCGTTGCCGGCATGCCCGGAGCCGCGGGCGGAGAATGCGCCCGCCGCCACGGCGGAGCCAGGCGTCGGCGGGCGACTGTGGCTCTGCCTATATTTTCCGCAGCTCCCGCTGGACATTCTCGGCGGCAACGCGGGTACGCCCCTCGTGGTTCTCGACGGGGCAGGGCGAAGGCCCGCTGTCCTGCTCTGTGACGCCATCGCCCACCGCCACGGGGTGCGGCCCGGCATGCCGGTTAACGCAGCGCTGGCGCTGCTGCCGCAACTCGAGGCAAAGACTCGCGAACCCGCTCTCGAGTGCGAAGCGTTGTGCAGGCTTGCCGCCTGGGCGACGTGCTTCACCCCGTCGGTAAACCTTGATCCCCATGGCGCGTTGCTGCTGGAAATCGGCGGCAGCGCCGGTTTGTTTGGCGGCCCCCGCAGACTGCGTGCGGCTGCTGTCGCGGCAATGGAACACCGCGGCCATGCCGTGCTGTCTGCCGTCGCGCCGACCGCGCGCGCCGCTTTCTGGCTGGCCTGCTCTGGCGAGCAGCTCACCGTGACCGAGGCAGCGCTTCTGCCGGGCGTGCTGGCCCGCCTGCCGTTGCAGCTGCCCGGCTGGCCGGAAGAGGTCCGGCAGAAGCTGCGGCGCATGGGCGTAGCGAGACTGGGCGAGTGCATGCGCCTGCCGCGCGATGGCCTAGCTCGGAGGATCGGTGCGGATTGTCTCATCGAGATCGACGAGGCATTGGGCCGACGCCCCGAGTCGCGGCAGATGTTCCGGCAGGAGGACGGATTTCACGATGAGCTGGACTTGCCGGTCGAGACGCGGGAAAGCGTCTTTCTCATCGAAGCGCTGCGCATTCTGCTGCACAGGCTGGAGGGGTATTTACGCCGGCGCCAGGGGGGAGCGCGAGCGCTATGGGCGCACCTGCGTCATGACGTCGAACCGGCCACCTTGTTGCGTATCGGTCTGCTCAGGCCAACCGCAGATGCCGGCCATCTGGAGGAACTGGCGGCCATACGCCTGGCCACCCTGGCAGTGCCGGCGCCGGTGATCTCCATAAAGCTGGAGGCCGAAGTGGCGCAGTCGGGAGCAGCTGCGGGAAGCGACCTGTTCGGCCAGCCGCTGGATCCGGATGAGCGGCTGGCCGGACTCGTGGAGCGGCTGCGGATGCGCCTTGGACAGGATGCCGTGCATGGCATACGTCCTCGCCATGAGCATCGTCCCGAAGCGGCCTGGCGGGTGGTGTCTGATCTCCTGGAGCGGCACCCCCTGACCGGGGAGGGCATGTCACGGGGCGCGTGCCGTCCGTTATGGCTGCTCGAGTCCCCGCTGGTGCTGGCTGCGCGCGCCGGCACACCGTTTTTTCATGGTCGGGTTACTTTCGAGAGCGGGCCGGAGCGCATCGAGACGGGTTGGTGGGATGGGCGCGATATACGGCGCGACTACCACGTGGCACGTAATCCGCACGGGTTGCGGATGTGGATCTTTCGGGATCTGCGCGAGGGTGGTTGGTACCTGCACGGCTTGTTCGGCTGAGCGCTCGTGAGCATGAACCTGAGCGGACGAACTGTGCCGGCACGGTGGCAACGCTGAGGGCAATGGGCTGGTGCGCCGAACGCCGTTCGTCGCACTTCCACGCGCTCCTCACTACGAGTTGCGCCGGCTGCTGCCATCCTGGCAACCGGCTCCATACCTGCGTTCGCCGGCACCAGCCCACCGCTCAACAGGGCAGAAAAAAACAATGACTGTGCCGTTACCCGAGTACGCTGAGCTTCATTGCATCAGCAATTTCACGTTCCTGCGCGGCGCATCCCACCCCGCGGAACTGGCGCAGCGTGCCGGCAAGCTCGGCTACGCGGCGCTCGCCATCACGGATGAATGTTCCGTCGCCGGCATCGTCCGCGCCCACGTGGCCGCCCGCGAGCTGGGCGTGAAGCTCATCGTCGGGGCGGAGTTTCGGCTGGCCGATGGAATGCATCTGTTGCTGCTGGCGATGCACCGCCAGGGTTACGGTCAACTCTGCGAACTGATCACCCTTGGCCGGCGTGCTGCGGCCAAGGGTGGCTACCGGCTGACCCGGGACGACGTCGGCAATGCCTCTCTCGATGGCTGTCTCGTCATCTGGATTCCCGGGATCGGCTGCGCCGGGCTGATGGATGCGGCATGGGTGCGCGATCGTTTCCCGGGCCGCTCCTGGCTGGGCGTTGAACTGCTCGCAGACGGTGACGATGCCGCAAAGCTCGCCTCTCTCATGGCGCTATCCCGCGCCAGTCATTTGCCCGCCGTAGGTATGGGCGATGTGCACATGCACGTGCGTGGCCGCCGCGCGCTGCAGGATGTCCTGTCAGCCATCCGCATGAGAACGACACTCGCTGAGGCGAGCGGGAGGCTGTATGCGAGCGGTGAGCGCCATCTGCGTTCGCGCGCGGAGCTGGCGCGGATCTACCCGCCGGAGCTGTTGCAGGCGACCGTCGAGATTGCCGCGCGGACGCGCTTCAGCCTGGGGGAGCTGCGCTACGAGTATCCCGAGGAACTGGTGCCCGCGGGTGAAACCCCGCAAAGCCATCTCCGGGAACTGACGGAGCAGGGCGTCCGGCGGCGCTGGCCGTCGGGAATCCCGCGGGAGTTGCGCCGGCAGATCGAGCATGAGCTGGGGCTGATCGCCGAGCTGGGATACGAGGCGTATTTCCTCACCGTCCACGACATCGTGCGATATGCGCGGGGACGCGGCATCCTCTGCCAGGGCCGCGGGTCGGCTGCCAATTCCGCGGTGTGCTTCTGCCTCGGCATCACGGAGGTGGATCCGGCGCGCATGTCCATGCTGGTGGAGCGGTTCATCTCCCGCGAGCGGGGTGAGCCGCCCGACATAGACGTCGATTTCGAGCACGAGCGGCGGGAAGAAGTCATCCAGTACATCTATCAGAAGTACGGCAGGGAGCGCGCGGCGCTGACGGCCACCGTGATCAGCTACCGACCGCGCAGCGCGTTGCGTGATGTCGCCAGGGCTATGGGACTCGCAGGCTTGCAGGTGGAGCGGCTGGCACGGGCGATGCAATGGTGGGATGGGCAGCGTATCGAGGACGAGCGCGTCGTCGAAGCGGGATTCGACCCGGATAACCCGACGGTACGCCGCCTCGTGCGGCTTGCCAGGGACCTGATCGGTTTCCCCCGCCACCTCTCGCAGCACGTCGGCGGTTTCGTGATCGCCCGCGGAGCTCTCTCGCGACTGGTGCCGGTCGAAAATGCCGCCATGCCCGAACGCACGGTCATTCAGTGGGACAAGAATGACCTCGACGACCTCGGTTTGCTCAAGGTGGACGTCCTGGGTCTCGGGATGCTGTCTGCAATCCGCCGCAGCCTGGCGCTGATCCATGATTACCACGGGCGTGAACTGACGCTTGCCACCGTGCCGGCGGAAGATCCGCAGGTCTACGAGATGATCGGACGTGCCGACACCGTGGGGGTGTTCCAGATCGAGTCGCGGGCGCAGATGGCCATGTTGCCCAGGCTCAGGCCCCGCTGCTATTACGATCTCGTCATCGAGGTGGCCATCATCCGGCCTGGTCCGATCCAGGGTGACATGGTTCATCCTTACCTGCGTCGGCGCAACGGCGAGGAGCCGGTCAGTTACCCGAGCCGGGAGGTGGAGCAGGTGCTCTCGCGCACCCTGGGCGTGCCGATCTTCCAGGAGCAGGTGATGCAACTCGCCGTCGTGGCGGCGGGCTTTTCTCCGGGGGAGGCTGACGAGTTGCGCCGGGCAATGGCGGCGTGGCAGCGGCGTGGCGGGCTGGAGCCCTTCGAGCGACGGCTCATGGATGGCATGCGTAAGCGCGGTTACGAGCCGGCGTTCGCACGGCAGATCTTCCGCCAGATTCTCGGCTTCGGCGAATACGGGTTCCCGGAGTCCCATGCGGCGAGCTTTGCGCTGCTGGTGTACGTCTCGGCCTGGCTGAAGTGTCACGAGCCGGCGGCGTTCACCTGTGCGCTGCTCAACAGCCAGCCGATGGGTTTTTACGCGCCGACCCAGCTTGTGCAGGACGCGCGCCGGCACGGCGTCGAGGTGCGCCCGGTGGATGTGAACCGCAGCAGCCGGGACTGTGGCCTGGAGCGCGGGACAGGCGGCCGGCCGGCATTGCGTCTCGGACTGCGGCTGGCGGCTGGTCTGTCCACAGCCGCGGCCGGCAATATCGAGCGGGCGCGGGAATCCGGGCTCTTCGTAAGCGTCCAGGATCTCAGGGAGCGCGCCGGCCTGAGCGCAGCCGATCTCGGTGCGCTCGCCGCCTGCGGCGCGCTGGCCGCCATTGCCGGGCATCGCCATCGGGCGGCCTGGGAAGTCGCCGGGGTGGAGAAACCGCTGCCGTTGCTGCCGCGGGTGCGTATAGCGGAGGGAATACCGCTGCTGCGGCGGCCTTCCGAGGGCGAGAACATCGCAGCGGACTACGAGCACCTGGGGCTGACGCTCGGCCGTCATCCGCTGGCGCTGTTGCGCGCACGACTACGCCGCGAAGGCATCCTGAGCGCGGCCGAGATATGGAACCTGGCGCACGACAGCCTGGTACACGCAGCCGGACTCGTGATCACCCGGCAGCGGCCAGGCAGCGCCAATGGCGTGATTTTCGTGACGCTGGAAGATGAGAGCGGACATGTCAACCTCATCGTGTGGGAGGCTGTTGCCGAACGGCAGCGCCGCGTGCTGCTGCAGGCGGCGCTGCTGGGAGTGTGGGGGCGGGTACAGCGCGAAGGCGATGTGCTGCACGTGATCGCCGGCCGGCTGGAGGATCACAGCCGCCTGCTGGGAGCGCTACGCGCCGGGAGCCGGGATTTTCACTGACAGCGACCGTCCGCCGCAGCTTCTACAGGAGGGTTTGCGACCGGTCAATCCTCGATATCGAAGTCGTCGAGATCCATGATCTCCCGGGCTATGCGCTTTTCCTCGAGGATGTCCTCGATCCTGCGCCGGGCCGAGCCGCTCGGCGACACGCCGTCCTTCGACTCGGCCTCGATCTGCGCAATCAGGTCTTCGACGTTCACCTCGACGGAGATATCGCCGACGTTGTCGGTTGACGCGGGCGCCGCCGGGGTTTCAGCTTCCTGTTCCTCGGCATCCGGTTCCGGTTCGTCTGGGGCAGGAGTACCCGACACTGCAGCGTTCCTCTATGCGTTGCACAGTGGTTGTCGAATCGCGGCTTATATAATCGCATTTACCGGGGATGGCAATAGCGGTCGCAACCGGGCGTGACGGCACGCGCAATGGCTGCCCGCAGCGTCGGCAGCAATCGCAGACCGGAACGAGTCGATGCGCGTGGCCGGTGAGCAGCCGTACGTCAGCCGACGAGCTGGTTGAGTTCGAAAATGGGCAGCAGAATCGCCAGCACGATGACGAGGACGATGGCGCCCATCGTGATGATGAGGGCCGGCTCCATCAGGCCCATCAGGGCGGCGATCAGTCCGTCCATTTCCTTTTCCTGGTTGGCTGCGGCGCGCGCCAGCATGACCTCGAGTTCGCCGCTGGCCTCGCCGCTCGAGATGAGGTGAATGCAGATCGGGGGAAAGTGTCCGCTGACCGCCAGTGACTTGCCGATCGGCGCGCCTTCGCGTATCCGGGAAGCCGCCTCGCGCACCGAGGCCTGCATCGGCAGGTTGGTCACGACTTCCGCGGCGATGCGCAGCGCCTCGAGCACCGGCACGCCGCTGCCGGTGAGAATGCTGAAGGTCCGGGTGAAACGCGCGGTATTGAAGCCGCGCGTGAGACGCCCGATCACCGGCACACGCAGGAGAGTGGCGTGCCAGGACCATCGCGGGCCGGGCCGGCGCAGCAGCCGGGAGATCGCCCAGCCCAGCAGGACGAGCCCGATCAGCAGGGCGACCCCGTACTCGCGCAGGAAACCGCTGGTCGTAATCAGGATCTGGGTCAATGCCGGGAGTTCCCGGCCGGTATTGGCGAATACGGCGACCACCTTCGGCACGACATATACCAGCATGCCGCCGACGATCAGCAGCGCCAGTGACGTGAGCACCACGGGATAGATCATGGCGTTCTGGACCTTGCGGCGCAGCTCCTGGCGGCTCTCCGTGTAATCGGCGAGCCGCTCCAGAATGGCATCAAGGTGGCCTGACTGCTCGCCGGCGGCGATCGTCGCCCGGTACAGTTCGGGGAACGCTTTGGGAAATTCGGCGAGGCCGTCTGCGAGGGTGTGGCCTTCCATGACCTTCGATCGCACGCCGAGCAGGATGCTCTTGACCCGCGGTGCCTCCGTCTGCTCGGCCACGGCGAGCAGCGCCTCCTCGAGCGGCAACGCCGATTGCAGCAGGGTGGCGAGCTGGCGGGTCACCAGCGCGAGATCCGCGGCCGACATGGAGCGGCGCAGCGTGAAGGAGCGCTGGCGCGTCGCTTCCCTCTCTGCAACCTCGACGACGGCAAGCGGCAGCAGCCGCCGCTCGCGAAGGATCTGGCGGACCTGCCGCGGCGTGTCGCCTTCGATTACACCGCGGGTCTCGCGCCCGGATGGGTCAACTGCGGTGTACTCGAAGGCGCCCATTTCCGCCCGACCGTTGCTGCCGCTGCAGGCCCTAGTTTGCCCGCGTCACGCGCAGGACCTCTTCCAGCGTGGTGATGCCTGAAAGGACCTTCTTAAGTCCGTCCTCGCGGATGCTCGGGCTGCGGGTGCGGGCATGCCGCTCGAGCTCGTGTTCTCCGGAACCATCATGAATCATCGTGCGCAGCTCGTCGTCGATGGTGACGAGCTCGTAGATGCCGGTGCGGCCCTTGTAGCCGGTGGTGCCCAGCGCGTCGGCCCGCGGACGATAGAGCGTCGGCGGCCGCGCCGGGTCCATTCCCAGCAGCCGGCACTCGTATTCGGAGGCCGTGTAGGCCTCGCGCATGTCCGGGTCGAGCACTCGCACCAGGCGTTGCGCCAGCACGCCGACCAGGCTCGAAGACAGCAGGAACGGCTCGATGCCCATGTCGCGCAGCCTCGTTACGGCACCGACCGCGGTGTTGGTGTGCAGCGTCGAGAGCACGAGATGGCCGGTGAGGCTCGCCTGAACGGCGATTTCCGCGGTTTCCAGGTCGCGGATCTCGCCGACCATTACGACGTCCGGGTCCTGGCGCAGGATGGCGCGCAGGCCGCGCGCGAAAGTCATTTCGACCTTCGTGTTCACCTGTGACTGCCCGATTCCGTCGATGTAATACTCGATGGGATCCTCCACGGTCATGATGTTGCGCGTGTTGTCATTGATCCGCTCCAGCGCCGCGTAGAGCGTCGTGGTCTTGCCCGAGCCGGTCGGCCCGGTGACCAGGATGATGCCGTGAGGCTTGTGAATCAGCTCGTCGATCGCGTCCTGGGTCGGGCGGTCCATGCCGAGGTGGTTGAGGTCGATGCGTCCGGCATGCTTGTCGAGCAGGCGCAGCACCACGCGCTCGCCGTGGCCCGAGGGCATGGTCGAAACGCGCACGTCGACCGCGCGACCGGCCACGCGCAGGGAAATCCGGCCATCCTGCGGCAGGCGCTTCTCGGCGATATCCAGCTTCGACATGACCTTGATTCGCGAAACGACGAGCGGGGCCACGGCGCGGCGCGACTGCAGCACCTCGCGCAGCACGCCATCGATTCGAAAGCGGATGACCAGGCGATTCTCGTACGGCTCGATGTGGATGTCGGAGGCGTTCTCCTTCACGGCGGAAGTCAGCACCGCGTTGATGAGGCGGATGATCGGTGCGTCATCGTCGCTCTCGAGCAGGTCGGAGGGCTCCGGCAGCTGCTGAGCGACGAGAAAGAGGTCCGTGTCGTCGCCCAGTCCGTCCACCATCTGCATGGTGGAATTGGATTCGCGCTCGTAGGTCTCCTGCAGGCGCGCGTCGAAGATCTCGCCTGACACGACCGTGAGGCGCAGCGGCACGCCAACGAAACGGCGGGTCTCGCCGATCGCGAGCGGTGCGGTGTCCTGCTTCACCAGCACCTGCGCGTGCCCGTCCGCGTAGCCGAGGACCAGCACGCCGTGACGCTTGGCGAAAGTGAAAGGCAGCAACTGCTGCGAGACCTCGGCGGCGGGTCCGGCCGGCGGAGGCGGAATGATTTCCGCCGCGACCGCCGTCAGGCCGGCGCCGATCTCAGCGGGTGTCTGATGGGCCGGGACTGGCATCGGACGGTTGGGCGGCTGCGCCGACCGACTCCACGTCGGTGCGCAGCTGGCGCAGGTCGATCGCGGGCGGCTCCCCGGGGCCTATCGGAGGCAGCACCGGCTGGGGTTCGCCGGGCATCAGCCGGACGTTGCGGTCCGTTCGTGCCAGCTGCTGGTTGCGGATGTAGTTGTATTTCGCGTCGGTCTCGAAGGCGGCCTGGGAATCGTCTCGCAGAATGGTCGGCTTGATAAAGACCATGAGATTCGTCTTCTTCTTCGTGCTGCTGTCGACGCGGAACAGGTGGCCTATCAGGGGTATGCTGCCGAGCAGGGGAATCCGCTGCTGCGTCTCCCGCAGGTCGTCCTGAATGAGTCCGCCGAGCACGAGCGTTCCGCCATCCTCCACTATGACCGACGTAGAAATGGTGCGATTGCTGGTGATGAGATCGGAGGCGCCGAGCACATTGGCCTGCAGCGCGGAAAGCTCCTGCTCGAGCTTCAACAGTACGGCGTCGCCCTCATTGATCTGCGGGGTGAGTTTCAACGTCAGCCCGACCTGCTCGCGCTGGATGGTCTGAAACGGATTGACGCCGGTGCCGCCGCCGCTCGCCCCCGTGTCGGTGTACTGGCCGGTCACGAACGGCACCTCCTGGCCGACCTTGATCTCCGCTTCCTCGTTGTCCATGGTCACCAGCACCGGTGTGCCGATGATGTTGGTATCGGCGTCGGAGGCAAGCGCGTTGATCACCGCCACGAAACTCGTGCCGGAGTCCGACAGACGGCCGACGCCGAGGTTCAGCCCCTTGCCGAGCGCGGCCGCGAAGGCAGCGGGCTCGCCGCTTTCAACGGCACCGGCGAGGCCGACGACACCGCCTCCGCCGGAATTCGGCAGATCGAAGCGCGTGACGCCGACGGCGTTGTCGAAGTCACCATCGGCCACCGCCCAGTTCACCCCCAGCTCCGCGGCCTTCTCGGCGGATACCTCGACGATCAGGGTCTCCACCATGACCTGCATGCGACGGATATCGAGCCTGTCGATCACCGCCATCATCGCCTTCATGACCTTGGGCGGCGCGGTGATGATCAGCGCATTGGTGGCCTCGTCCGCCCAGATGATGATGTCGCCTTTTTCCGTCGGTGGCGGCGCGTTCTGACCGGCAGCGGCCGTGGCGGCCTGCTTCTGGTACTGGCTCTGCAGTTTCGTGGAAAGCTCCTTCGCGTCCGCGTAACGCAGGTAACGGACGCGCGTGTCGCCGCCTTCCTGCAGCGGGGTGTCGAGGTGAGCGACCAGCGTGCGCAGGCGCAGCCGCTCGTTGCGATCGCCGCTTACCAGCACGCTGTTGGTGCGCTCGTCGGCGACGAGCGTGGTTGCCGCGGCGGCGCCGCCTTCGGTCTTGGCGCCCTGCCCGAGCGTGGTGACGACTCGAACGACCTCTGCGGCCGAAGCATTCTCGAGCCGGATCACTTCGATGTCGGCCGTGCTTTCCCGGTCGATGCGCTCGATGATACGCGTCATGCGTTCGACGTTGGCGGCGCGGTCGGAGATGATCAACAGATTGGAAGGCGGATGCGCGGCGAGGTGGCCGTATTGCGGGATCAGCGGTCGCAGGATCGGCACCAGCTGCGCGGCGGCGACGTTCGTCACCGGGATCACGCGCGTGACGATGTCGTCGGCCAACCGCCCGCCCCCAGGGGCTGTTTCCGCCCCCGGAACCTGCCTGGCATTCGCATCGGGGAGGATCTTGACCACGTTGCCGGACGGTACCGCGACGAAACCATAGACGGAGAGAATGGACAGGAAGGCCTCGTAGAAGGCGTCCGGCGTCATCGGTGCGGAGGACAGCATGGTGACCTGGGCCTTCACCCTGGGGTCGAGGACGAAGTTCCGCCCGGTCACGGCGCCGACCGCCTCGATGACCTGGCGAATGTCGGCGTCCTTGTAATTGGGGGTGACGTTCGCCTGCTGCCCGCGCCCGACGGCCGACAGCAACAGCAGGGCGACGAGCGCGGCGGATCGGCTTGTGCGGATTCGCGACATGGTGATTACTGCGTCGCTCCGCCACTGGCGGCCGCGACCTGCGTCGTATCCAGCGTAAGCGTTTGCGGCTGACCCTCGCGCTCGATGGTCACTGTGACCTGCGTCGTGTCCGCCAGAGAGCGGAACAATTCCATGGCCTGGGCGGGATTATTCAGGGTCATGCCGTTGATTTCTGTGACAAGGTCCCCAGGCTGCAGGCCAAGCGCGACGAACTGGTCGCGATTACGGCCTGGATAGATGCGGTAGCCCTTCAGTTCCCCATTGGGCATGAAAGGCTGCGGCCGGATGATTTCCGTGAACGTGTTGGCGTTCTGGGTAACCACCTCCTGCATGGAGGGGAGCTGGGCGCGGCGGGCCGCAGGGGCGGGGATGGCCCGCGCGGCATTCGGCGGAGCGCCGCCCGAGGAAATCCGCGGCAGCGGCAGGATCTCGATAACGCCGCCGCGGCTGAGCACGACGCGGTCCGGCTGAATGCCCTGCACCGTTGCTCCGCCCGGAACGGTGTCCTTGATGAAATAGACCTTCTCCGTGCCGCTGTTGTCGGCGATTATGGCGTGGGCGAATCGCTCGTCGGGCGCCGCGACCGCGCCGCGCAGCTGCAAATCGAGCTGAGTCTCGGGCGCGTCTTCAATTGCGATCTCGGAAGGCTCCGCACTGGCCTCCGAGCGCCCGAACAGATGGGCCTCGGCAATGGCCGCATACGCCGACGCGTTGCTGCCGGCCGTCGGCGGCGGTGTGCCGCTGAGCGGCGGTGGCATCCATGCCTCCGCCTGCGGCACGGGAAAGAGCAGCCATACCAGGCGGGCCGCGTAGTAGCCGATAGCTATCACCAGCAGCAACGAGATCCAGAACGGCAGCGTGTCGCTGGCGCGGGCCGCCAACGCCGCCGGGTTCTCTATGTTCCAGCGCTGAATGATCTGGGCAAGATTCAAAGGATTTCCACGCGCAGCCCCAACGCGAGAGGCGCCTAGGGTCGCCTCCGGGCGAGGGAGCAAGTTAGCATAATGATCGGTTTCCGGTAAGGGCGGGGCCAACGCGTATTCTGTTGCACAGCATCGACATGGAGATGAGAATTAACGCGCGGTTTGAAGCCCCGAGGAACCAGCCCGCCGGCACGGCGTCTACAGGTCGCCGGGCCACAAAGGTGGAACGGCTCACGGAACGGGCGTACCCGGGAGGGTTATACATATTTCCCGAGCGGTGTGATCGGGCCAGACTGAACGATAAAATGTCGGGTGTCGCGACAGTTACATTGATTACCGGCAGGCATGCACATGGCCAGTGACGGCAATCAGCCCGACGGTCGCCCGGAGGAGGGGCGCGGGCTTGCGGTCGAGGAAGCAAAGCCCAAGCTCAAGAAGCCCCCCCTGTTCCGGGTCATACTGATCAACGACGACTACACCCCGATGGAGTTTGTGGTGGAGGTTCTGGAACTGATATTTGCGATGGACCGGCCCAGGGCGACCCGCATCATGCTCGAGGTGCATACGAAGGGAAAAGGCGTGTGCGGCGTGTATACCTATGAGATCGCCGAGACCAAGGTGGCCCAGGTGACGTCGTACTCGCAGCAGCACCAGCACCCTTTGCTCTGCACTCTGGAAGAGGCGTGATACAGGGATGTTAAGCAGCGAACTCGAATACTGTCTCAATGAGGCCTTTCAGCAGGCTCGCAACAACCGTCATGAATACATGACGGTCGAGCACCTGCTGCTGGCGATTCTCGACATACCAGCGGTTGCTGAGATCCTCAAGTCCTGCGGTTCCGATCTCGAGCGGCTGCGCAGGGAGCTGGAGGAGTTCACCGACCAGTCCACGCCGCGCCTCAAGGGCGAGAGTGACCAGGACGTTCAGCCTACGCTCGGCTTCCAGCGCGTGCTGCAGCGCGCGGTTTTCCACGTTCAATCGAGCGGCAAGAAGGAAGTGAAGGGCGAGAACGTGCTGGTCGCGATCTTCGGCGAGAAGCAGTCGCACGCGGTTTACCTGCTAGGGCTGCACGATGTGACGCGGCTCGACGTGGTGAACTTCATATCGCACGGTCTCGCCAAGTTCGGCGAGCGCCGCGGGCCGGGCGCGCGCGGCGCGGAGGGCGAGGAGGGCGAAGGCGAGGCTTCCGGCAACCCGCTCGAGAGTTATGCGTCGAACCTGAACCGGCGCGCTGCCGAAGGGCGTATCGACCCGCTGATCGGCCGGCAGGCGGAGATCGAGCGAACCATCCAGGTGCTATGCCGGCGCCGCAAGAACAATCCGCTGTATGTCGGCGAGGCAGGTGTCGGCAAGACCGCCCTGGCGGAAGGGCTGGCGAAGATGATCGTGGACGGGGCGGTGCCGCCGGTGCTCAAGGACTGCACCATTTATGCGCTCGACATGGGCTCGCTCCTCGCGGGCACGAAGTACCGCGGGGATTTCGAGAAGCGCTTCAAGGGCGTAATCAACGAACTGAAAAAGAATCCCGGGGCGATACTGTTCATCGACGAGATCCACACGGTGATCGGCGCCGGGGCTGCCTCCGGCGGGGTGCTGGATGCTTCCAATCTGATCAAGCCGGTGCTCGCGAGCGGCGAGCTTCGCTGCATCGGCTCGACGACCTATCGCGAGTACCGCCACATTTTCGAAAAGGACCATGCACTCGCGCGCCGCTTCCAGAAGATCGATGTGCTCGAGCCCTCGGTGCCGGAATCGGTGGAGATCCTCAAGGGCCTGCGCTCGCGCTTCGAGGAGCATCATGGCGTGCGTTACACGGACCCGGCTCTCGAAGCCGCGGCCGAACTTTCTGCGCGCCACATCAATGAACGACATCTGCCGGACAAGGCGATCGACGTCATTGACGAGGCGGGGGCCAGCATGCGGCTGGAACCGCCGGAGACGCGCACGGACCTGGTCGACGTGCCACAGATCGAGAAGGTCGTGGCCCGAATGGCCAGGATTCCGCCAAAGAGCGTTTCGGCCTCCGACCGCGATCAGCTGCGCAACCTGGAGCGCGACCTGAAGTTGGTCATTTTCGGGCAGGATCAGGCTATCGAGGCGCTCGCCTCCGCCATCAAGATGGCGCGATCCGGATTGCGGGAACCGGAAAAGCCGGTGGGCGCATTCCTGTTCGCGGGCCCGACCGGCGTTGGCAAGACCGAGGTCACGCGCCAGCTCGCCCATTGCCTCGGCATCGAGCTCATTCGCTTCGACATGTCCGAATACATGGAGCGGCATACCGTGTCGCGGCTGATCGGCGCGCCCCCGGGATACGTCGGCTTCGACCAGGGCGGGCTGCTGACCGAGGCGGTGAGCAAGAACCCTCACTCGGTGCTGCTCCTCGACGAGATCGAAAAAGCTCACCCGGAGGTGTTCAACCTGCTGCTGCAGGTCATGGATCACGGAACGCTGACGGACAACAACGGGCGCAAGGCGGATTTCCGCAACGTCATCATCGTCATGACGACCAACGCCGGCGCGCAGGAGATGAGCCGCGCGTCGATCGGCTTCACGCAGCAGGATCACAGCACCGACGGCATGGCGATCCTGACCAAGATGTTCGCGCCCGAGTTTCGCAATCGTCTCGACGCCATCATTCAGTTCCGCCCTCTCGGCCGGGACGCGGTCCTGCGGGTCGTGGACAAAATGGTCATGGAGCTGGAGGCGGCGCTCGAGCGCAACGACGTCACGGTGGAGCTGGAGGCCGAGGCCCGCGAGTGGCTCGCCGACCGGGGCTACGATCCGGCGATGGGCGCGCGCCCCATGGCCCGCGTCATACAGGAGCACATCAAGCGGCCCCTGGCCGAGCAGCTGCTGTTCGGGGAGCTCGCCAAAGGCGGGCATGTGGTGATCGGCGTCGGCGCCGACGGTGGCCTGTCGCTGAAGGCGATGCCGAATACCAAGAAACTCGAGCACCTGGCCGAGTCGGGCTGAACGGCGCCGAGGCCGTTGGCCAACCGGGTGGCGCGCTGGCGGTTCTGAAGCTTCGGTCCTCCGCCGATTTGCGAGAACGCTTGCATCGGAAGGGCATTGGCGGAAGCAATGGGGCCGATGCGCGGTGAGCGCTTGCTCCTCGCACGTCCGTGTGCTCGTCGCTACGGGTTACGCCGGCTGCTACCATCCTGGCAGCCGGCTTCACACGTACGCTCACCACGCATCGGCCCCGTGCCTGATGGCCCGCGCCAGGCGTACTCCCACAGGCACGATCCAGCACGCTGTCGAATTGCCGCGGATGGGCGAGGAAGCAGGGTTTTAGCGTTCGCGGTAGGTGATACGGCCCTTGGTGAGGTCGTAGGGCGTCAGCTCGACCGTGACACGATCGCCGGTGAGGATGCGGATGTAGTTCTTGCGCATCTTGCCGGAAATATGCGCCGTGACGACGTGGCCGTTGTCGAGCTTCACGCGAAACGTCGTGTTCGGAAGCGTCTCGGTCACAACGCCGTCCAGCTGCAGGGCTTCCTCTTTGGCCATTTCCTCGTCCGGTCTTCAACGCGCGGCCGGATTGTGCAAGAACTCGACCCCCCGCGCAACAACGCGACGCCGCCGGTGAGTCCTCCGGGCAGAAGTCGCGTTCGCGGAGTCGTCACGTGCTGCCAGGACGAAAAAAGTGGCACCCGCCGACGCGGCGGGCGTCGCCGGCGGGTTTCTCATCCCGACAGGTTCGGCGGACGCGCAAGCCCCCTGATGACCGTCGCCGCGTGTCCGTGCGGAAGCTGGCGGTAGCGACCCGCAGCGCCGCCGGGCGCAATCAGCGCGCCTCGCGGCGATACGGCGTGTGCTCGTGCACCACGTCGATGTAGTCGTCGATGTGCCGCCGCTCGCTGGCGAGATAGCGATCGACGGCGGCCGCGAAACGGGAGTCTGCCAGCCAGTGCGCCGACCAGACCTCGGTCGGAACGAAGCCACGTGCGATCTTGTGCTCGCCCTGGGTGCCGGGTTCGAACACCCGCAATTTGTTTTCGATGCAGTATTCGATGCCCTGGTAATAGCAGGTTTCGAAATGCAGGCTGTGAAAGTTACCGGCACTTCCCCAATATCGTCCGTACAGGGTGTCGTCGCTGCGAAAACAGATCGCGGCTGCGACCACTTCGGTATGCGCCATCGCGACGATCACGACCAGCTGCGCAGGCAGCGTACGGCTGACGGAGCGAAAAAACGCCTCGCTGAGATACGGATCGTGTCCGCGCCGCCAGAAAGTTCGCGCGTAGAGAGGCAGGACGCTGGCCCACAGGGCGTCGTTCATCTCCGCGCCGCTGAGCACGCGAAACCTGATGCCCGCCTCGGCGACCCGGCGGCGTTCCCGGCGCGTCTTCTTGCGCTTCTCGGCGGTGAATCCCGCCAGAAACTCGTCGAAACTGCCGTACCCCTGATTGTGCCAGTGAAACTGGCAGTCCTTGCGCAGCAGCAGGCCGCGCTCGCGCAGCTCCAGTGCCTGCGCCTCGTCCGGGAACAGTACGTGCAGCGACGAGGCTCCGCTCGCGCGGGCCTGCTCGAGTGCGCCATCGAGCAGCGCCGAGACGACCGGGCGCCGCTCCGCGCCTGGGGCGACCAGCAGCCGCGGTCCGGTCGCGGGCGTGAACGGCACCGCCGCGACCAGCTTGGGGTAATAGCGCAGACCGGAGCGGCGGTAGGCATCGGCCCAGGCCCAGTCGAACACGAATTCTCCCCAGGAGTCGGACTTGCGCTACAGGGGCGTCGCGCCGGAGAGCCCGGCGCGGTCGTCGT
>CAZFWB010000008.1:31560-38609 GCA_964522655.1 uncultured Chromatiaceae bacterium | reverse complement strand
GCTGGCCTCCGGCCTGGTCCGGGCGCGTATAGTCGAGCCTATGACACGGCTATTGAAGCAGCGCGTCTACAAAGCCTATGAGCTGAGCGCAAGAGAGATTGGACCTGACGAAACGCCGAATCGAGGCATTTCTCGGGCGCGACCGTCATTGACAACTGTTCCTGCCAAGACATCACGACGCCCTGCGAATTTCCAGCCGAAACCATGGATACTCAATCTCACGACGAAACAACTTATACGGCGAGACTCCGGTCTCACTTTCGAGCCCACATCGTACTATCGCGATGGCACCGGCTATGTTGTGAAAAGAGGGCGACATCCATGGGCGCCCGATCGGGACATTGAAATCATTGGGTGACACTTAAACAAGCAATAGCCGTTGTGCGCAATCCAGCTCGATTCCGGACCGCACATGGATCAATTGTAACGAGCCGGTCAGAGCGGTATCAGCTGCGACGGCACATCAAATCGACCACCCGCGAAACCAACGGTTCCTGCCAACGCAGCCCGCGGCAATAGCTGTTCGCCGTGCCATTTGATTCTGCATACCGGTCGGCGCATGATTCCGCGTCCGGCTTAAGGTGCCGGTACTTCGGATTCGGAAAGTCGGGCGCCGCGATGGTCAGCGGAAAGATATTCGCCGATGGCGTGCTGTTCGCGACCGGCCTGCATACCCGCCCGTTCACCAACGACTCGGTGATGCACGTGTCGGTACTGTTCGACGAGGTGTCCCGGCAGTGGACGTCGCTGGTCGATGGGGTGCCGTTCAGCGCCTCGCCCATCTATGCACCCGAGGAGCTCGACCTGCGCGAGATACGCTTTGCGATGGGCTTCAAGACCGGCAAGGTCTCGGCCGATCCGCTGGCCAACGTCGATGTGGACAACGTGGTGATCTCCACCGTGCCGGTGCCGGGTGGCTTGGCGCTGTTCAGGTCGGCGCTCGCAGGCCTCGTCTGCTGGCGCCACCGGCGCCCTCTGCCTCGTGCAGCGCGAAAATCCAGCCCTCGCGCATAGATTTCCCGCAGCGCAACCGGTTTCTGCAACAGTCGACGACCGCGACTGCGGGTCGCCGGCATCGCGCAAGATGCCTGCACCGGCCTGAACACGGGCGTTGAACACACTATCCGCACGCTGGACTCAACGGTATATACCCGTATATCCTCGCGACATGAGCTTCCTGACCCGGGTGGCCGCTGCCCTCGATGCCGCCGGCGTGCGCTACGCGCTCGTGGGCGGCTACGCCGTGGCGCTCCATGGCGCCGTCCGCGGGACCGTCGACGTCGACATCATCCTGGCCTGGAACGCCCGCACTCTGCGTTCAGCGGAACGGGCCCTCCAGGGCCTGGGCCTCGTTTCGCGGCTACCCGTCACCGCGGATGACGTCTTCCGGTTTCGCGACGAGTACATCCGCAATCGCAACCTGCTCGCCTGGAACTTCTACAACCCGAAGGACCTTACCGAGCAGCTCGACGTCATCATCTCCACGGACCTGAAGGGAAAAAAGGTCCGCTCCGTCAGCACCGCCGATGGGCCGGTGCGGGTGCTGGCCCGTGCGGATCTCATCGCCATGAAGCGCGCCAGCGGGCGTGCGCAGGATCTCGCGGATGTCGAGGCACTGGAGAATTTGCGATGAGGCCGGTGCAGTACTTCACGCCGGAGTATCTGGAACAATGCCGCCGGATGACACCGGATCAGATCATCCGGTTTGTCGAGGACTTCCGCGTGCTGCATGGCGGGCGCGGACCGGGGCGCTCCCCGTCGCGGCTCATCAGCCTGAAGGTGCCCGAGGACCTGCTGGAGGCCTTCAAGACCCGGGCGCGGTTGTCAGGCCGGCCCTACCAGACCGTGATCAAGGAACTGATGCGGTCGTGGCTCCTGCGCGAGTGAGCGCGCCGGGTCGAATCCGCGCGACGAAGGAGACAGAGCCCCGCTTCGGCGGGGCGCATCATCATCGCGCAGGCGAGTGACATCCGCTGGCGCAGCCCGTGGCTCCGCTGGCCAGGGAGACCGCGGTGGTGATGTACGGGCGGGCCGCCTGGAGCATTTGTGAGGGGCTGTGACCGACGCCGCTCACGACGACTTTCTTGTGCACGGGCCGCCCGTAGTGCTGGGCGAGGTGTTCGTAGAACTTCAGGCCGCGTTCGTAGCGATGGCGACCCTGGCGGTTCGCCAGACAGGTGGTGTCCAGGTTCGAGTCGATTGCAGTGTCGCGATCGCCCAGCATGTAGATCACGTTGCGGTTCGGATAGTCCGGGGCAAGCCCGACCTGCATGTAGTCATTCAGGTCTTCGAGGCCGTAGCGATACTCGTTGTAGTAAGGGCAGGTGCTGCTGCTGCCGAAGGGCCGGCTCTTGTTGAGATACATGTACGAGCTCGGGTTGGCGACGATGTAAGTGAGTCCCTGCAGGCGCGTCCCGGCGGAATAGCGGTTGACGAACTGCCCGCCGCCGCTGTGCCCGACGACCACCACGCCGTGGTACATCTCGACCATGCGGTCCAGGACGTCAAAGGAGCTGATGCGCTGGGAATCAGTCGACGGGTCGCCCTTGTTCCACGCCGATGTGGACCAGTACACGCCGGGTCCCGACTTCTGGAACTCAGGGGCAATCACCAGGGTGTCGAGGTCGTCGAGATAATCGAGGTAGTCGTCAGCATTACGGTTGGTGCCGTGAATCACGAAGACGGCAGGGCCGGACTTCTTGTTCGTGCAGTACGGCACATAAGAGGTGCCGACAGGGAATTTCTGATTGCAGTAGACGCCGGCGCTCGCAGCCGATCCCGCGAGCCCGAGCACGATCAGCGCGGACCATTTCACCCACTTCATGACGCAGCCTCCCTCGGTACCCCTTGCGCGCGCAGGAGTATAGACGCGCAGCGTGAACGATCTGCGACATGTCGCTCGGCCGGCGGCTGATTATGTTCAACGCTCACTCGACCCTCGGCGCAAGTCCCCGGATCGGATCAGAATCCCGCAGATGTCTAGACGTCGAAGGACCCCGGAGCCGATCTGTGTCCGGCGCATCACTCGCGCGCGGCGCGCACCTGCAGGGTCGTCACTCCGGGGAACCGGGGCCGAGTCGCAGGTTTCGAAGCCGTTGGCGAAGGGCTCTGCGGTCGGATGCTGGCGCCGAAATCTCAGATGCAGATCTTCGCTGACGGCGCTCTCCGGAGACGTCGAAAACTACGACCCGGCACCCATTTCCCAACTCTCACCTTCGCCGTCGCCACGAGTTCGATGGTCATGCCGAGCGGCAGCGCCGGATGGATAAACGCCGTGCGGGCATGCCGCCCGCGATCGCCAAGTGCGGCGGCGAACAGTTCCGATGCGCCGTCCAGCACGGCCGGCGCGTCTGTGAATCCCGGCGCCGCCGCAACGTGGCCCTCGATCCGCGCAAGTCCTTCGAGGTGATCGAACGATCCGAGTGCGGCGCGTATCTGCGCCAGCACGTTGAGCGCCGCCTGGCGCGCCGCAGCCCGCCCCTCATCGATGGTCAGTTCGCCGCCGACTCTGCCGGCATGGATTGCGATGCCGTCACGCATCGGAAACTGCCCGGAAACGAACAGCCAGCTGTCGACGCATCGCGTCGCTTCATAGTGTCCGCGCGGTCTCGCCGGCGCCGGAAGCGTGCAGCCGCTCTCCGCAAGGCGGCGCATCACCGTCTCGTCGAAGGACCATCGCACGCGCCGCGCTACGTCCATGGGTTGAGCGCCAGCTTGCCGTTGACCTTGCCGTTTTCGATCAGGCCGTGCGCCTCACGCGCGGCGCTGAGCGGCAGCACACGATCGAGCGCGCTCTTGAATTTATGGCGCGCCGCGAGCGCCAGCCCGAAGCGCAATTCCTCCATGCTGCCCATCCAGCTGCCGCGGATCTGAAGCTCGTTGCGGAAAAACGGATAAAGATGCGGGATCGTCGCCGCCGCGCCGCCGACGAGGCCGAAGTTCACAAGAATGCCGCGTGGGCGTAGCACGTTGAGGCTGTCGGCGAGTGTCGCGCCGCCGACCGGATCGATGACGAGATCGACCCCGTCGCCGCCGGACCATGCGCGCACGGCGTCAACTACATTCTGGTCGCGATAGCGCACGACTTCGTCGGCGCCCATCTCACGCGCGACCTTTTCCTTGGCCGCGGTGCTCACGGTCGTGACGACAGACGCGCCGAGCGCCTTTGCGACCTGGATCGCCATGCTGCCGCTGCCGGACGCGCCGCCCTGCACGAAGACTTTCTGCCCGGGTTTCAACTCGCCCTTGGTCTTCACCGCGTTGACGGCGGTAACGAGCACCAGCGGCATCGTCGCCAGCGCTTCCGGCGCAAAGTCTGAGTCGTCCGCGAGCAGCCAGCGCTGATGCACTTCCATGTATTGCGTATAGGCGCCGCGCTCATAGGTGCCGGTCGGGAAATAGCTCGGCGCCTCGTTCTCTCGCGGGAACGTCCATTCCTGCGGCTTCGTCGGATACCCGGGCGCGAGAATGACGCGATCACCCGGTTTGTAGCCCTCGACGCCTTCGCCGACATCCTCGACGGCGCCGACGGCGTCCGATCCGATGATATGCGGCAGCGGGATCGTCTGGCTGACTGCGCCGGAGCGCACCAGTACGTCGTAATAATTCGTTCCGACGGCTTCGACCCTGACCAGCACGTGGCCGGGTCTCGGCTCCGGCTTTGAAATATCCGTGTGGTCGAGAACGGATGCATCGCCGAAGCGGCGAATGATGATGGCCTTCATTACTTTCTCCTCGTTGATTCCTTACGTGGCGACTGCTGCGCCATTCGGCGCGAATCTGATGATGCTCGGGCGGGGTATATTCATCCAATGAAGTGTTTTCATTTAAAATATTCATATGACGAATATCAGACGCGGCGACCTCAGCCTGTTGGCCGTGCTCGACGCGCTGCTCGACGAGCAGAGCGTCACCAAAGCCGCAGCGCGCCTGTCCATGTCGCAGCCGGCTGTCAGTCACGCGCTCCGGAAGCTGCGGCGCATGTTCGACGATCCGCTTTTCGTCAGAAGCCAGCGCGGTCTGACGTCGACGCCGAAGGCTGTAGCGCTGCAGGCACAGGTCCGCCAGCTCATGCTCCAGGCCGACGAACTTGTGCGGAGGTCGGCGTTTGATCCGGCGCGTTCAAGCGCGCTCTTCTCCATCGCGACGACGGACTACATGCAATATGCGCTGCTTCTGCCACTCGTGCGCGCATTGCGCGTCGAGGCACCAGGCGTGGCTTTGCGGCTGCGCTCGCTCGAGATCGTGAACCTGCGCGAACGCATGCGCAGCGGTGAAGTCGATCTCGCGGTTACGACGCCGGCGTTCGCGGAAGCCGATTTCCGTTCCCGCTTTCTTTACCGCGAGCGCTATGTCGGCGTCGTCAGTCGCACGCATCCGCTTGCGAAAAAGAAAGCGAAGATCGACATCGATGCGTTCTGCTCATTCGATCACGCGCTCGTTTCGCCGGCGGGCGGCGCCGCTTCGGGTCCAGTGGACGAAGCGCTCGCTGCGGTCGGACGGAAGCGGCGCATCGCCGTTACGGCGCCGAATTTCCTGATCCTGCCGCATCTCCTCGCTGACAGCGATCTCGTCGCCGTCGCGCCAGAGCGGCTGGTGAAGGGATTGTCTTCCTCGCTCAAGCTGTTTGCGCCGCCCGTCGGCGTGCCCGATTTCGACGTCATTGCTGTGTGGCATCCGCGCGTGCAGCACGATCCGATGCACCGCTGGCTGCGCGGGCGGTTACAGACGCTCGCGGAGAAAGCGTAACCGCTGCTGAATCTTACGTCTGGTTTGGGCCTCGCCGTGCCGGGTCGCGGGTTTCGAAGTTGTTGGCGAAGGCCCTTGCGGCCGCGCCCTGTGTCACGATCTCCGATCAGATTCAGATCATCGCCGACGGCGATCTGGGGAAACGTCGAAAACCGCGACCCGGCGCCTATTCCTCGAGAACAGCAGTCGGCCCGGGAAGGCTAATCGGCTTATCCCTAACCGATCGGGGTGGATCCGGCAGGCCCGGTGGTGAAGTGATGCGGAGCCAAACCGGCGACGTTTTGAGGCCGATCCTCGTGGCCGGCGAGGTTGCGAACGGCTCCCTTCTCACGAGGCAGTCAAACCCTGTACGCTCCCTCAGATGCGGTACCGGTTGGCGCCCAAGACGATTCTGGTTTCTCTCCTGTGGTGTATCGCCACGCTGTCGGTGCTGCACCTCGGTGCGATGATCGCAAGCCGCGTCTTCGGCTTCAGTTATCTGTTCGGGCTGATTTCCCTCTTCGACCTGAACAGCGAGCAGAACCTGCCGACGCTTTTTTCGAGCGTGCTTCTGCTCGCCTGCGGGGCTTCCTCCTGGACCTCGGCCAGGCTGGCCCAGGCAATGCGCTTCGCCTGGTACGCGCTGGCGGCAGTATTCGCCGTGATGGCCGTCAGCGAAACTGCTGCCCTGCACGAACCTGTTTTCTTCGTCATGAAAGGCAACGTATCACCGCGAACGGCCATGATGGCCGAATATCTCCCGACCTTCAGCGCGCTGATGCCGGTGCTGGTGCCACTGTCGATTGCCGTAGCGTTCGTAGTCGCGAAGTTCCTCATGCATCTCGACGGGCAGGCGCGTGGGCTCTTTATCGTTGCCGCGACCCTGTATCTTGGCGGAGCAGTCGGACTGGACGAGGTCACGGCTGCGACAAGTCAGGGTCCGGTTGCAGACACCTGGACGCACATGCTGATCGCGAGTGCCGAGGAAGTCCTGGAAATGCTGGGCGCGACGGTCTTTCTGTTCGCAAGCCTCGAGCGCCTCGCGCGCCGTTATCCCGGGTCGGTGATCGAGCTGGCTTTCGGTCAGGAGAAGGGGGAAAAAGCGCCTTCCTAGCGGGATGCTGAAAGAGCGCGGTCCTGCCATTTCAACGTGCTGCTGGTCTCCCGCTGGCGTGCTGCCGGCCGTTGTTCGTCCGTGCTCGCCGGGAGCGACCGCGCACCCGCCATTCAGGTGAAGCTCGGCCCGTGGATCCAGGCCACCAGCGTGTAGCGCGTGCCGCCGGTCACCGGCTCGACCTTGTGCAGTAGGTAGGAGGGGAATA
>CAZFWB010000008.1:0-31550 GCA_964522655.1 uncultured Chromatiaceae bacterium | reverse complement strand
GGGGACGTGGCGCCTTGCAGCTAGGATGGTCCCCGGCGGCGTAACCCGGCGATCAAGCCGAGCGCCGATCCGAAAAACAAGGCCGCGGGCGGGACCGGCACCTGGGGCACCGACAGCGGAATGTACTGCCCGGCATCGTCGTCGCAGGGCTGAGAGACTTCGAACGTCAGCGTCAGTCCGCCAACGCCCGCCACGGCGTTGCTGACCGTAACGAGGTAATGCCAGTGGTCGACCGGCGACGGCCATGGCGGGAGTTGATTTTTTCATGCGGTCCGTCCTCCAGGAATCAACGATCTGTTCCGGCTCGCCCGCGGCCAGCGCGCAATGCAGTTGACCCGCGCGCCCATCGTTTGCGCATAGCCAACGGCCGACACAGCCGCGGTTTCCGCCGGCCTCGCCTTGCCCGTGATTCCGGCCTACGATGGCGGACATGCCCGAACTTCTCGACCAGCATCCGTGGCTGCTGGCCCCGGCCATATTCTTCCTGCGTATCGTGGACGTCTCGCTCGGGACCTTCCGTTCGATCGTCGTGTTCCGCGGCTATCCGGCGGTGGCCGCGCTCATCGGTTTCGTCGAAGTGCTGATCTGGGTGACGGCGGTCGGGCAGGTGTTGCGGCAGATGAACGCCTGGCCGCTGGTGGTCGCCTACGCGGGCGGCTTCGCCTGCGGCAATTACATCGGTGTGTGGCTCGAATCGAAAGCGGCGATGGGTCATGAGCTGTTGCGCATCATTTCATTGCACCGACCCGGCGACCTGGCGCGGCGGCTGCGCGAGGAGGGCCACCAGGTCGTAGAACTCGATGGCGAGGTGGAGGGACAGCCGGCCGAGGTGCTGCTGGTCACCGCCGGTCGCAGGCGCATGCGCGAACTGCTGCGCACCGTGCGGGAGGCTGACCCGGAGGCGATCTACACGATATCCGACGTCAAGCCGGTGCGAGGTGGCCACTCGAGGTCTCGTCGATGGCCGCTGGTCCCGACCGGCTGGCGAATTCGCGGCAAGCGTAAATAAGCCGACCAGCAGGTCGGTGGGGCTATTTTTTTCGTGCCGCCGGGGGCGAGAGTACGGATCAACGGTAGAGGGACTCGACGGCGTCTTGCAGGCGCGAGAGTGCGTCGGGCGGCAGGCGCGCCTCCATCAAGGGGAACAGGGTCCTGTCCTCGAGGCGAATGTGCGCATTGAGCAGTGCGCCGAATGCGGCGAGGCTGTCCGCTGTCACCTCGGCGTTCGTCGTCAGTTCATGCACGAGCTCGGCCATGCGCCGGTGCTCGGCCGCCAGTTGCGACACCAGATTTGCGGCATCCGCGCCCGCATGCCTCGCTGCCGGAAAGATCGTTTGCTCTTCGACGGCAAAGTGACGCCGGAGATGGCTTTCGAAGAAGTCCCCGAGGATCCTGGCCTGCGCGGCCGGCTCTGCCGGCCACTGCCGCCCCGATGCCGTTGACCCTCGCGCCAGCCGCTGCGCGAGGATCAGGCACTCATGATGATCGCGCGCGACGGGGACGAGAGCCGGATGTCGTCGTGCCACGGGAAGAGAGGCCAGCCGCTCTGCCTAGATCAGGCCATGGGCCACCATGGCCTTGGCTACCTTGATGAAACCGGCCACGTTCGCTCCGACCACGTAGTTGCCTTTGGCTCCGAATTCCTCGGCGGTTTCCCAGCAGGTCTCATGGATGTTCTTCATGATGGTGGCGAGCCGCTGCTCCGTGTATTCGAAGGTCCAGGAGTCGCGGCTGGCATTCTGCTGCATTTCCAGCGCGCTGGTGGCCACGCCGCCGGCGTTGGCCGCCTTGCCCGGGCCGTAGGCGATGCCGGCCGCGAGAAACACCTTCACGCCCTCCGGAGTGGTCGGCATGTTGGCGCCCTCGCCAACGGCGATGCAGCCGTTCCTGACCAGCGTGGCAGCATCTTTGCCGTTGATCTCGTTCTGGGTCGCCGATGGCATGGCCACCTGGCAGGGGACCTCCCAGATGTTGCCCCCGGCCACGTACTTCGAGTGGCTGCGATATTCGATATAGTCCCTGATCCGGCGTCGTTCCCGTTCCTTGAGCTGCTTCACCAGCTCGACGTCGATGCCCCGGTCGTCGTAGACGACACCGTTCGAGTCCGAGCATGCCAGCACTTTGCCGCCGAGCTGGTGGATTTTCTCGATGGTATAGATGGCCACGTTGCCCGAACCGGAGACGATGCAGGTTTTGCCAGTAACGCTGTCGTTGCGGGCCTCGAGCATTTCCTTGACGAAATACGAGGCGCCGTAGCCGGTGGCCTCGGTGCGCACCAGCGAGCCGCCGTAGTCCAGGCCCTTGCCGGTGAGCACGCCGGCTTCGTAACGTGACGTGAGTCGCTTGTACTGGCCGAACATGTAGCCAATTTCGCGGCCACCAACGCCGATATCGCCGGCTGGCACGTCGGTATGCTCACCGATGTAGCGCATGAGCTCCGTCATGAAGCTCTGGCAGAACCGCATGATCTCGTTGTCGCTCTTGCCCTTCGGATCGAAGTCTGAGCCCCCCTTGCCGCCGCCGATCGGCAGTCCGGTCAGGGCGTTTTTGAATATCTGCTCGAAGCCGAGGAACTTGATGATGCCGAGGTACACCGAGGGGTGGAAGCGCACCCCTCCCTTGTACGGGCCGAGGGCGCTGTTGTACTGCACGCGGAAACCGCGGTTGATCTGCACTTCGCCGCGATCGTCCTGCCAGGGCACCCGGAAGATGATCTGCCGTTCCGGCTCGCAGATGCGCTCGATGATCTTCCGCTCCTGGAACTCGGGGTACTTGGCCAGCACCGGCCCGAGCGTCTCCAGAACCTCGCGGACGGCCTGATGGAACTCAACCTCGCCGGGGTTGCGGCGCAGGATGTCCTCGTATGCGCCCTGCAGCTTCTCATCGATCTGGTGCGTCACCGTCGTGCCTCGTGGCGGGAACAGGGTGGACTCTCCCAACCCGATCCAGCCGGACTCTGCCTGATGCCCGCACAGCCGAACAATAGGGGCAGTTACTGACCCTCGAACCGGCCGCGACCTGGCGGGCCACCGATGGTGTGCTGCGTGCCTTCCCCCGGCCGATGCGCGCGGTCCGAATGTGTCGTCGCGCCCAACGCCGAAGCGGGGCCGCTACGGCGCGGCCCCAGGCGAAAGAGGGCCACAAGGCACACACGCCGCAGACCGTTACCGCGGCACCTATTCCGCACCTGTTCCGCGGCATCTGCCGAGCAAACAACCGGAACTGATGGCCTGCTCAGCCATCTGTATGTGCGGCCGGCCTCGGACTGCCGTGCAGATTGACCAGCGTGTCATTGAGCGTCTGCAGCCATTTCTGAATTCGCGGTGCACCGACTGGTTCGTGGGTGTCCACGGGCACTTCCCTCACGGTGCGGCCGACGTTGCTGCGGACGTACCACCGGGCACTGCTCGAATCGCGCAGGTCGTACCAGATCACGAACTGGCCGCGGGTGAGCGCCGCGGTAGTCGCGGGATCGTCCGAGCTGACGATATTGAAGTAATCGAATAATCGCGCCCGCCCGATGGCCTCGCCCATCATCGAGTGCCCCATGAAGGCCGTCTTCGCCAAAAGATCCGCCTTTTCCCCGCCGACCATATCGGCTTCCTCGCGTTTCATCACACCCCGGTCCCGAAAGCGCTTTTCGCTCGCCAGAATCACGACCCCCTGCCCGCCCACCGGCTCGCCGACTGGGACGATCTGCGCCAGGTTGCTGTCGACGAACTCCTCAACGGCGCCGATCACCTCGGTCTGAGTCGAGTACGGCGTGTCCCCGAAGCGGTATTCCGGCGATGCGCAGCCGGCGAGGATCACCGTCACCACCATCACTGCGACGATCCAGCATCTCGTCCGCCGTGCAACTACCATCCGATTCCCCGTACGTCCGGAACATTCGTTCTTATCGATTCTATTGTTTTTTCCTCCGGCGGGGGGGACGGCCCTGCTGGCGTGTTCCAGTGGTTTGGAATCTTCGTTGGGGCCCTGGTTTCTGCGGTGCGCACGGAGCAAGCGCTGGTGTCTGAGAACCTGATCCTGCGACAGCAGTGGGCGCTTTTTTTAAAGGGGCGCTGGCGTCAACTACGGCTGACCGCCGCGGATCGGGCTGTTCCGGGTGCCGGTGGCGCGTATTGCGCCACGGTGGCGGACGTCTTCAGATGGTGCAGCCTGGAACTGCGATGCGACGGCACCGGCCGAGAGCCTTCGCCATCAAGAGAAAGCCGGCGGATACAGGGTATCCGCCGGCTTTCTTTTTCCTGGCTGGCGAGAGACTGGCGATGTCCGCCGCCAGCGACTACAGGCCCGGACTAGGGCCCGCCCGGAATGATCGGCACTTGCACACCGCCGGTCAGCGCTTCGCGAATGTACTCGGGCGCCGCCAGGTGACAGTACCGCACTCCCCATTTCCGGGGCTCGCAGGTGCCGCCGGGAAGACCGCCGTTCGTAAAGGTGCAGAGATTAAACAGCGTGTTGCCGGGCGGGGGGAACGGTATGAACACGTTGCCCGGGTATGCGGGAACGAGCAAGCGGCTCGCCTTGATGTGGATGGGCCCGCCCTCGCTTTCCCGATAGAGCACCGGGTACGGGTTAGTCGGGAAGCCAGCGGTCCAGAACGGTCCCGCATCGTTCTGCGCGTCCGACTCGAACTCCGCATCGGGTTCCATCACGTACTGGGCCTGCTCGGGGTTGGTCAGACTCGCCACGACCTCGTCCACGTAGTACTCATGGACGGCCTGGCAGGACTGGTCCACGGCGCCGGTGTCGAGGCCCGCCTCGACAAGGTACTCCGCGTTCTTCATCTTGCAGGACACGACCTGCGGATAATCCCGGTCTCCGGTGCCGTAAAGGCCGTATATCACGTGCTGCGTGCTGGTCAGCGGCAGGTCGGGTTCCTCAGGCGGGTTCCACGGCAGCGGCCCCGGTGCGGCGACCACGGAGTACGGTGTTGCGTCGGACTGCACGAAGCCGGTCCACTCGCTGAAGATCGAGTTGTTCACTTCCAGATTGGTGCTGGCCACGATCTGCTGCGCAACACCGCAGATCTTGTTGACGGCGGCGGTCGAGTACAGATGCCCCCGTGCATTGCCTGCTTCCGCGGCGCCGGACAGGAGCACGGCTGCGGAGCCGCCGGCCATAAGCGTCAGCAAGGCCGCGCCGGCCGAGAGACCGCTCTTTCTTGGCAGAGATTTCGTCATGGGTTTCCTCCAAAAATTAAGCCCGAAAATCCTGGGCCGGCGACAGGCTCGCCCGGCCGGCCGACGACCCCCGATAGATACCATCGATCCGCTGCCGGACCAAGCGGAAAGTCACGAACGGGCCACGAATGTCTTGAAGTTGAGAGGGTCGCGCTGAGTGTCACGAACGCACATTCGTGCCACGCCGCGGGCCTGCGTCCTGAATGACATTCAAGAAAGCATACTCAAGGCGCTGATCTTCAGGTGCGGCCATCTTCTGTTAACTGGCCGGCGCTGTCGCGCGGCGCCGGCGGCCGACTGGTGTCGCTCGCCAGAATCGCGCCACGCCGACCGGATCTGCACTCGCCGCAGCTGGAGCCCGGTCTCGTTTCGGTTTCCACAACGTGGTGGGGCCCGGATTTCGCTGGTATGTTGGATACAAGAAAGAACAAGCGGCGAATACGAGCGCACCGATCCCGGTTAAACCATGCGCAGTCCGAATACCGCAGACCGGCACCTTTGCATCCACGCCCGGTATCACGAGCGCGCGCTGTCGCGGGCCGGCAAACGCGGCCTCGCGCCGTGGCTGATGGCCGCCGCCGCGTTGGTCGCCGGCATAGCCGTCTACTTGCTCGCGCGGGACTGGACCACGGTTTATCTGCTGCAGGACTTCGCCAGATTCGGGCCGGCTACGGCCGGCCCCGGATTGGGGCCGTTCGGCGGCAGCCTGCCGTCGTTCACCCACGCCTTCGCCTTTTCCCTGATCACGGTACTTGTGCTGCCGCCGGCGGCGAGCAACGCCACGAGGGCCTGCGCCGGTTGGGCCCTGGTGGACGGAGTGTTCGAGATCGGCCAGCTGCCGGCGCTTGCGCAACTCCTGTGCAACACCGCATCCGGCTGGGCGGGAATTCCCCTGCTGGAGAACGTCGGGCCGTACTTCGAGCGCGGCCGATTTGACGGGTTGGATCTGGTCGCCATCGCGCTCGGCTGCGGCTGCGCCTGGCTGATCGGCGCACGCGCCAGCAACAGAGCCGCTTCAGCGGCCGGAACAACGGAGAAATCGCAATGAAGACAGGTGGCCGTCTGACGATTCGGCGCACGGCGGCCCTGGCGGCGGTCACGGCGCTGGGGCTCGGCGCAATCATCGGCAGCGGCGGAGGCGGCGGAGGAGGCGGATTCGATGGCGGCGACGACACCGCGCCGACTACCCTCGACGTCTACGACTTCGCGCTGTTCAACAGCGCCGGTACGCCGAATCCACTGACACTCGGGATCACCGTGGAGGGCGAGACATACGCAATCCGCGTGGATTTCGGGCAGGACAGCCTCAACGGCAGCTACACGGTCGCGTCCGGCGACTACACCGTGTCCGGCGGGTCCACGTTCAGGGTGGACACCGACCTGGCCGCCCCGCTGCTCGGTTTCTTCGACGTCACGATCATCGAGGACATCGGTTTCGGCGCCGACGGTGATTTCCCGGACGCGGGGGTCTGGGAGGTGAGCTACGGCATCGACACGATTCGGGCCACCGTCGTGGACCTGCCATCTCCGGGCGTCGAGCTGCGTCTCAACAATGGTGAACCCGAATTCTACGACTGGGCGACTTTCGAGGAGATCGGCGACCTGAACGACACGTTCCCGGAGTGGCAGCAGGTCGCCGCGGGCGCACTGCTGGTCCTGGGGATCGCGCTGGAGCAGGCCGATTTGGTCGTCGGGGTGCTGGAACTCATCGATGACGAGCTGGCCGCCGCGCCCCTGGTCCGGTCCTGCGACGCGTTTACAGGGAGTCCCCCGGCCGGCGTGCTGGCCCAGGGTGAATCGGTACTGACCTGGCTCGGTTCCGGCGAGGTCTCCCCCGGCGATGACTTCAACTGGAGCTTCGAGGACTGCTGGCTGGACGATGCAACCGACGACATCGACGTCCTGCTGCGGGGGAGCCTCAGGCTGAGCAACTGGACCGAGGTCGTCGACGACCAGAATCGCCTGGTGCGCATCGGCTTCGAGCCCTTCGAGGGACAGGGCGGCGTCGAATTCGACGCGCTGTCGATCGAGGAAACCGTCGAGGCCCCGCCGGGCACCTTCAGCATTCCCGGTGGGGCCGGGTCGGTGCAGTTATTCGGCGGCTTTGCGATCGTCTTCTTCGAACCCTCAACCTGATCGGCGCCCGTCTTCGGGCCCGCACCCGCGCCGCCACCTCGTCCGCTGTGCCGACGCGCGTGATGCAGAGCACGGGCCGACGATTTCCTCGCGTTACACGCGCGTCCCAGGGCTCACGCGGCGAAGTAGCGTCGGGCATCGGTGCGCGTCACGGAGGCGCGCTTTCTCCCGGTGCCACCAGCTTCATCTCCGGCCCGGTGGCGACGCCGATCTGCCGCTCGAGCCCAAGTGCGTCCTCGTTGCCCCAGCGGGCCGCGATTTTGCCGTCGCGGATCTTGTAGACGTCCGTGCCCGTGACCCGGAAGGACCTGCCGGTCGGCGGCCGCCCGAAGTATGGGCCGGTGTGCGTCCCTGTAACGAAGGTGTGCGCAACCACGTAGTCGCCGTCGCAGAGCACGAAGTCGTGAATGATCCGGCGATCGGGAAACGCCTTGGCAAGCAAGGGCAGGTACTGGCGCACCGCGGCCGGCCCCTGGGCTACCCCGGGGATCTTCGGCGCGCTGTGGTTGACGAAGTCCGGCGTGAAGAACTCCTCGGCGCGGTCGATCTGCCGCTCGTTGAAGATCACTTTGAGCACGGTGAAGTACAAATCCCGATTGGCCTCGTGGCCCCGGCAGGTCGCCGAGTCCGGCGGCCCTGCCTGTGCCCAGGCGGTCGCCTGCACGCCGAAGAGCGTGAGAATTGCAACGACGCAACGAACCATGATGCTACCTTTGATCCATGTCCCGGGCCGGCGAGTGCCCGCCCGTCACGGTCGGACATCGAGCCAAGCCGACCGGGCGGCGCCTAATGTAGCTCAACGCCGTCGTCGCGCGCCGCTCCCCGGCGGGCCTGCCCCAGGATTGCGCCCCTCAACGAGTTCCCGCGGCTCGCGCAGTTCCTCGTCCATCGGGCTCTCTTCCTCGGCGGGCTCGGGTTCCTCACTGTCTTGCGCATTGTCGGCCCGCAACTCGGCGAGGGGCTCCGCCCAGTCCTCGTCGCTCATTTCGGTCTCGGTGTAGGGCAGATCATCGACCTCGACGTCATCGACCGGGCCGGTCCAGTCCTCGGGCGCTTCCGCAATCTCGATTTCCTGCGCCGGCCAGTCGGCGAGGTCGAGTTCTTCCACGTCGCCGTCGAAGTGTTGTATCTCGATGGTTTCGTCGGCGTCGTTGACGGCGACGATCGTGAAGTACTGGCCCTTGTCGAGATGCCGGTACCAGTTGCCTACGACCGGATCGAGTTCGTTGACCATGGCTTTCCCTCCGCCTGGCGGGTGGCGACTGCACCGGCCGCCCGGCCGGTGAATTCGACGGGTTCATGATACGCCCGCTCGCGATCCACGCCGCTCTCAGGTGGAAGCATGCAACTCCCGTATGCGGCCCCGTCAAGGACGCGGATCGACCGCGACTCCGACTGCGGCCGCGACGTCGTCTCGTGGCGATCTCTCGCGTACCTGGGCTAGAGTGCTGCGCGGCGACCCGGTTCAACGGAGGCCCCCCAATGCGCATCGAACTCATGCTCGAGCCCCACCTCTCCGCCGCGGAGATGGTCCGGCTCGGCCGCATGGCCGAGCACTACGGCATCGCCGGGGTCTGGGTGCCCAACAACATCGCGAGCCGCGACCCGTTCGTGAACTTTGTGCCCCTGGCCGAGCAAACCACGCGGCTGCGCATCGGGCCGGCTGCCGTGAGCCCGTTCGAGCTGCACCCCGTGCGGATGGCGAACCAGCTGCTGACCTTCAACGAGATATCTGGCGCTCGCGCGCAGATCGTCGTCGGCGCGGGCGGCGGCACGCTGGAGGCCATGGGCATTAAGCCGGTGCGCATGGTGCGCGCGGTGCGCGAATGCGTCGAGATGCTGCGACAAGCGGCGGCGGGCAAGCCCGGCGGGTACAAGGGCGAGATCTTCCGAATGGCGTGGATGGACACGAGCTGGGTGCGCTCCCCGCCGCCGCCCATCTACGTCGGGGCGAACGCACCGCAGATGCTGCGCATGGCAACGCGCTGCGGTGACGGCATCATGATCAGCGACTTCACGCCCCGGCGCGTGCGCTGGGCTCGGGGGATCATCGACCCGGTCCTCGAGCAGAGCGGGCGCGACCCCGCTGCCTTTCCCCTCAACAATGCCTGGGCGTGGCACGTGAAGGAGAGCGCGGAGACCGCCGAGCGGGAGGCGCGCATCTTCCTGACCGTGCGGGGCACCATCTGGGAGCCCTACATCCACGATGTGCTTCCGCCCGAGGAGGCTCGGCTCGTCATATCGAGGCAGGCTGCCTTCGTGCGCGCTTACCAGCGCAAGTCACCCGATGTAGAGGGCGTGCCGGAGGAGATCATGCGCAAGATCGTGGACCATGGCGTGTCGGCCTCGCCCGCCTCAGAGGTCGATCGCGAAATCGAGCGGCTGCGGGAGTTCAGGCGTGCAGGGCTCACGGCCATCACGCTCATTCTCTATGGGGATGCGGCGGAGGCGATACGCATCATCGGGGAGAAGGTGGTGCCGGCTGTCGCGGAAGGACGGGCGTAGTGCAGAGCTGACCCGTGCGGGATGCTGGCCACCGGCGCTGCGGATTGCCCGCAGAACCTCTCGCGTGGCTTCAGTCCAGACACCAGTAAGTTTTACGGTTCCGGATGTATTTTCCCGGCGCCCGCTGCTCGCCGGCGCGAAATCCGCGCGAATATGCAGTATGGTCGCGGAAACCTCTAACCAGAACCATGAGGCCACCGGGGGTTGGCAGACCGCCGGGAGCCCACGCAAATCGGGGGAAAATCACCATGCAACGCCACCTCGCCAGCACGCTCGCGTGCGTCATCGCGGCCGCGACCACAGCGCCGGCGGCCGCCCAGGACGCGCAGGCGATCCTCGACCGGGTCAGGCAGACGCAGATCGAGTCCCTGGCCGGCGTGGATTGCTACGCCGTGGACCAGTCGCTGGTCGGCAACCGTATGACGCTGATCTTCAGGCGCACGGACGTCACGGGACCGGACGGTAAGCCGGCCACGGTATTCCAGGGGGTCTCCAGTTGTACGCCGGGCTCGGCGCCACCGGACGCCGGGGCCGATACCGCGACGATGATGAACGAGTATGCGCGCGGCCTCGAGATGACGGGCGACGCATTGTCCACGGAAATCGACAAGGGCCTCGAGCAGGCCGGTCTGCCGCCGGGTCTGTTGACAGCCATGGGTGGCGACCCCTGGGTGTCCCCCGACCCGCGGACCATGATGGGCGGCATGGCCGACTTTGCCCGGGCGGCCGGGACGGCCTCGGGCGAGAGCGACAATGATGAGGCGGCCATCGCGCAGACCAGCGCCGCCGGGATGGCAGAATTTGCGAGCAGGGCGAAGCTGGTCGGCACCGAGACGATCGACGGCAGAACGGCCTTTCACGTCCGGGCCGATGGCCTGAACCACGTGCAGCAAAGTGACGGGCAGACCTTCGAGACAAAGGCTGTCAGTGTGTGGATCGACAGCAGCGCTTACGTGCCGCTCAGGACCGTGATCGACGGTGTAGCGACTTCCGCCGGCAATTCGCGGCCTGTCACCATCGAGAAGATCGACGCGGATTATCGGTCGGTGCCGGGCAGCCGGATGTACCAGCCTTACCGCCAGCGGGTCCGCATGCAAGGCACGCTCACGCCCGAGCAGGAGCGGCAAATGGCTGAAGCGAAGCAGCAGCTGGCGCAGGCCGAGCAGCAGATCGAGCAAATGCAGCCTGCGCAGCGCCAGATGATGATGAACCAGATGGGGCCGCAGCTCGAGATGATGCGCAAGATGGCCGCAGGCGCCGGTATGGAGGTCGAGACGGTGGTGAACGAGATCGTCGTCAACCCGGACCAGGCGGCGCTGCAGAAGCTGAGCGCCCGCCCGGCGGACATGCCGGCTGCGCCGCCACTGCCGGCAGGTGCGGCAGCCGCGGCGCCTGTCACGACGCAAACCGCAGCCCCGGTGCGCGGCGAGGCCGACGCGCGCAAGGCAGCCCAGCAGGCCTGTCTGGCGGAAAAGGTGCGCCAGGCCGAGGAAGCCAGGAAGAAAAAGCGTGGCCTGGGCAGCCTGATGAGCGCTGCCGGGCGCGTGGCCGCGCGTTTTGGCGGGGCCGATGCGACGCGGGCAATCAACGACGTATACGCGGCCGATGCGACGGCGGAGGACCTTGCGTCGGCGGCAAGGGACCTCGGGCTGACGGAAGAGGACGTCGCGGCCTGCCAGAACCCGCAGTGAGGGGGCGCCGGTCTCTCAGGCGCCTGGCTCGCGCAGCTCCGCGGGGTCCAGCCGGTAACGGTCGAGGATGAGAATGCTGCTCAGGTGCAGCAGTGCAGGCGCCACCACGTAGGCGAGCGTGATCCAGCGCAGCACCGCGTCGCTCTGCTCGGGCAGGCTGCCGTCGCCGGATTCCACGAATCCGACCAGGGACAGGAAGCCGAGGAAGAGCGCCGCGCCCAGCGCGTTGCCGATCTTGTCCACGGCGGAGTAGACGGCCGATAGGGCGCCTTCGCGGCTAATGCCCGAGCGCAGGCGGTCGTAGGCGACGGTGTCGGTCAGCACCGAGAACGACATCAAAATGAATCCGCCGTTGAAAACACCGATTGCTGCGGCGATCAGCCAGACGATCCAGAGTGAGTCGGCATCCGCAAGAAAATATCCCTGGATGCTCAGGGCGTACAGCACGAGGCTCCACCGGTAGACGCGCATCTTGCCGAAGCGCGCGGCTGCCCACACCAGCAGCGGCATCGAGCCGATCGAGGCGACAGAGATGATGATGATCCACAGGGGGACCACATCGAACACCCGCATGCCGAGCCCGAGTGCGTAGGCGAAGAAAAAGAATCCGCCCGCGTAGCCGATTCCGGCGCTCACGTACTGCACGATGTTGGCGGCTATCAAGACGACGAACGGCCTGTTGGCCCAGGCGATGCGCAGCTGCTCGCCGAGTGGCACGTTCGCCTCGGTGGGTGCCCTGGCCGGGGCTCGCGCCGTACCGAGGAATACCCACAGCGTAGACAGTGCGATCGCGCCGGCCATCGCAAGTCCCATCCACCGGTAACCTTCGCGCGGGCTGCCGCCCGGCATCTGCGCCAGCCATCCCACGATCTTCGGCGCCAGCGCGCCACCCATGATCAGCCCGACGGCGAGGCAGGCGTTGCGAAAGGAGAGCAGTGTGGTGCGCTCGTTCGGATCAGCGGAAATCTCCGAAGCCATGGTCAGATATGGCACCGAGAACATCGAGTAGCCGGTGTTCAGCACGAGATAGACGGCGGTCATGTAGAAGAAAAGACTCAGCTGCCGGTCGAGCGCGGGAGGGATAAACAGCAAAAGGAAGGACAGTGCCGCAACGAGCCCCCCGGCGAGGATGAACGGCCGGCGCCGCCCCCAGCGGGTATTGGTTCGGTCGGAGATCACGCCGGCGATGGGATCGGCGACCACCACCCAGACCTTGGCGATCATGATGACGAGGCCGGCCAGCGCCGGCTCCAGACCGAGCACGGTGGTCATGTAGATCGGCAGGATCAGCGCCGGTGTGTCGCGCAGGATCTGTCCGCCGATCTGCCCGGCACCGTAACCCATATAAATGGAAACCGGCAGACGTGCCGGCGTCGGGCGCGAACCGTTCGCGTCGCTGTTTTCCTGCACTGCTCTATTCAGGGTTTGCATGCTCCGGCCGGGTAGTATGACTGCGCAGCCGCCTCAGGGCGCCCGGGATGCTCTGGTCGCGTTGGCGCTCAGCGGTCGCCCCGGCCGGGCGCCGGTGCCCGGCGCGGCGGCCAGCGCCGCTCCCGCCACTCGAGCACGGACACCAGCAGCGCTGGCAGGAAGGTGAGCGTCACCACCGTAGAGAAAACGAGACCTGCCAGCACGATGACGCCAACGCCCCGGTAGAGCTCGACCCCCGCCCCAGGCAGGAATACCAGCGGGGCGAGCCCGAAAGCGGTCGTGGTGGTGGTCATGAGAATGGGCCGCAGGCGCGCGCGCACCGCATCGCGCACCGCCGCCAGCGGCGCCATGCCCGCCTCGCGCAGATTGCGCAGGGCCTGGTCCACGACGAGGATCGGGTTGTTGACGACCGTGCCGACGAGGATCAGGAAGCCGAGCATTGTGATCATGTCGAAAGCCTGCGTCACTGGCCGCAGGCCGACGATGGGCAGCAGGCCACCGACGGCGTTCAGCAGCGCCAGGCCGAGCAGGCCACCGGCGATGCCGGTGGGCACCGCGATCATGATGAGAACCGGGTAGCCCCAGTGGGTGAATATGGCGACCAGCAGCAGGTAACAGATGACGAGCGCCACCCCCAGGTTTCCGGTGAGGGCGGCACGCGTGGCTTCAAGTTGGTCGCTGGCGCCCGACACGTCGATGCCGATGCCCGCCGGTATCGCGCCTTCGGCCCGCAGGGCGTCGATGACCTTCTCCCGGACCACCGCCACGCCGGTCTCCAGTGGCGTCGCTCGCGGAGGGATCACATAGACGGTGACGGTGCGCTGGCCGTTGACCCGGCGCAGGGTGTCCGTGTCCACGGTCTCGACGATGTCCGCAACGGCGCTCACGGGCACTACGCCCCCGTCCGGTGTGTACAGCGGCAGGTGGGCGATGTCGGCCACCCCTGGTGCCCGGGTCGGGGCGCTGTAGAGAAAAATATCCACCTTCTGGTTGTCGAGCAGGATCTCGTCGACGAAGGCGCCGTCGGTGAGGGCCGCAACGCCGAAACCGAACTCCTGCGCACCGATGCCGAGTTCCGCCAGCCGCTCCCAGCGGGGACGCAACTCGAGCAGCGGCTGGCCGAGCAGCAATGCGGAGGGATCCGAGCGGACCTGCGGCCCGTCGAGTGCGTCCCGGGCCCGTTCCGCGATCGCGCCGGCCGCCTCATAGAGGGCCGGCAATGCGTTGCCCGAGACGTCGATGTTGATGCTGCGGGTGCCGCCATCATTGCTGGAGATGATCGAGCCGCGGGCGGCGAACGAGCGCATCCCCGGCACGCGCGCGAAGCGCTCCGCGATGATGGCGGACAACTCGTCGATCTGGCCCGGATCCTTTGGCTCGGCAATGACCCGGATCTGCTTGGCCGACAAGGCCATGTTCCAGTAGGCGAGTGCCGGCACCGCCGCTTCACCGCGCCGGTAGCGGTCCGGATCATGGTCCAGGTAGGGGAGGAACTCGCGTTCCATTTCACGGCCGATCGCCAGCATCTCGGGCAGGTTGTAGCCCGGCGGAGCGAGCATGGACACGAAAGTTTTCGGTTCTTCGCCCTCCGGCAGGTACTCCGCCGGGGGCGTGAGCCAGAGGGCCGTGCCGAGTGTCACCGCGACCGTGACTGCTACGGTCACGGCCCGCCGAAGCGGCGTGGCCAGCAGCCCGTCGAGCGTATTCTCCAACCGGGCCCGGTACCGGCTGGTGGCCGCGACCACGTCCGCCAGATTCGCCGCGCGGGACCAGCGCACGCAGGCCGTCGGCACCACGGTGATCGCCACCAGCATCGAGGCGAGTATCGCACCGGAAATCGCGATGGCTACGTCGGAGTACAACTGCCCCGCCTCCTCGCGCAACAGCAGCACGGGCGCGAACACCAGCACCGTGGTGAGGGTGGAAGCGAGCACCGCGGGCCAGACCTTCCGGGTGCCGTCGAGCGCCGCCCGGAAGCGGTCCCGGCCGCGGCGCATCTCCTGCTCTATGGCCTCGAGCACCACGATGCTGTTGTCGAGGGTCATGCCGATGGCGAAGGCTACGCCCGCCAGGGAGATCACGTTGATGGTCCGTTCCGCGAGGAGCAGCGCGATGAGGGCCACGACTACGCAGATCGGCAGTCCGAGGAGCAGTACAGCTGTCGCAGGCAGCGAGCGCAGGAACAGGAACATTACGCCGGTTGCAAGAATTGCCCCGAGCAGCAGGTTCTGTATCACGTTGGCGATGGAAGCCTGCACGTAGCGGACATCATCGGTGATCGGGACGATGTGCATCCCGAGCGGAGACAGAAGGTCGCGGTTTATCTCCTCGACCACGCCGGTGGCCGCCTCCTTGATCTCGATGACATTGGAGCCGGGCTGGCGCTTGATGCCGATGTTGATGCCGGCCTGCCCGTTCAGGAAGGTGAGGGCGCGCGGCTCCGAGAATCCCGCCTGCACGTCGGCGACGTCGTCGAGCCGCACGACCACGCCATCGCGCTCGGCGACGACCGTGTCGGCGAGATCTGCGGCTTCGCGGTACCGGCCCACTGTCCGCACCAGGTAGCGGCGCTTACCGCTGTCGACGTCGCCTCCGGAGACGTCGCGGTTGCGCGAGCGCAGCGCTTCGCGTACGTCTGTGAGCGTGAGCCGGCGCTCGGCCAGCCTCACCGGGTCCACGAGCACCTGCACCTGTCGCTCGGCGCCGTCACGGACCCCGGCTTCGGATACATTCGGGATCCGCTCGAAGCGCGGCCGGACATGGTCGTCGACGAAGTCTCGCATGACGGTCATGTCCACGCCCTGCGGATTCCCGGGCAGGGCGGTGACGAGATAAAACAGGAAGGAGTTGTCGGAGAAGGAATTGGTGAGCAGGCGCGGTTCGTCGACGTTCTCCGGGTAGCTCGAGACGCGGCTCAGCGCGTTGCTTACGCGGAGCAGGGCGTCGGCGATGTCCACCCCGAAGGGGAACTCCAGTTCGATGGTGGCCTCGCCGGTGTTGGCGGTGGAAATCATCCGCTGGAGGTTGGGTATGCCGCGCAGGTATTGCTCCTGCTCGATGAGGATCTCCTGCTCGACGTCCTGCGGCGTCGCGCCGGGCCAGCGCGTCTGGACGGTGACGGTGCGCACCTCGAGATCCGGGATCATCTGCACGGGCACCCGGCTCGTCGCCATGATGCCGAGAACCATCACGATCAGGACCGTGACCGCGAGCAGCGTGCCGCGGCGCAGGGTGGCCTCGAGCATGGAATCAGTCGCCGGGCAGGATGCGCACGGCCTGCCCCTCCCGCAGCCCCTCGTTGCCTCGCACCACGACGAGTGCCCCGGCGTCGAGCCCCGAGCGGATCTCGACGCGGCCGTCCTGCGCGGCGCCGGTTGTCACGATGCGCGCACTTGCCTTGCCGGTGTTCGCCTCGTCGTCGGCAACGACGGTCCATACGCGAAGCGCGCCGTCTGTGCCGCGGAGCACGGCGTCGCGGGGCACCGTGACGCCCGTGGTGGCGGGGAGGCGAAAACTCGCCTGGCCCGACATGCCGGGGATCACGCGCCCGTCGGTGCCCTCGAGCACGACGCGGACCAGGAATGTCCGCGACGCCGGGTCGCTCGCCGGAACGCGGGCGCGGACGGTGCCGGCGAAGCGCACCCCGGGCAGGGCATCGAGTTCCACGGCGACCTGCTGGTTCACGGCGATAGCGGGATACCGTTCCTGCGGCACCTGCACGTCGAATCTCACGGGGCCGAGGGTCACCAGCTCCAGCACCGGCGCGCTCGTGTCGACCCACTCGCCGACCTCCACGAGCCGCCGGCGCACGATGCCGTCGAACGGGGCGACCAGGCGGTGCCGGGCCACGATCTCGGCCGCGCGGGCCGCCTCCGCCTCGAGCCGCACCACGGTCGCGGCCGCGATGTCCGCTTCGGCGGCGAGCGTGAGTGCCTGCGTCTGCGCGATGTTGCTGGCAGCCGCCAGCGCGGCGGCATCGTCGCGGAGCCGTTCCTGTTCTGCAAGTCGCGCCCTGGCCTCCTGCAGCGCTGCGCGGGCCTGCGCCAGCGTGAGTTGCGCGAGCGTGGCATCGAGCTCGAGCAGCACGGTGCCGCGCTTCACCGCATCGCCGTCCTCGGCCAGCACCGCCGCCACGAGACCCGCCACGCGCGGCGACAGGGCTGCGTCGCGCTCCGCGGTCACCGTGCCCGTGTAGCGCAGCACCGGCGCCAGCCCCGCGGCACCGGCCCGGGTCACCGTCACCGCCGGCAGGCTTCCGGCCGCAGCGGCTTGCGCGAGTACCGGGGAGGCGGGGGGCGCGACGAGCGCAAGGAGGAGAAAAACGATCCGTAGGCGGTTCATCACAGGTTCGGCATTGGTCCCGTGGCGAAGTTTCGCAGACAAACCACTGCAGATGCCAAGTGCCGACCCGGCGCGGCCGGCAAGTGGCGCCGGGTGCCTCTTTCGCAACGCCGGCTTCGGCGGCACGCATGTAGAATCCGGTCGAGAAGCAGAACGATAGGCCGCGAAGGAGCCTCTCTCATGAACGCCAGTGCAAAGGTGCCCGGCGCACCGGTCAGCGTGGTGGTGATCGGCGTCGAGAACCTGGAGTCGTCGCTGAAGTTTTACGCGGGTACCCTGGGCCTCGCGGTTGCCGAGAGCCGGACCTGGCAGGGGCCCGAATTCGAGCGCTATTGGCGGTTGCCTGGGGGCAGCAGCGCGCGATGCGCGTTCCTGGGGCACGGCGCGGACCCGGTCGGCCGCATCCAGCTCATGCAGTTCAGCGCGGCCGACCGCAAGCGCGTCCGGCCGCCGCACATCCGCCGTGCGGTGGGTCTGTTCAATCTGAACATCTACGCGAGCGACATCCGCAAGGACTACGAGCGGCTCAAGGCGCAGGGTTTTGGCTTCTGGAGCGAGCCGGCGCACAACAACTTCGGGCCTGCCGTAGGCGAAACGATGGAAGCGTCCTTCGACGGGCCGGACGGGGTCGTCATCAACCTCATCGAACTGCTCACGGAGGATCCGAAGACGGTCATCGGCCGCATCGTGAGCTTCATCAACCGCTATGGCCGCACTCCGGCCGGCTTCACCTCGGTGGTGACGACCGCGCACACGGTCGCCGACATGGAGCAGGCGCTCGCCTTCTATTACGGCCCGCTGCACATGACGCTTTTCATCGAGTCCGTGCTGCAGGGCGCGGTCACGAATCGCGCGCTCAGCCTGCCCGAGGACGCCCGGACGCGGAGCGTGATCGTCCAGGGCGATCACGAGTACGGCAAGATCGCCCTCGCATCGGCGCTGAATTACCAACTTCCGACGCTGACGCCCGACGCCGTGCCACCGAACATCGGTTACCTGGCCCAGTCGTTTCAGGTCGCCGATCTCGATGCGACAGCGCGCGAGTCGGCTGCGGTGGGCGCGGAAGTTTTCTCCGGGCCGGCCGAGATCGACCTGCCGGGCCGCGGCCGGTGCCGGGCTGTGGTGGTGCGCAACCCCGGGAGCGGCGCACTGCAGGAGCTGTTTCAGGTCCTCTAGTCCCGCCGGTGCCTGCGAAGATCGGTGCTAGCGATAGAACTCGAGGTAGAAGCGCACCTTGCCGACGGGCTTTACCAGATGGCTTACGCGGGGCTCGACGACACCAAAGCGGTCCGGATCGAGGAGTATCTCTTCTCGTGGTTCCCGAATGATGTAAAGGAGCCTGCCCTCGAGCACGACGATTTTCACCCATACTCCACGCTTGGTCGTATGACTTCCAAGCCACATGTCTGGCACATTCTCTTCATCGTATTCGGGGGTACGCCCGTAGGCAGTGACATTTTCGGGAAGTGATTTCATGGTTGCCTGCCTTACTGCAGTGACCAGCACCGCCATCTATAAGCACCATATAATATGAACCTTATAGCTTTGCGTGACAAGCGGGGCGAAAATGCTGACGGCGCTGCAGGCTGGCGGGACCGCGCTGTTTCGCGCCGGGGTCTCGGGCAAATGACGCCCAATGGCGCAGTCTGGCCGCGCACCGGCCTGGCCGCAGACGTCCATCCATGCGGTAAGCTGCCGTAGCTGTGCCGCGAAAGCGCCTCGCCGATCCGCGAGCCTGGATTGACTTTTGTCAGATCGACGGCTGGTGCCAAACCCTAGAATCCCTCACGCCGGCCCGCGGGATGGCGAGCGCCGGAGAACGGGGCGCAATGCCTTTGCCAGGAGAGTGACATGAACCTATCGGTCCTGCTGTGGGGCATCCCGCAAGCGATGCGGGCCGCCGCCAGGGTCTATCCCGACTACGCGGCGCGTCTGAAGGAGCGCAATCTCGTCGCGCAGTTCAGGCTGCGGGACGAGCCGGTCGGGCGATGGATCCGGCTCGAGAACGGCAGGATCACCTCGAAGTCCGGCATGCACTCCAGGCCCGACCTCGACATTCATTTCAAGAACAGGGCAATCGCGGAAAATTTCCTGACGCCGCCGTTCGACCTGCTGGAGCGCGTGGACGCCGCGAAGAATTTCAAGATCGGTCTAGACGGTCCCGATGACCTGGCGGTGTGGTTCATGGCGACGCTGGCGCGGCTGGAGTCGGTGACATGGAAGAGCGGGACCGACATGGGCAATGGCGTCACCCGTTACACGAATGGCACCAACGGCGGGCCGATCTTCGTCTATGTCAAGGATGGCAGGATAATCCGCACTACCCCGATCGACTTTGACGACGAAGATGCGTCGTCATGGTCCATCGAGGCGCGGGGCAGGACCTTCAGTCCGCCGCGCCGCACGACGCTCGCCGCGCACGGCATGTGCCAGAAGTCCATGGTGTATTCGAAGAATCGCATTCTTTATCCCATGAAGCGGGTGGACTTCGATCCCGACGGCAACCGCAACATCGCCAATCGTGGCAAATCGAAGTTCGTGCGCATCAGCTGGGACGAAGCGCTCGACATCGTCAGCTCGGAGATCAAGCGCGCCAAGGCCAGCGGTCCCGGAGCGATCTGCGTGGCAAACGGCTCACACCACCAGTGGGGCAACCTCGGCCACTACCTCAGCGCCTTCAACCGGTTCTGGAACCTTATCGGCGTCACCAAGCTGGTCCATAACCCAGACAGCTGGGAAGGCTGGTACTGGGGCGCGATGCACCACTGGGGCAACAGCCTGCGGCTCGGATGCCCGGAGTTTTACGGCACGGTCGAGGACTGCCTGAAAGAAGCCGAGATGATCGTGTTCTGGTCGAGCGACCCGGACGCGACCTATGGATTCGACGGGACGCAGCGGCGCGCCTGGGCCAAGGAACTCGGCATCAAGATGGTGCACATCGACCCGTTCATGAACCACACCGCGGCGCATCTCGGCGGCAAGTGGATCTCGCCCAAGCCGGGCACCGATGCGGCGCTCGCCCAGGCACTCTGCCACGTCTGGATCACCGAGGGCCTCTACGACAAGGCGTTCGTCGAGAAGCGCACGACCGGCTTCGGGGACTGGCAGGCCTACATACTCGGGGAAACGGACGGCACGCCGAAGACTCCCGAGTGGCAGGAGAAGGAAACGGGCGTTCCGGCCCGCGACGTCCGGGCGCTCGCCCGGGAGTGGGGAACGAAGAAGACCTACCTCGGCGCCGGTGGCTGGGGCGTTGGCGTCGGCGGCGCCTGTCGCGGGCCCATGGGTACGCAGTGGGCCCGGATGATGGCGATCCTCGGCGCGATGCAGGGCTATGGGCGGCCCGGTGTCAACTTCGGCAACCTGCAGTACGGGGCGCCGCTCGATTTCAATTTCTATTTCCCCGGCTACGCCGAGGGCAGTTTCTCCGGGGATCTTCAGTACAGCGCCAACGCCGCCAACAACTACCAGCGCATGCCGCACATCGTGACCATGAGCTCGGTCCGGCAGGCCATCCCCAGGATGTGGTTTCCCGAGGCGATCACGGAAGGTAAGGTCATGGGCTACCTCACGGACGTCGCCTCGGTGCAGGGCCAGTTCTTCCCACTGCACTATCCGTCGCCCGGTCACGCGCGGGTCGAGATGCTCTACAAGTATGGGAGCGCGTCTTTCGGCACGATGGTGAACGCGAACCGCTGGGTGCGGATGTACCAGCACGAGAGCCTGAAGTTCGTCGTCAACCAGTCGGTCTGGTGGGAAGGCGAGACGCCGTACGCCGACGTCATTCTGCCCGCCTGCACGGTGTTCGAGCGCTGGGACATCGGCGAGTGGTACAACGTCGGCGCCGGGTACGTGCACCACATGTTTTCCATGAACAACCACCGCGTGATTTCCATGCAGCACAAGTGCATCGAGCCGCTGGGCGAGTCGAAATCCGACTACGACATCTTCCTCGCCATCTCGGAACGCCTGGACCTGGGTTCGGTGTACTCGGAGGGCGGCACCACCGAGCTCGACTGGTGCAAGCGCGTATTCGATTCCTCCGACATGGCGAAGCACATCTCCTGGCGGAAGTTCCTGAAGAAGGGTTACTTCGTCGTGCCGGCGGACCCGGAGCCGGCGCGCGCGCCGACCGCCCACCGCTGGTTCTACGAGGGCCGGAAGAAAGACGTGCCCGAGCCGTATCCCCTGCCCTCGGACTACGTCAACGGGTTCGGCAAGGGGCTGCAGACGCCCTCGGGCAAGTTCGAGTTCGTCGCCCAGACGCTGAAACGCATCGAAGACCCGGACCGGCCGCCGCTCAACCAGTACATGCCGGTGTACGAGGATCCGAAGCGGGACCAGGAACTCGCGGAGTTTCCATTGCAACTGCTCTCGCCGCACTCGCGCTACCCGTTCCACGTGATGGGTGACGACGAGGGCTGCAGCGTCCGGGACATCCGCGAGCACCGCGTCTGCAAGGATGGGCATTACTACCTCGTCGCCAGGATAAACCGCCAGGATGCCGAGGCCCGCGGGATCAAAGACGACGACCTGATACGGCTGTGGAACCACCGCGGCTCGGTTGTCTGTGCGGCGCAGGTGACCGACCGGTTGCGGCCCGGCGTCGTCAGCGCGTCGACGGGTTCGGCGGAGTACCGGCCGGCCGGCGAACCGGGCAGGTCCACCGACCTCGGCGGATGCGTCAACATGCTCAATCCGAGCAAGTCCATCACGAAGAAATCCCACGGCATCCGGCCCAATACGACCCTGATCCAGGTGGAGAAGTGGACCGGTGTCGATACCTGGAAGCCCGCGGAGGTCGCGTGATGGCGAAGAAATGGAACATGATCGTGGACGTCGCGAAGTGCGACAACTGTCGCGGCTGCTTCCTCGCGGTCAAGGACGAGCACATCGGCAACGATTTTCCGGGCTACGCCGCGGCGCAACCCGCGCAGGGGCATAACTGGCTCGATATCAGACGCAAGGAGCGTGGCGGCTACCCGCTCGTCGAGGCGCACTTCATGCCGGTGATGTGCAATCACTGCGACGATGCGCCCTGCATGCAGGCGGCAAAGGACGGCGCCATCACCAAGCGGCCGGACGGCATCGTCATCATCGACCCGGCGAAATCGAAAGGGCAGAGGCAGATCGTGGACGCCTGCCCGTACGGCGCAATCTCCTGGAATGAAGAAAAGCAGATTCCACAGGCCTGGATCTTTGACGCCCACCTGCTCGACCAGGGCTGGACGAAGACCCGTGCCGAGCAGATCTGCCCGACCGGCGTGTTCCGGTCCGTCAAGGTCGAAGACGACGAGATGCAGCGGATCAGAACCGAGGAGGAGCTCGAAGTTCTGAAACCCGAGATCGGCACTAAACCGCGCGTGTACTACAAAAACCTGCACCTGATAACGAAGTGTTTCGTCGGCGGTTCCGTCGTGGCTGGCGTGCGCGGCGTGGAGGAGTGCGCTGCCGGAGCCGAGGTCGTGCTCAGCAAGGACGGCCGCGAGGTCGGCCGCGCGACGGCCGACACTTTCGGGGAATGGAAAATCGACAGGCTCGAACCGGGAAGCGGTCGATACCAGCTCGAAGTGACCGGGGCGGCGGGCCGCTTCTCCATGCAGTTCGATCTCGGCGCGGAGAGCCGCTATCTCGGCGTCATGAAGCTCAAGGCGGCGGCTTAGCCGCCTGCGCTGCGCTCGCTGGGCGCCGACCCTGCAGTTTTCTCGATGGGGCGGCCACAAAGGCCAGAGCCTGCCGGGGCTGCGCCCGATGCCGCATCTTGCCAGTGGGGCGAGTTCGCTAAGCGGCGAAGACCAGGGGACGACGTCGGCGCGTACCCGCGTACTCACAGCCGGCGAGCCGGCTCCGTTAAGTCATCGCTTGCGGGCGAGCGTCAGGCCGTCGCCGATCGGCACCAGCGAGAGATCGATGCGCTCGTCGCGGTGCAGATGGTCGTTGAAGGCGCGAATGGCGCGGGTATCCTCGTCGTCGACCTCGCCGCGCGCCACGTCGCCGCTCCATAGCGTGTTGTCCGCGCAGATCAGGCCGCCGGCGCGCACCAGGATCAGCAGGCGCTCGTAGTACCCGATGTAACTGGTCTTGTCGGCGTCGATGAAGGCGAAGTCGAAGCTGCCGGCGCCGTCGGCGGCGAGCTCGTCGAGTGTCACGAGCGCCGGTTGCAGTCTGAGCTCGATGCGGTTGTCCACCCCGGCCTCGCGCCAGAACTGCCGCGCCACCCGCGTCCACTCCTCGCTCACGTCGCAGGTGACGAGGTGACCGTCGTCGGGCAGGGCAAGCGCAACGGCGAGACTCGAGTAGCCGGTGTACGTGCCGATCTCCAGGCAGCGCCGCGCGTCGGTGAGGCGGACCAGGAGCTGCATGAACTGTCCCTGGTCGGGGCCGATCTGCATCTGCGCGCCGCGCATCCCGGCGGTGACCGCGCGCAGGCGCGCGAGGACGGGGGGCTCGCGGCTCGAGTGCTCCACGAGGTAGCGGTAAAGCGCGGGGTCGAGAGCAAGGCTGCGTGGCGCTGGGGCCATGGTGGGAATGTACCGGATTTATTTTCCCCACGCTGTTCCGCGAATGGGACGGCAACACGACCATGAGAGTGGTTCTTTGACTTAATCGTCGTGAGTGAAACGTGACTGGAAACGGCGAAAGTTGGCGCAGGGATTGAAATAAGATCGGAATCAACAACGGATGAGTGGTCGAGCGCGAGGCGCGCAGCGCCTAGAATCAGGAGGCCCGCTTGTGTCGGTCGTGATGCCCGTGTCCCCCGGGCCCCGTGTGTCCCTTTGTTCATCGGCTGCGGACTTCGGCCTGTCGCAGGCCGCGAGGCAGATTCGCGAGTCCTTGCGCAACTACCCGCATTTCGTAGTCGTGACGAGCCCCGGGGCCGCCGACGACCCGAACACCCTCATCGCCCTCGCGCACGCTGTGGCTGACTCCTCCACATCCCACCACAACGGCGAGAGGCGGGTTTCCTTCAGCAATATCAGGATCGACCCCGAGGTTGCTGCAGCTCCACGAAAATCCGGCACCCGGCACAGCCGGACCAACCACCCCATGGCGCCGCACACTGACTCGTCGTTTGACGCCAACCCTCACCGGCTAGTGGCTTTCCAGTGCGTGAACGCGGACGACTCGGGCGGTGAGTCGCTTCTGGTCCCGCTCGAAGACATCATGGCGAACGCCGCGGATAATCTCCTCTCTGTTCTGCGGGAGACGGCGTATCCGCTCGGTAAGCGCCTGCGTCCCATCCTCACGGGTGGGCAGGGCCACGAAGAGATTCGCTATTACCGGGCACAGCTCGATCGTGCGCTGCGTGACGGATGCGCACACCTCGCCGACCGGCATCGGGCCGCGATCGACCAGTTGGACGCGATCCTCGACCGTGGCGACATTTACCACCGGGTCCGCCTCCACGCGGGCGAGATCCTGTTCATGCACAATCGCAAGGTGCTGCACGGCCGCACCGGATTCTCGAGCGCGAGCGGGCGGCATTTCTTCCGGATACGACTCAAGGCCCCCCGGCTCGAGTTCGACGCAATGGATATGGTGGAAGCCCACTGAAGGCTAAGGCACGCTTCCAGGCAGTTCCTGTTTCTCGGCTGGCCGCGGACCCGGTCGCGGCAAAATCGCCGCTTCTGCGACGGCGCAACAGCCATCATGTGGCGCGACGTCTCACGCGTGCCGCTGCTATTGCACCCGACCGGAACGAGACCGGGATGTCGCCTGGCGACGGGCTGCGAAGACTGTCAGCTGACACTCGACGGTTGCTGGCTGTGCACGCTGCATGTCCTGCATTGAGGAGACGGCAGGCGAACTGGCAAACGGGCGCATTCCCGATTGACTTAATTTCCCGCTCGTCGAGGTCCGGCAGCGATTAACTCTGCATGGCCGGAAAAGGTCGCCCAGTGCCGGATCGCACCGTGGGAATCCCACGAGGCTTGCACGGCAGCTTGGTTGCATCGTGTGCTTTGGTGCATGATCCACCACGCATCCGCGAATGAAGCCGATATGTGGGAGAAGGCATGATCTTGCTGACGGGCGTAACCGGTAAGACCGGCGGAGAAGCGGCGAAGCAACTGCTCGAGAGGGGCGTCCGGTTCAGGGCCCTGGTGCGGAACGAGGCCAAGGCGGCGGATCTCGAGGCCGCCGGCGTCGAACTCGTCGTCGGTGACATCGCCGATGCTGACGTGGTGCGGCGGGCGCTCAGCGGCGTCGAGAAAGCTTTGCTGATCCTGCCGAACGGCCGGACGCAGCAGGCGAACGAAGTGCAGTTCACCGACCTCGCGAAAGCCGCCGGGGTCGGGCACCTCGTCAAGATGTCGTCCATGGAAGCGGTTCCCCACGCCGCGACGCCCATACCCCGGGGGCACTGGGCGGTGGAGGAACATATCCGGGCGTCGGGCCTGCCCTGGACCATGATCAAGCCCAACTTCTTCATGCAGAACCTGCTCACCAGTGCGGGCAGCATCAAGGCGCAGCGTAAGTTCTCGCTGCCGATGGGCAACGGAACGACCGGCATGGCGGACGTTCGGGACATCGCCGTGGTGTGCGTGGAGGTATTAACCGGTACCGGGCACGCGGGAAAGAGCTACGAGATAACCGGCCCGGAGATCCTGACGTTTCACGACGTGGCTGACCGGTTCTCGGAGGAGCTCGGTGTGACGGTCGAGTACATGCCGATGCCGATCGACCAGTTCCGCGAGCGAATGAAGAACGTGCTCGAGCCCTGGCACCTGAACGCAGTCTGCGAGTTGTTCCGGGAGATCGACGAGATCGGTCTCGATCACACGACTGACACTTTTCGGAAGCTGATGGGGCGCGATCCCATCTCTCTCAGGCAGTTCATCCGGGATCACATTGCGTTGTTTCGCGCCTGAACCGATCGAGGGTGCCGTCGGGGCTGTTGACCCGGCGCGACCATCGCGGGCTGCGGCCACTACCTTTGGGCGGTGAAGCGTCCGATCCGTTCCACGATGACGTCGTAGCCTTCGATTGCCGCTGGGATCAGCGGTGCCGCGGCGGCGTCGGTTGCGACGAATACGACCACACAGGGCCGCCCGTCTCGCTCGCCTTCGGCGATGCCAACCACGCCGGGCAGCGCCATCAGTTCGGCCGTGTTGCGCGTGACGACGGCTGCAAGATGACCTGTCGCTTCATGCCCCATGAGCGTGAGCGTCGGTCTCAGGGTTCGCCGCTGATCGTGACGCCGAAGCGCTGCAGGATCGGGTTGATCGGATTGACCGCAGTGTAATTGCCGGAGCCGGCGAAGAGCAGGCCGACGGTCTTGCGGTCATTGCTGCCACCTGAGCGCACCACCAGTGCACCGGAATCCCCCGGCTGGGAGAAGGGCGCGTTGTTGTCACCCAGCACGATGAACTGTTGCACGAACTGCGCCGTGCCGCCGGTGTAGGTCACGTGTATGACCGCATTGATCGAGCTGACCCGGCCGGTCGTCGTGCGCGTCGTGCGCCCGTACTTCTTGACCGGCATGTTGATCGTCGGCGTCAGCGTGCTGAAACGCGGCGCGCCGTAGCCGTCCGGAGGCGTCCGGTAATCCGTGTCCTCGGTGCTGACCCAGGCGAGCGCCGCATCCATGATGTTGTTGGCCGTGGTGGTTTTTTCGATCACCTGAAAATCCGCCAGCAGGCCGATGCGGTCGTCAGGCAGCACGCCGCCGTCCGCCGGCCCCGGCTGCAGAATCGGCTCACCGCCGTTGGCATAGTTGGAGTTGGCAAGCACGTGATTGTTGCTGAGGACAAAGAAGGTGGTATGGCAGCCGCCGGCCTGCCAGACCTGGCAGCCGATCGTGCCGGCGGTGACGTCCTGGTGGGCGATCGACACGCCGATCGGCACCGGCCGCGGCCAGCGATCGGTGGGCGCGCTGGCGCCTGCCTGCGGCTCGGTCACCTCGCCTGACTGGAAACGGCCGGTCATCACCACCTCGACGCGCTCGTTGTCGAGCACGGCCGGCAGTCCCTCGACCCGCGGCCGGTCGGTCAGGATCTGCACGACCGGCTGCCCGGCCGCGTTCTCGCCGAGTGCGACGCCCACCACCCCGAGTCGCTTCAGCAGCCCGTTCTGGTGGCGTTCCTGCACCTCCCATACTCGCTCGAACCCCGGCGGAATGTGGCTCGGCGGCGCCGCGAACGCCGGCGCGCAAACGAGCACGGACAGCAGTGCCGCCGCGAGCCGAATGGATGGACGTGACGGGAAGGAAAGCCGACCAATCACGGCGACGGGCCCCTAAGGCGAGAAACAGTCCTTTGGCATGGAGGGTAGCTTACGTTTGACGCCAGCCGTGCGTAAAGCGAACGGAATCCAAATTCACCGGGCCACCGGCGTTATTGTCAAGAACGCCGGCGGCCCGGATGACGTCAGAGCCACAGCGGCGCAGTCGATTTTGCGCAGGCCGTGCGCCGCGGCGTCGGGACCGGCTACTGCCTCGGGTCCTTTTCGCGCGGGAAATTCCGGGGGGCGGCCAGGCTCTACGTGCTTGTCGCCCAAGGCGACGCCATTCTCGGTTGCCGTCTTCTAGAACTCGATGATTTTTCTGGCTGCTGCCAAACGGCGGCTCATGGCGGGGGACCGAAGCGGATTTGATGCGATGCTCCGGAGCATTGGCGCCATCTGACCGGCAACGAAGTAAATCGAGTAGGCAAAACGTTCCAGCAACGGCTCCTGCAACATGATCTGCAGGATCGCCGATCGAGGCATCGAGCCCGGATCCAGGTCATCATGCCGATGGTGCGGTGGCAGAAAAAACTCTTCCCACGGTGCGAATGTCCCGGTGTGATCACCGTCCAGACGTTTCTGTGCTTGCCTGAGCATGGCGACGGATACGGATTGTTCACCGAGATCCATTGCGACCCGGGCGGCTGAAAATAGTCGCGGTACTGTCGATCGCTTGCGGATGAGCTGTCGCAGACTGTCATATCCTCGACGCTGGTATGCCCAGCGTTGATCAGTCCGACGCTGCGGCTCATCACCCGCGATCAGATCGCACAGAGCGAGGGCGAGCAAACCGGAATCGAAATCCTCGCGAGCGGTTATCCCTTCTGGCCACATGCAACGCGACCACGGCCGCTGGTAACACCACCGGGTTACCAGGCTGATGGCTTCAATGGTCGCCCGGCGGGGCGGCAGCGATGCCGCACTGCGAACGAGCAGGTCAAGTTCTATAAGTCTCGTGGCCCGCGTCTCGCGGCATGCGAATATGGTCAGCAAAGTACGCCAAACGCGAGAATCGCAGCTGACCGGTTCTTCACGCACGGACCGGCGGTCATACCTATTCCCACGACGGAGCCCACTCTTGTCGATAGCCGCAGCGACGGGAGCTATTACTGGTCGTCGTTCGGCGCTTCATCCCTCGAATGTCCGAACTCGGGTCTGCGCTCGATCGCAGTCCGATTCTGGTCCGGTTTGCTTTGGAAATCACCTTGATCTTTACTAACGTGAATCCCAGAGCCGCATTCGATACCAACTAAGGTGCCATGAGCACGCGAGTCGCTGATCTTCTCACGCAGTGCCGTGAATGCTCGCAATCCGGGCGACTGGAAACGGCAGCGGAAAAATGCCACCAGGTTCTGGCCTTGGAGCCCGATAACGCGGCAGCCCATTTCGAGCTGGGGATTATCGCTCTCAAAATGGACCAGTATGATGCGGCTCGCAACTACCTCTCACGGGCCGTTACGCTCGATGGCGACCAATGGGCATTCCACCATGCCTTGGGCCATGTGTGTCGCCACCTTGGGGATCTTCCCTTAGCCGTACGTTGTTTCCGGCGGGCGATAGCTCTTAACCCGGCCTGTTTCGAGGCATTCCGCGATCTGGGTCAGGTATTGATCCAGCAAAAAAATCTCGCCACTGCGGCCGATATGCTTCGCAAGGCAGTTTCGATCCGGCCCGATGCACCCAATGCTCAAATCAGCCTTGCATTGACCCTCGATCAACTGGGAAATAGCATCGAGGCGGCCGGAATCTTCAGCCGGCTCGCCGCCAGTCGGCCTGATGTTCCCGAGTTGCATTACAACCTCGGCGTCGTATTGGCAAAGGTCGGCGAATTCGATCGCGCCATCTCGAGCTACCGCAAAGCCATCACAGGCCGGCCGGACTATGCGGTTGCCTACAACAATCTGGGCACGATCCTGACGGCCGTCGGCGATTGCGAGGGCGCAATAGCCTGCTACCGCAGAGCGCTGCTGCACCAACCGGACGATGCACAGGCACGCTCAAACCTGTTGATGACGCTGAATTACCTGCCAGGTACATCTCAGAGTGAAATCTACGCCGAAACATTGCAGTTCGAGGCGAAGCACGCTGGGCGATTCTCTCCGTACCGACTTGACTTCCGCAATTCGCGAGAGCGGCAAAGGGTGCTCAAAATCGGCTATGTATCTTCGGAATTCAAGGTGCATTCGGTTGCACATTTCGTCAGGAAACTCATTGCTGCGCACCGCCGCGACCGGGTGGAGGTTTTTTGTTACGCGAACGTGACGAATCCCGATGAAATGACTCACGAGATCCAGGCCAAAGCAGATCACTGGTTATCCATTATCGGGATGCCGGATGAGAGTGTTGTAGAACGGATCAGGGCGGACCAGATCGATATCCTGGTTGATCTGTCCGGGCACACGGCGGATAACCGTTTATTGGTGTTTGCCTGCAGGCCGGCGCCTGTCCAGGTGAGCTGGCTCGGCTACCCCAATACAACGGGAATGCGTGCCATGGACTATCGACTGACTGATGCAATCGCAGACCCGACCGGAGACGCTGACCGGTTGCATTCAGAGAAACTCATCCGTTTGAGGCACGGCTTTCTCTGCTACCAGACCGACGAACCGCGCCGGACCATCGGGGACCCGCCGTGCCTCGGGCAAGGGCATATTACCTATGGCAGCTTCAATAATTTCCCCAAGATTACGCCGGATGTGATGCGGTCCTGGTCGGCAATCCTTAAGCTGACGCCCGATTCCCGCCTTATACTGAAATCCCGCGCGATGTTCGACGAGCAGACCCGGCTGCGATGCCTGAATGCGTTCGGCGAGCAGGGAATCCGTCCCGATCGGCTGGATCTGCTGGCACTGACTGCCACCCGGGAAGAGCACCTCGAGACCTATGCCAGAGTGGATATCGGTCTCGATACCTATCCGTATAACGGCACGACTACCACCTGCGAGGCATTGTGGATGGGAGTGCCTGTCATCACCCTGCGAGGCGACCGGCATGCGGGCCGCGTTGGCGCCAGCATCATGCATCACGCCGGTTTGCCGGAGCTCATTGCTGAAAATGAAACCGGGTATGTGAATCTTGCTCAACAGCTTGCGAGCGATACCGCGCGACTCAGTACGTTTCGGCATGGCTTGCGCACACAGATGCTGCAGTCGCCGCTGATGAACGTGCCGTTGTTCACGGAATCGCTGGAGCAGGCGTACCGGCAAATGTGGATCAGGTGGTGTAACGAGGGTTAGTAGCATCGTCACTGCCGAATATTGCTCGCAATCGATGTGCTGTGATCTCTGGTCGCGATGGGTCAAAGCGGGCGTCGTGGACCGACCAACGCACTTGCCCGGCTAGGGTGGAGCCTTTTCCTCCCACCCCGGACGGTAGTCGGAATTCGCCGGTGGCATGGCCTCGCTGTGTTCTCGACCGGGCGCTGGCAGACTACTGCTGCGCGATGGCCGGACGTCAGGGCCCGGGGTTCGCGTGACGGACTATCATGGCCGCCGACATGGGCAAGGAAATCGCACGAACCCGCTTCTCACAGGCCGATTTCGACCTGTTCTCTACGCGGCTGCGCGCCGAGACATCACGGCTTGCGGCGTGGTGGCGGGCAGGCCGCCTCGACTGCGACACGATCCTGGCCGGTTTCGAGCTCGAGGCCTGGTTGGTCGATCACAACTTTTTTCCGTTGCCGCGCAATGCCGAGTACCTCGAGCGGCTGGCCAGTCCCCTGGTCGTCCCGGAGCTGTCGCTGTTCAACGTAGAACTCAACGGCACGCCGCAACCTCTCGCCGGCCGGGGCCTGCGCCGGCTCGAGGACGAACTCGCCCGGACCTGGCACGACTGCATGCGGGTCGCTCACGAGATCGAAGGCCAGCTGGTGATGATCGGCATCCTGCCGACCATCCGCGAGCGCGACCTGACGCTCGCCAATATCTCGGCGCTGAATCGTTACCACGCCCTGAACGAGCAGGTCCTGAAGAGCCGGGGCGGGCGGCCGATCCGGCTCGATATCCGCGGACGCGAGCATCTCGAGCTGACCCAT
>CAZFWB010000007.1:34731-41538 GCA_964522655.1 uncultured Chromatiaceae bacterium | reverse complement strand
GGGGGCAGCGGGCCGCGCCGGCCGGGGCGTTGTGGAGAAACGGGCGCCCGGGCGCGGCGACAAACACCGCCACGTCCGGGCGTTCCTCAGATCACCGCGCCTCGTTGATCGGGATACCGAGCGCGCTCACCGCCCCCGCCGCAACCAATGCGTCAGCTGCATCTTGAGGAAATGCCAGAAATTGTTCGCGGTCCAGTACAGCACCATGCCGGCCGGAAAGGTATAGAAGAGCAGGAAAAAGCCCGCGGCCATCAGGTAGAGCTGGCGTTGTTGTTTCCTGAGCAGCTCGGGCGAGAGCGAACCGTCACGCTGCGTGAGCGCGGAGAGCACCGTGAACGCCGTCATGATCACCGGGAGCAGGTTGACATGGGCGCCGAAGAACGGCAGCGCGAACGGCAGCGGTGCGAAGCGGTCGGGCGCGGCGAGGTTCTCGATCCACAGGAACCGTTCGCCCGCGAGCGCATAGTTGTCGGCCAGCATGTCGAAGGCAGCGATGAACATCGGCACCTGGATGGCGAATCCAGCCAGACTCCTCAGCGTGAACATCGGGTGCACGCCCTCCTCGCGATACAGCGCCAGCGTGCGCCGGTGCGCCTCCTCGCCGCGGAATTCGCGCCGGATGGCGGCAAGGCGCGGCTGGATGCGGCTCTGGATGCGGTTGACCTCCTGTTGCCAACGATCCGCGATGCGGGTCAGCGGGTACAGGATGAATTTGACCGCGAGCGACAGCAGGATGATTGCGAGCCCGGCGTTCGTCACCCAGCGGCTGATGAAACCGAGCAGGAAGAGCAAGCCGAAGCACAACCAGCGCAGCGGCTCCCATAGCGCGGCGAACAGCATCTGCGTGAGCTCGGGAGCGACCACGCGGAGCGACTTCCACTCGATCGGCCCCGCAAAGAACACGAGATCGAGTTCCCCGGCGGCGGCCCGCCACTCGATTGCGCGCTCGTTCCAGCCGGTCGCCTCGATCAGCGCCGCAACGTCCGCATCACTGCGGGCCAGCCATGCCCAGAACCGCGACCGGATCCCGAGCCACTCGTTGCGCGACGCCGTGAGCTCGACCGGCTCGCCGGCCGCCTCGCCGGGCTCGTCCTGCCCGTCCGCGGCGACCCGCACCGCCTCCACGTCGGAAAAGCTCGCCCCGAAACCCGGCAGCTGCGGCGGGACGAATGCGGGTCCGGTCGCGAGGCGCAGCCCGGCGCCGGGCAGCGACCGGAGCCGCACGCTCAGCTCGTGCGACGTCTTTGACATGACATAGCGCTGCACGAGCACCCGCCCGTCGAGCGGTTCGCTGGCGGTCAGTACGGCAGTGACCGATTCCGGCGTCTCGATCAGCTCCGCGCGATAACGAAGCCCGGCGAGACGCCCCTCATCGCCGCCGGCGGCGCTCCAGCGCAGCGCGCCTTCGCCCGGGCCGACCAGCACACGGCGTCGTGCTACCGCACCAGTGCAGGGCGCATCGCAGCTGAGCCAGTACGTGGGCAGTCCGCCCTGAGTGGCGATGAGCAGTTCCTGGTGTAAGCCGTGCAGGCGCACGTCGGCCGCGGCGACGGGCAGGGCCGCGATCGCCGCGAGACCGGCCCACCATCTGCCGCGCCAGCCGATCGCGCGCGGCATCAGCGGTAGAAACGGCGCATGTCGCGCAACGCGGCCGCGACGACGCGCGCGTCGACTCCCGTGCCGGCCAGCGGGCGGTAGTCCGGCCCGAGCACCTCGACGAAGCCACCGGGATGGCTGACGATGACCCGATCGGGCTCGATGATCGCGTGTGAGTTATAGCTCCCGGCGATGATCCAGTCCCAGTCCACGCCCGCGAATAGATTGCGGCCGACCGCGTAGTCGGCCGGGTCATTACTGCAGCCGAAGACGTCCTGCAGCAGCGTCACCGGCAGGTCGTGGTGCGAGGTCCGGTGATGGTATACGGCACCGGACGGACGATCGGGCCAGCGCAGGAGCAGTGTGGCGCGCAACTGCGCGGGGCTGTAGTTGCTCGCATGGCCCATGTAACCCAGCCCGTTGTCGTCGAACTCGTAGCCGTGGTCGCTGGCAACCACCACGATCGTGTTTTCGAGAAGGCCCCGATCCCGCAGGGATCCGACCACGCGGCCCAACTCGCCATCCACCAGCTGTACCGCGCGCCGGTACTGCCGCCAGGCCGCCGCCACCTCGGTATTCGACGCGAAGCGTTCGTCCATCGGCAGCGGCCCGGCCGGATCCGCCGGCATCTGGCCCATCGGCGGGTCGTAATAGAGAAAGCCGAAGAACGGCCGGTCCGGGTCGCGGTCCGCGAGCCAGGCGAGCCAGTCATCGGTCACCGCGCGGTTGCGCCCGATCGCGTCGAGGTCGCGACGCTCGCCCGGCAGGCCGGGAATGCCGGCGAACACGGTGCGCTCGATGTCGGTCGGGGCGCTGAAGCCGGGCGCGGCGAACAGCGCGAGCTGATAGCCGCGCCGCTGCACCTCCTGCAGCAAAAGCGGCGGCTGCTGCACGCCGTAGAAGGCCTCCATGTAGCTCGCCGGCAGCCCGTAAAACAGCGCGAAGATGCCCGCCTTCGAGGAATTGCCGCCGCTCCAGTGATTGGCGAAAGTTGCGCCCTGCCCGGCCAGCGCCGCCAGATTCGGTGTGAGGCCGCGATGCACCGCGTCCGGACGCAGCGCATCCAGCAGCACGAGCAGCAGGTTCGCCGACTGCGCGCTCGGCGAGCAGCGCAGCGGCTGCAGCGGGTAGTTGAGCTGCCCGCCACCGTCTGCCGACGCCCGGCGCAGCGCGCGCGCCCGCTCGACCGTCGCCGCATCGACGAGGCCGAGCCGCGCGAGGGTGCGCTTGGCGTGGATCGGGAAGTACGCGGGAAGGTAGCGGGTCAGCTGCGTCACCGGCATGTGGCCGATCGCATCGGCCCAGATGTGGATCGCCTGGCTCCCGAGCCAGGCGAGGCACAGCGCCGCGCCGAGCGCGCGCCCGCCGCGTGCCGGAGCCGCTTCGACCCAGCGCCACACGTAGCCTGCGAGCAGGGCCTCGAAGGCGAGCGCGATCACGCCGATGATGCCGACGAACACCCAGGTCCGGGTCTCGAACAGCACCGCGGTCAGCGGCGTCAGGTGATAGCGCTGCCCGGCGAACACGTTGGCATCGACCAGCAGCAGCGTCAGCGCCAGTGCCATGAGCAACGCCGCGACCGCGCTGACCCATGCGCGCCGCCCGGTGAGGAGCGCGAGCGGCACCACGACCAGTCCGACCGGCAGCGCGGCCAGTGCCGAGAAGTGGCCGACGTAGGCCAGCACCGCGTAGACGGTGCCGAGGGGATCGGAGCTGCCCGGGTAGAAGAACAGGAATCTCAGCCCGGCGACGGCAAATACGGCCGCGTTGGCGGCCGCGAACCAGCCGGCCCAGCGCAACAGTTGCCGCCGGCCCATCAGGCGTGCCCGCTCAGCGACCGGCGGCCGGGATCTCGGCGCCGGCCGCGATTTCGGCGGCAATCGCGGCCACCGCGCGCGCGCCCGCCTCGCCGCTGCGTCCGAGGTTGTAGATCCAGTCGCGGCGCAGCGCGGCAACCTGGCTCCCGAAACGCTCCGGATCGCGCAGCAGCTCGCGAATCACCCGCGGCGCTTCGTCGATACGCCCCGGGGACAGCAGCGCACCGATCTTGTCGCGCACCAGCGACTCGAACGGCTCGATGCCGAGTTCCGGCCAGGTGTTGTTGCGGCTCTTCGGCGGCAGGTCGATGTAGAGCACCGGCTTCCCGAGACCCAGCCCGAAGTCCTGCCCGGCGCCCGACCACTCGGTGATCATCACGTGGGAGTCGTAGAGCGAGTCGCTCTCGCCCATCTGCTCCACCAGGCTGAAGCGCGGATGATCGCCGTAGCGCCGCGTGATCCGGTCGATCACCTCGGGCGTCTGCCAGCGCGTCTGGAAATGCGGCCGAAGCGTGAGGCGAAAGCCCGCCTCGAGGATCACCGTGACGAGTTCGAGCCCGCAGACGTTGAGGATGGTCTGTTCACCCCAGGAGGGCGCGAGCAGCACGTGCACGTCGGCATCGGAGCGGATCGACGGCGGCGCCCGGCGCTCGGCCATCAGTTGCTCGATGCGGTGATAGCCGTGCGGGATCAGCCGCTTCGGCTTCAGGCCCTTCATCTCCTCGCGCCGGCGGATCTCGCGCATCTGGTGCGGCCCGGCGCAGAGAATGGTGTCGTAGTGATCAAAGGAGTTCTCGTGATCGGCCATGTGGGTGCTGATCAGCGAGTGGAACATGTAGACGTAGTGCACCGGGTGTATGGAGCGCTTGAGGTCGAAGTTGCCGAGGTCGAGCATCTGCGTGAGCAGCAGGTCGGCGTCGAGGAACTGGAAGAACCAGATCCGCATGAGCCCCCGGCCGATGCAGAAGGGCCTGATGCGCGGGTTGTCCTGGTGCAGGCCCGGGTCCTCGTCGTCGGAGGACACGTAACAGACACCCGCACCGATGACCTCGGTCAGGTACTCGACCACGGGACGGAAGTGATGCCAGTCCTGGCCGCTCTCGGCGTAGAGCACGATGCGCCGCTGCGAACGGGGCAGCGCGTTGAAGCGGCGCCAGGCGCCGAGTTCCCTGAGTAAACGCGGGATGCGCGCCGTCATGCCGCCCGCATCCGTGCGACGCCCCGCGCAGCGCCCGGCGCCCTGCGTACAGCTCCGGCCGGTTGCGGCAGCGTCTCAGTCCGGAGCGGGCCCGGCCTGGCCACCCTGCTCATGCTCGCGCTGGTCTTTCCCGCCGCTGTCGCGGCGAAACAGGTTCTTCAGCTTGTACCAGAAGGTTTTCACCGCCAGCGCCGCCGTGGCGAACATGCCGATGATCGCAGTGAGAATCATGCTGCCGGTGCTGGGATCGAGGTAGGCCCAAGCTTCCGGAGCGGCCAATCCGAGCGAAACCAGCAGATAAGGGCCCAGCGCCCTCGCTCTCGCGCCTCTCATACCACCTTCTTCCGGGACCGCGGCCCCGGCTCCACGACGCCTGAGGGGCGTCATTTTGACCGAGACCCGCTCCCGGAGGGAAGCTCCCGGTCGAGCGCCGCGACGCGCGGGTAGACGTGCTCGCGGACTCGCCGCAGGTGAGCGGCGTCGTCGATCTCGCCCCAGAGCAGGTCGGACACCAACACGCACTCGATCGGGCGCTCACGCGCTGCGGCCACGAGGCAATCGGTCTCGTAGTCGACCATCAGGGTGCGCGCGAATTCGGCGCGGGCGATGCGCAACATCAGGCCGAAGAGCGCGCGCGAGACTTTGCTGATGCCGACCAGCTCACCGGCCACCCCGGGCCCGAGCCCGGCGCGTTCCTTCGACATGCCGACGAGCCGGCCGTGACGGGCCTCGACGAACACCTCGTCGCCGGCGCCGGTCGGCCCGGAGAGCAGGATCGCGTCCCCGGCCGGCCGCTCGAGCAACGCGGTGAGCGCACGCGGCTCATAGACCAGGTCGGATTCCAGCAGCAGGAAGGGCCCCTGCGTGGCGGTCGCGGCGCAGGAGAGCGAGTACATGCTCCCGGAGCGCTCGAACTCGGGGTTGTGGACCGTGCGCACGAGAGCAGGATATGCGCGCGTGAGCTCATCGTAGTGAGCAGCGGCGTAGCCGGTGACGATGATCACCTCGCCGATGCCGAAGGCGGCGAGCCGACCGATCGATTCTTCGACGATGGTGCGCGCGCCGAGGCGCACGCAGCCCTTGGGCCGGTCGGCCACTTCGGCACGCAGCCGTGTGCCGCGGCCAGCGGCGAGGATGACCGCGGTCCTCACTGCCGCCGTCCGCCGATGATCGCGGGGAACGCGGCACAGAGCCGCTCGAGATCGTCCGTCCCGATGTCGCCCATGTGGGCGATGCGGAACACGTCCGGAGAGAGATGGCCCTGGCCGGCATAGATCACGAAACCACGCCGCTTGAGCGCGTCGTGCAATCGCGGGTAGGTCATGCCGGCCGGTAACCGGTACGACCACAGCACCGAGGAGTACTCGGCCGGAGCGAGCAGCGTGCGAACCCCCTGGCACTCCAGCGCCGTGTGGATGCGCGCGGCGCGGCCGCGAAACAGCGCGCGGCGCGCGAGCCAGCCGCCCTGCGCGCGGTGCTCGGCGAGCGCTTCGCGCAGGGCGAAGGCCACCTGCACCGCCTGGGTGAAGGGCGAGAAACCGTCGCCGTGCTGCGCGCGATGATAGGCGTGCAGGTCGAGATACACGCTGCCCGTGCGCGCCGGATTGGCCCACGACTCGCGCCGGGCGAGCACGAACGACAGCCCCGGCACCGCGTGCAGGCACTTGTTGGCGGTACCGGCCACCGCGGCCAGACCCCAGTCGCGCCCGGCGATGCGCTCGGCGCCGAAGCTGCTCACGGCGTCCACCAGCAGGCGCACGCCCCATGCCTGGCAGATACGCCCGATCGCTTCGAGATCGTTGAGCCGACCGGTGGTGGTCTCGTGGTGTACCACGGCAACGTGGCTGATCGAGCGGTCGGCCGCAAGCTCGCGCTCCAGCGCGGGGATCGGGAGTACCGCGGTCCACTCCTGCGTCAGCGTGCGGTGCGGCTTGCCGTGCGCGGCAAGCATCCGCGCCATGCGCTCGCCATATACGCCATTGGCGAGCACCAGCGTGCGCTGACGGTCCGGCGCAAAACTCGCGAGCATTGCTTCCACGGCCGCAGTGCCGGAACCGGTGATCAGCACGGCTTCGTAATCGTCGGCCAGCTCCGGGTGGACCTGCGCCAGCGTGCCGTTGATCTCGCGCACGAGCGCGGCGAACTCGGGCTCGCGATGACACCAGTCGCCCGCGGTCAGCGCGCGGCGCACGCGCC
>CAZFWB010000007.1:0-34631 GCA_964522655.1 uncultured Chromatiaceae bacterium | reverse complement strand
CCGTCAAAGCTCGTGCCGCGGACCGAGGTAGCCGCGCAGCCGCGCCGCCACCTCGGCCGGCGCCATGGTCGGGCGAGGCAGGCCGGCGGAAACGCCGGGGCGCACCGGGACGTAGATGAAGCGCAGTCCGGGATTGCGCCAGTCGACGAACTCGCGCAGCTCGTCCGGATCGCTGGCCGCGAGCACGCGCGGATAACCACTGGCGGCAGCGAGAGCGCGAAAATCCACGTTGGGCGAGGCCGTCGCCTGGCCGCCGGTGGACTCGTGCATGCCGTTGTCGAGCAGGATGTGGAGGAGATTCGCGGGGCGCTCGTTACCGATGGTGGCGAGCGCGCCAAGACGCATCAGGAGCGCGCCGTCGCCGTCGATCACGATGACGCGCTTTTCCGGCCGGGCGACCGCAAGCCCGAGACCGACGCTCGCGGCGCAGCCCATCGAGCCGACCATGTAGATCTGGCAAGGACGATCCCCCAGGGCGAACAGTTCCCTCCCCGTGTAGCCGGTCGTCGCGATCGCAATGTCCTCGTTGCGAAGCACCATCTGGATCGCGCCGAGCATCTGCCGGCGCGTTGCGTTGGCCGCCGCCTCCATGGGCGAGCTCGTGCGGCGCCGCGGCTCGCGCAACGGTGGCGCCGGCACGCTCGATTCGGCCACGCTGCCCTTGCTCATGACCAGCGCGAACGGCCGCTGTTCTTCCTTCATGTAGGCGCAGGCGCGCTCGAGCACCGGGGCGATGTCGTCCGCCGTCGCCGGGAATTGCGCCCACGGAATGCCCATCAGCTCGAGCATCTGCGGCGTGATCTGGCCCATCAACTCGTGCTGCGGCTCGTCCGCAGCGCCGCCCGGCTCACCGCGCCAGGTGACGATGAGCAGCACAGGTATGCGGAACGTCCAGGTGAGCGAGGTCAGCGGATTCACCGCGTTGCCGAGGCCCGAGTTCTGGAACATGGCAATGCTCGGCAAGCCGCCCAGCGCTGCGCCGGCGGCGATCGCCACCGCGTCGCCCTCGTTGGCGGCGCCGATGTAGCGCAGGCGCCGCTCCGGCGCCCGCATGATGCCGGCGTACGACACCGGCGGGGCCGCCGCCCCGCGGCTCGCGACGTAGTTGATGAAGGGCGTGAGATAGGAGCACGGCACGCCCGTGTACAGGCCGAAGCCACGCTCGCGCGCCGCCTCGATGAACCGCTCGGCCTCGATCACGCAAAGCGCCCGGCGAGCAGCACGTCGGCCAGGCTGTCGACGTCGAGCCAGTGCCCGGTGGTATAGACGACGCGGATTTTCTCGCCGCGCGCCACCAGCTCGGTGAGCAGATGATGCAGCTTCGCGCGGCGGTTGGCGGAGGACCCGGCCATCTGTGCGACGACGGCGCGCAGGCGCGGCAGCGCACGGGCGCTGACCTTGAGAAATCCCATCCACTCGCCGTGGCGGTCGTCTTCGGCAATGTCCTCCGCGCAGCGGCGGAGATAAATGTCGCGGTAGAAGGCCTGGCGGGAATGCGGCTCGCTGCAGGAAACGTAGTCGGCCGCGCGGCCACGGTTCACCGATTCGCGCCAGTCGGTATCGGCGACGATCACGAAATCGTCTACCGGCTCGGCCAGGTGGTCGATGATGTAGCGGCGGAAGATCACGTCGCCGTAGGAAACGTAGAGGTCGCTGCCGTCGTCGGGGTCCGCGTCGAGCGCCCGGGCGAGCGACATCAGCTCGCCGGTATCGGCGTACGCCGGGTTGTCCACGAAACCCAGGCCGGGCAGGTCGATCGCCTGCGGGAGGTAGCCGCGCACCACCGTGATGCGCTTGATTCCGGCGGCGTTGTAGGCGGCGACGATGTGGGCGAGCAGCGGCTGGCCACGGATCTCCACCATCGCCTTCGGCCGGTCAGCGGTGAGTTCGCCGAGCGCGGAGCCGCGCGAGGCGGCCAGCACGATCACGCGCGAGTCCCTGCCCTGCCGCGGCAGATAACGCTCCTCGGCCTCCTGCAGCTCCGAGGCGCCCTGCAGCCGGAAGATCTCCTTGACCGGTGCGATCCGGTCCTCGATCGAGCGCAGGTTCTGTTCGCGGGCCAGGGTTGCAGCGCACTGCTGCATGGCCGGGATCGCCGCACGCAGCAGGTGATTGGCCCAGATCGCCATCGAGAAACCAGCCTCGCGGAAGACCTCCGTCGGCGTCGCATAGTACTTGGTCGGCACGATGACCACCGGGCTGCGGTCGGCCCACTCGCGCTTGAACGCCAGCACCTCTTTCGGGGTGGTGAGCGCGCTGTGGATCAGGATCCCGTCGGAACCTGCGGCATGGTAGGCCTCGGCCCGGCGCAGCGCCTCGCCGAGCCCCCAGCCGGCGATGAACGCCTCCACCCGCGTGATGATCGAGAAGTCGTCGTCGCGCTGCGCATCCTTGCCCGCCTTGATACGGCTGCAGAACTCCTCGATGTCGGCGAGCTGCTGTTTCTCGCCGTCGATGAAGCTGTTGGTCTTCGGGTACAGCTTGTCCTCGATGCAGACCGCGGCAATGCCCCGCTGCTCGAGCTTGCGCACCAGCCGGCGCACGTTGTTGAAGTTGCCGTAACCTGTGTCGCCGTCGAGCAGGATCGGGACGGTGGTCGCATCCACCATGAACTCCAGCATCTCCAGCACCTGCGTCCAGGAAGCCTCGTTGCTGTCGCGTACGCCGTACTGCGCCGACATGCACAGCCCCCCGGCCCACAGCCCCTCGAAGCCCGCCTCCTCGGCGATGCGCGCGCTGATACCGTTGTGCGCCTCCAGCAGGAACTCGAGCTGAGGACTCGTGAGCAGCTGGCGGAAACGCGTGGTCCTGCGCAGGCGCGTCGGTACCTGGGCCAGACTTGCTTTCCCGGCCTCCTGCAATGAGGGCAATTCCCTTTCCACGCGCTTCTGACGCCGGATTGCTGTGGCGTCGGCGGAAAAGGCGCTCGTCTCTGTCTTGTCACTCGTGCTCATACGCGGTAGCGATATTCCCTGCCCGGCTCGCGCTCGATATCGGGCGGGTAGCTCGCGCGCTTGTCGGCGTAATACTGCGCGAGGTGATCACCTTCGGAGGCGCGGTTGTAGGTGTAATAGAGCACCCGCCGCGCTTCGCTGGTGCGGTTGGGCGCCGAGCGGTGCGGGATGAAGGAGTCGAAAAACACTGCATCGCCGGGCTCGGCCTCGATATGGATCCAGTGCAGGCCGGCAAGCTGCGCGGCTGTCAGCGGCTCCCACTCCTGGCCGATCAGCTCGTGGGAGCCGTGGAAATCCGCCGCCATCTCGAGGCAGCCGTTGGCGAGCGTGGCGCGGTCCACCGCGACCAGCGCCGTAACGTGCAGGCGGGCGTAACGCGACCAGCCGGCCTGGACGTCCTGGTGCGCCTCGAAACCGCCGCCACCCGGCAGCTTGAAGTTGATCTTGTCCTTGAACAGGAGCACCGGCTCGCCGAGCAGCTGCGCGCACGACCCGGCAAGTTCCCTGCCGGTGGCGAGCCCGCGAAAACCAGCGTGGTAAGGCAGCACATTTTCCATGCGGTTGAGGATGCGCTCGCCGGTCTCGCTCGTTTCGAAATACATCATGTGGCGCCCGGCGGTCTCGGGCCAGCGCTGCACCTCGTCGGTCCAGCGCCGGATCTGCTCGACTGCGGCCGGCGCGAACAGGCCGCGGACGACGAGAAAACCGTCACGGCCGAAGGCCTCGACCTGGGCCGGGCGCAGCGGGCCACGCGGCGCATCCGCTCTCGCAGTAGATTGCACGTGATATAAATCCTTTAACTCATTGATCTTGAATATTCTCAACGGATGGACTGAACCAGCGGTACAGCATCGCCGATTCCAGCGGCGACAAGTCGAACCGCTGCGACGCTTCTTCGATCGAGGCGAGCGTGCGTTGCGGCTGTTCGGCGAGCCACGCCACCGCGCGCCGCAATGCTTCACCCTCCGGGACCAGGCCACCCGCGCTCACGCGCGCGATTGTCCGCTGCCGGGGCAGACGCTGCAACGGGCGCCTTCACCCGCCCTGCCCTGCTCAGAATCGCGGCGCGCGCTCGAATTTTGGCAACGCCGGGTCCATGTGGTCCCACGGTTGGGCACTGGCGCAGTAGATATCCACGGTTGGTGCGAACCCGCCCGGGTCATCCAGGCTGCCCGCCATGATGCTGGTGAGGTGCGGCGCGAAGTCGGGCATGGCGAGCAGCCGCGAGCCGCATTGCGCGCAGAAGCCGCGGCTGACTTTCTGGCCGCTGTCGCCGATCACCGCAAAGTACTTGACCGGGCCCGTGATGGTCACGCTCGCGCGCGGCACCACCACGGCGGGTGCGTAAGGGCCGCCGCTCGCACGCTGGCAGTCGCGGCAATGGCAGTTGCCGAGAAAGAGGGGGGCGGCCGTGCCGGAATACCGCACCGCGCCGCACATGCAGCCGCCGACGATGTTGATGCTCATGTCATGGCCTCCCGTGCCGTGTGGCGGCATGCCCCGGAAAGGGATGGATGCAGGCCGCGGCGCTATTATGGGCCCCGGATTCGCGTGGAGGAGGCGGATGGCGGCCGCCTGGGAGCACTTCGAACACGAGGCCGACGTCGGGCTGCGCGCAACCGGGGTAACGCTGCCCGAGGTGTTCGTGGGGCTGGGCCTTGCCCTGACCGCCGTCGTGACCGATCCGGAGCACGTCGCGCCCGCGAGTACGGTGCGCGTGAGCTGCCAGGCGCCCTCTCCCGAGCTGTTACTGGTGGACTGGCTGAACGCGGTGATCTTCGAAATGGCGACACGGCGCATGCTGTTCGGCGAATTCGAGGTCCGCATCGAAGGCGAACGCCTCGATGGCGTGCTCCGCGGCGAGCCGGTCGACCGGGCACGGCACCAGCCGGCGGTGGAAGTCAAGGGCGCCACGTACACCGCGCTGCAACTGGCACGCCAGCCCGATGGGCGCTGGATGGGCCAGTGCATAGTGGACGTGTGACGATGGATATCGGACAGCTCACCCGGGTGGACCAGTACCGGTGGCGTCTCGAGCCCGCCGGGACCATGCGCGTGCCGGGCATCCTGTTCGGCGACGAGGCGCTGCTCGACGCCATGGACGACAAGGTGCTCGAGCAACTGCGCAACGTCACCACCCTGCCCGGCATCGTGGGCGCCGCCTACGCGATGCCCGACGCGCACTGGGGCTATGGCTTCCCGATTGGCGGCGTGGCCGCCTTCGACCCGGCCGAGGGCGGCGTGGTCTCCGCCGGTGGCGTCGGCTTCGACATCTCCTGCGGCGTGCGCACCCTGCTCACGGGTCTGCGCGCAGCCGACATCCGGGGAGCGGAGTCCCGCCTTGCCGACGTGCTTTATGCACGCATACCGGCGGGCGTCGGCAGCACCGGCGAGATCCGTCTCGACGCGCCGACGATGGATCGCATGCTCTGCGGTGGTGCGCGCTGGGCGGTCGGCGAGGGCTACGGCAGGCGGGAGGATCTTGCGCATATCGAGGAGCAGGGCTGCATCCCAGGCGCCGACCCGCTGGCGGTTTCCGAGCGCGCGCGCGCGCGCCAGCGCGACGAGATGGGCACGCTCGGCTCGGGCAACCACTACCTCGAGGTGCAGCGCGTCGCGCAGGTCTTCGACGCCAGCCGCGCCGGCCGTTTCGGGCTGGAGCCCGATGGCATCGTCGTCAGCATCCACTGCGGCTCGCGCGGACTCGGCCACCAGATCGGCACGGAGTTCCTGCGGGAGATGGCCATTGCGGCCCGAGATGCCGGCATCGACCTGCCCGACCGCGAGCTCGCCTGCGCGCCGATCGCCTCGGAGGTCGGGCAGCGCTATCTCGGCGCCATGCGCGCGGCGATGAACTGCGCGCTGGCGAACCGCCAGATCATCACCCACCTCGCCCGCGAGGCGATCGCCGACGTCCTGCCACGCGCCGACCTGCGGCTGCTCTTCGACGTCTCGCACAACATCTGCAAGGAAGAGGAGCACCTGATCGACGGCGTGCTGCGGCGGCTCTTCGTGCACCGCAAGGGCGCGACCCGCGCCTTCGGCCCGGACTCGCCGCTGCTGCCTGAGGCGTTCCGCGACACCGGCCAGCCGGTGTTCGTCGGTGGCTCGATGGGCACCGCTTCCTACGTGCTCTGCGGAACGCCGTCGGGCGAGCAGCTCTCTCTCGCCTCGTCGTGTCACGGCGCCGGCCGGGCCATGAGTCGCCATGCGGCCAAGCGGCGCTGGCGCGGACGCCAGCTCGTCGACGAACTCGCCGCGCGCGGAATCCACATTCGCAGCCCTTCGCTTCGCGGCGTCGCCGAGGAGGCGCCGGGTGCCTACAAGGACGTCGAGCAGGTGGTGGAAGTTGCCGAGCGGGCCGGTCTCTCGGCGCGCGTGGCGCGGCTCGAGCCGGTGGTGTGCATCAAGGGGTAAAAGGAGAAAATGGGGACATTCCTGATTTCCGTGGAAATCAGGAATGTCCCCATTTTTCAGGCAGTACCGCATGATCAACCGCAGAACGACGCTGGCCGGTCTCGGCGCCATCGCGCTCGCCGCCACTACGCGTGTGGCGTGGCCGGCGGCCGGCCTCGACCTCGGCAACTGGCGCGACCGGCTCACCGCGCTCGCCAAGATGCGCGGCTCAACGGACGAGCGGCTGACGATCGGCTACGTCATCGGCACCCGCTATGCCGTGCCCGATCACCGCGCCATCCCGATGATGGGCATTCTCGCGGCCACCTTCAGCCGTTACCGGCGCGTGAGCGCCGAAGCATTCGAGGCGCGCACGCTGGAAGTCGCCTTCTTCACCGACGCGGAGACCGGACGGCTGCTGGAACGATGGAAAAACCCGGTGACGGGCGCAATCGTCGAGGTGCCGCAGACGCGCATGGGTCCTTCACGGATCACCATGACCGCCGACGGCCTCACCGTCGCCAGCCCGTCCGGCGAGGCGACGGGAATGGAGCTGCGCCACCGGTTCCTGCCACCGGTCATGGTCGGCGACGACGTCTGGATCACGGAGGACATCCGCGTGGACGCCGCGCCCGGCGGCCGGGCGTTCGTCTACAACGAGTTCAGCACCTACCATGCGCGAAAGTCCGACCTGGACGATCCGGCGCGGGCCACGGTGCCGACCCGCGTGGACTACCAGAGCCTGATCACCTACCGGCCCTGGATGGGATTCGGCGACGCGCCGGGTCACACCATCGCGCGCGGTGCCGGGGCGCGCGTGACGGGCATCGGGGAACTGCCGCCCTATTACCTGGAGCTGCTCCGGCGCCATCACCCGGACGTCGCCGCTGATCCCCTGGCCGTTCTCGGCGGCTGACTGGCGAACGGCGCGGCGCCGGCCAACGCCGTCGTGGCGAAGGGGCCCGTTACCGGTACTTGTCGCCTTCGCGCAGCATCTCGTCGGTGCCGATCACCTCGTTGATGCCGCGGAAATCGAGCATGTGCTCCAGCATATTGCGGGTCGTGCCGTCGCGCTTGAGCGTGGCGAGATATTCCCTCGCGGCCCGGCCGACCACGCGCACCATCGCGCCGGGAAAGATCGCGAGCCTGAATCCGAGGCGGCTGAGTTCCTCGATGGAGAGCAGCGGGCTCTTGCCGCCCTCCACCATGTTGGCGAGCAGCGGTACCTTCGTGCCGAGTTCCCGGCCGACGCGCTCGAATTGTTCGGTCGTGCGCAGCGCCTCCACGAACAGCACGTCGGCACCGGCCTGCGCGTAGGCGTGCGCCCGATCGAGACCCGCCTCGAACCCGTCCACCGCCACCGCGTCCGTGCGCGCCACGATGACCGTATCGGCATCGCCACGCGCATCCTGCGCGGCGCGTATTTTTCCGAGCATCTCCTCGCGCGGGACCAGCGTCTTGCCCTCGAGGTGCCCACAGCGCTTGGGCAGCGTCTGGTCCTCGATCTGAATCGCGGACGCACCCATGCGCTCGAGCAGGCGCACCGTGCGCTGCACGTTGAGCGCGTTGCCGAAGCCGTTGTCGCCGTCGACGATCAGCGGCAGCGTCACCCGCTCGCGGATACCGGCCACGGTCTCGGCGACCTCGGAAAGCGTGGTGAGCCCGATGTCCGGCCGGCCGATGCGCGTGAACGCGATGCTCGCGCCGCTCACGTACGCGCAGCCGAAACCCGCCTGCTCGATGAGCAACGCGGTCAGCGCGTCGTAGCAGCCCGGGGCGATGAAGGCGGGACCCGCGAGCAGCTCCCGCAGACGGCGCGTGTGAGACATCAGCGTTTCTCCTGCTGCGGCATCGCGAGCCGCCGCTTCAGGTATGGCATCAGCCCGCCGGCGGCGACCATATCCATCAAATGCGCCGGGATGCCGTCCACCGTGTACTCGCGAGCGCGCGTGCGATTGCGGATGCGGCCCGTGACCGGCTCGACCTCGATCTCGTCGCCGGCGGCGATCTCACCGGCCTGCGGAAAGAACAGCGCCGGCAGCCCGAAGTTCAGCGCGTTGCGGTAGAAGATGCGCCCGAACGAGACCGCCAGCACGGCGCCGACGCCGAGGTGGGTCAGCGCCATGGCCGCCTGCTCGCGGGCCGAGCCGACGCCAAAACGAAGCCCGCCCACCACGATATCGCCGCGGCGCACCTCACGCGCGAAGCGCGGATCGACCGCCTCGAGACAGTGTTTCGCCATCTCCTCCATCGGCGCCTTGAAGTACAGGCCGGGCGCCATGACGTCGGTGTTCACGTCGTCGCCGAAGACCCAGGCCCGGCCGCTGATGGGAAATGGGGACATTCCTGATTTACTGGGAAATGGGGACATTCCTGATTTTGGAAATGCAGTATTTAATGGTCGCGATAAATACGGTGCGATAAATCAGAGATGTCCCCATTTCCCGGTCCTACGCCAGAAACGCGCGCGGGTCGGCGATGCGGCCGACAACCGCGGACGCCGCCACCGTGTACGGCGAGCCGAGATAGACCTGCGCCGAATTTGCGCCCATGCGACCGCGGAAGTTGCGGTTGGTGGACGAGATACAGACTTCGCCCTCGGCGAGCACGCCCGCACCGAGCGCGGCGCAGGCGCCGCAGCCGGTCGGCAACAGGGTGGCACCCGCGGCGGTGATCGCCGCCAGCGTGCCGTCGGCCGCGGTATCGGCCCACACCTTCTGCGACGCGGGGGCGATCAGGAATCGCACGCCGGCGGCTACGCGCCGGCCGCGCAGGATCTCGGCAACCTGGCGAAGATCCTCGCTCTTCGCGCCCATGCAGGAGCCGATGTAGGCCTGCTCGACGGCGGTCGCCGGCAACTGAGACACGGGCACCGCGTTCGCCGGGGAGTGCGGCAGGGCCACCTGCGGCTCGAGCGCCGCCGCATCGAATGCGTGCACCGCGAGACAGGTCGCGTCGGAGTCGCTGCGCCACGTGAGCGCATCGCCGCGCGGTTCGCGTCCTGCCGCGCGCATGGCGGCAAGGGTGGTGGCGTCGGCTTCCACCAGTCCCGTCTCGGCGCCGAGCTCGGCGGCCATGTTGCACAGCACGGCGCGCTCTCCGATGGACATCGCGCCCACCGTGTCGCCGCCGTACTCGATCACGCGGAACGCGTTATCCATGCCGAGTTCGCGGCACAGCACGAGCATGACGTCCTTGGCCGTCACGCCGCGGGCCAAGCGGCCCGACAACTGCACCCGGACGGTTTCGGGCACCGGCACCCAGATCTCGCCGGTCACGACCACGCCGGTCATCTCGATGGCGCCGAAGCCCATGACGTAGGCGCCGTAGGCGCCGCCGTTGCTCGAGTGCGAGTCGCCGCCGCACACGAACATGCCGGGCTCGAGCAGACCCTGCTCCATCAGCAGCACGTGGCCGATGCCCTGCATGTCGAAGAAGCGGCGGATGCCGAACTCGCGGGCGAAGTCGCGGGTCAGCCTGAGGATCGCGGCCGATTCGGCGTCTACCGCCGGCACGAAGTGGTCGGTCACCAGAACGATCCGCTCCGGGTCCCAGACGCCTGCGCCGAGTTCCTTCAGCCGCGGCCAGATCCGCCGCGGCCCGCCGGAATCGAGCAACAACGCCAGATCCACCCGGCAGGTGACGATCTCGCCGGGCGCGACCGAGGCGCGACCGGCCGCGCGGGCGATGATCTTCTGCGCCAGGGTCGCTGCCACGGCGCTGTCAGCCGTAACAACCCGCCAGGCGAGCGCGCAGGCGCGCCAGCGCCAGCACCGCGTCGAGCGCCGGCGTGCGCACGTTGCGCAGGCGGGCCAGTTCCACCACGGCGCCCGCGATCGGGTCGATCTCGACCCGGCGCGCGGCGTCGAGGTCCTGCAGCATCGAGGTCTTGTGCAGGGCGAGCGGCCGCGTGAGTTCCATGAGCTGGCGCGGCTGCATGGGAATTTTCACGCCGAGCGACAGCGCGACGGCCGCCGTCTCGGACATGATGACCTGCAGGGTATTGGCAGTACCGAGATCGTCGAGCATCCCCCCGAGGGTGGCGCCCGTGAGCACGCTCACCGGGTTGTAAGCCGTGTTCATTGCGAGCTTGGTCCACAGTTCCGTGCGGATGTCCTGGCGCACGGGCGCCTCCAGGCCGGCGGACTGCAACATCGCGCTGACCCTGCGGACCCGTTCGGACAACGAGCCGTCGGGCTCGCCGAGCGAGAAGCGGTTGCCATACACGTGCTCGATCACGCCCGGCGCGCTCACCCTCGCGGCCGGGTATACGACGCATCCGAGCGCGTGCTCCGGGCCGATCATGCGCCACAGGGCACCGCGCGGGTCCACGCTGGACAGGGTCGGATTGACGCCGCCCGGCGCGGTGCGGAAGAAATACCACCATGGAAAACCGTTGCCGACCGTGACTACCACCGTGTCGGCGCCGAGCAGCGGCCGCAGGCCCGCGGCAGCCGCGGGCAGGTCGTTCGACTTGACGGTGAGGAACAGCACTTCCTGCTGCCCGGCTTCCTGCGCGCTGCCCACCGCGCGGATCTGCACCGTCTCGCGCTGCCCGCGTTCGACGAGGGTGAGGCCATGCGAGCGGATCGCTTCGAGCTGCGTACCGCGGCAGATGCCCGTGACCCGCACGCCGGCCCGGGCGAGCCGCGCGGCGAGAAAACCACCGATGGCGCCGACGCCGAAAATGCAGGCGGTGGTCATCGGCGCTGCGCCTGGTCGCGGCTCACGCCGCTCCTACAGCAATCCCGAGAGCTTCTTTGCCACGGCACTGACGGCCTCAGGATCGGCCTGGCTGACCTCGGCATAGTCGCTGAAGCGCTCCGGTATCTTGATGGTCGCGTCGATGCCCATCTGCTCGGAACTCGTCGGGAAGCCCTGCGGCCCCTTCGGGGCTGAAGGGTCGAGCACCATCGCCTGGCCCGTCTTGTTCATGATGATGTCGCTCACCGGCTGCACCCGCGTCTGGATCGCCCACTCCACGGCAGCGAGATCGTAGGGATTCACGTCGGGGCCCACCACCACCAGGATCTTGGCGGTGCGCGGCCAGCGCCCGGCGGCGCCCCAGGCGGCGTGCAGCACGTACTTGCCGAACTCCGGGTGCGGCTTGGCGGCGCCATCCACGTTGAGCTGCACGATATAGGTCATGTTCGGCGTAACCACCGCGTCCTTCACCTCGGGGATCTTGCGCTGCAGGTCGGCCAGCAACTCACCCTCGACCGGCATCAGCGCCATGTAGTTATGGTCGAAGGGCGGCATCATCTCGATCGTGCCGTACCACATCGGCTCCTTGCGGTGGGTGATGCAGGTGATGTCGAGGATTGGGAAGATCTGGTGCTTGTCGTAGTAACCGACAGAATTCGAGTGCCAGCCGATGATGTCTGTCGGCACGTCGGGACGAAACACGCCCTCGATGACGTACTCGGCGGTTGCCGGCACCTCCAGGTCCACCGTCTCGCATTTCACCAGCTCCACCGGCGAGCCGCGCAGCCCCCCGGCGTAGTCGTACTCGTCCATGCCGAAGGGAATGCCGGTGGCGCTTGCCAGGTGCAGCGTCGGGTCCACCTGGCAGGCGATGGCGACCTCCAGCGGCCTGCCCATCTTCTGCGCCTTGGCGAGATGCAGCCCGATATGGCTCATCGGCGGGTTCCAGAACGCGAACACGGACAACTGCTTCCTCTGCTGCTCCTCGGAATAGCTGCCGCCCTGCGGATGCTGGCAGTTCCAGAAGCTGGTAACACGGTATGCGCCCACGTTGCGGATGCCGGTCTCCGGATCCTTCGTCACACCCACGCCGCCGGTGATGTAGGAAGACCCTTCCCGGCCGAAGAAGACATGCGGGATGTGCTTGTCCACCGACAGCTTGTCCCGCGGGATGACGACGTCCTTGCATGGCGCCTTGCCGCGATCGACCATCACCGGCTTGATCCAGGTCGACGGGTTCTGCAGGACCTTGAAGTGCTTGAGCTTGGCCGCCACGGGGTCGCGAGTGCCGAGAATCATCGCGGTGCGCTCGCGGGTGCCGTAAGGGTTGAAGATCAGCGGCACGCCCGGCGTGTTGTAGCCCTCGAGGTTGTTCAGGATCAGAGCCGGCCCGTCGTTCGCGGCGAGATAGCGCATCAAAGCCTGCAGCTCGTTCTTGCCGCGCTCGACGTTGAACGGGACCTTCACGTGCCTGAGCTGGCCAATCTCCTCGAGGCGGCCCAGGAAGGCACGCATATCCTTGTATGACATCGACAAGATCTCCGCAGACCGATGAACGGGGGCAACGGGACCGGCGCGTCCCGAGGCGGCACAACATAGCACTATTCAGCAGCATTGGCAGACGCACCGCGATGATCGCGCGCCTGCCGCGCGCCAATGGTGCCCGGCATCGCTGGCGCGTAACATCGCGCACCGAGGGCCAAGCAGATGACCGACGACACCGGGCCGATATCCTCGCCCGCTGGAGGAATGAACCGCCAGTGGCGGGTGGCGCACTATCCACCGCTCGGTGATCCGGTCGGCCCGCAACATTTCTCCTGGGTGCAGGAGCCGCTGCCCGCCCCCGGCGAAGGCGAATTCCTGGTGCGCACGATCTGTCTCGCGCCGGCGCCGGCGCAGCGCGGTTACCTCACGCCGGGCCACAGCCGGTTTCTCGGCAACATCGCGATCGGCGAAGTCATGCGCGGCCGCGGCGTCGGCCAGATCATTGCCTCGCGCAGCCCGGATTATCCGGTCGGCGAGATCTTCGTCGGCTCGCTCGGCTGGCAGGATTACTCCGTGCAGCGGCCGCGCGGCGCCGAGTTCGTGTTCAGCACCTCCAGGGTCGAAAACCCGACCCGCCCGCTGTCGACACAGCTCGGCATGTTCGGCCAGGCGGGCGCCACCGCCTACTTCGGCCTGCTCGACGTCGGCGCGCTGAAGACCGGCGATGCGGTGCTGATATCGGCCGCGGCCGGCGGCGTGGGCTCGGTCGCCGGCCAGATCGCCCGCATCCGCGGCGCCGGCAAGGTGGTCGGCACCGCCGGCTCCCAGGAGAAATGCCGCTGGTTGCGCGAGGAGCTCGGCTTCGACGCCGCGATCAACTATCGAACGGAGAATGTGCCTGAGCGGTTTGCGGATCTGTTTCCCGACGGGATCGACCTCTTCTTCGACAATGTCGGCGGCGATCTGCTCAACGACGCGCTCGGCCAGTTGGCCCTCGACGCCCGGGTGGTGATCTGCGGCTTCATCGCGACGAACTACGCGAGTGGCCCGCTGCAAGGGCCGATCAACTACCGGCGCCTCGTGTCGAAGCGCGCGCGCATGCAGGGCTTCGTCGTGTTCGATTACTGGGAGCGATTCCCCGAGGCCCAGCGCGCGCTGGCTGCCTGGTACCGGCAGGGACTGCTGCGCAACTGCGAGGACGTCGCGCATGGTCTGGAGAAGATGCCCGACTGCCTGGAGAACCTGTTTCGCGGCAGCAACCGCGGCATCAGCATCTGCCGGGTCGCTCCGGATCCGCAGCACCTGCCGGCGCTGTAGCAGCGGCGCGAGCCGCAACGCCCCGGTCGCCCGGCCCGAGGCGGGCGCCGCCCGCCGGGCGGCTTGCGCCTGACACCACCCGGGCCGAGACTCGGCGCATGGACACCCATGCCCTCTGGGCCTATGTCCACATCCTGTTGTTCGTCTACTGGCTCGGCGCCGACGTCGGCCTGTGGCTCGCCATGGCCTTCATCCGCGATCCGCGCCTGTCCTTCGAGACCCGCGCCACGCTGATCCGGCTCGGGTTCTACATCGACCTGTTCCCCCGCATCAGCTTCGCCCTGATCCTGCCGGTCGGCATGCACCTCGCGCGCTCGCTGGGTCTCTATCCGATCGGTGGTCGGCTGCTCGCGGCCGCGTGGGTGGTCGGCGTGCTGTGGAGTGCGCTGCACCTGGCCGTCGTCAGGTACAAGGGGACGGCGCTGGCGCGGCGGCTGATCGTCGTCAACAAGTGCTACGAGGCCGCGGCCGGCCTGTTCTTCGTCAGCGTCGGCGCACTCTCGCTCGCCACCGGCGCGCCGATCGAGGCCGGCTGGTTCGCGCTGAAGCTGCTGTTGTTCGGCGCCATCTTCTGGGTGATCCTCGGCATCGACACGGTTCTTCAGCCCTTCACGACGCTGCTGCGGATGGGTCCCGACGGCTCGACGCCCGGGCAGGAAGCCCTTGTCAGGCGCCTGACCAACCGCACCATGGCCTGGGCGGTGCTGATGTACCTGATGATCGCCGCCGCGGCATTCCTCGGCCGGGTCAAACCGTACTGGTAAAAGCGGCCACGCAACGGCGTGGGCCGAGCCCGTGACCGCCGCTCCTCTCCCCTGAACGTCGCAGGCGGGCCGCCGCGGCACATGGTCGCGGCGGGTGCCGACCCGTATCATTCGCCTCCCAGCATTCGACCCGGAGGAGCATTTCATGGCTGATCGGAAAGTGGCGATTGTCACGGGCTCTGCGACGGGCGTTGGCGCGGCCGCCGCCATTCTCCTGGCCGAGAAAGCCTGCAATGTCGTCGTCAACTACACCCGCAGCAAGGCCGAGGCCGAGGAGACCGCCGCCGCCTGCCGCGAAAAGGGCGCTGAGACGATCGTGTTCCAGGCCGATGTCGCCGACGACGACGCCTGCCGGGCCATGGTCAGGGCCGCGGCCGACCGATGGGGTCGGATCGATTACCTGATCAACAACGCCGCGCGCACCAAGTTCAATCCGTTCCCGAAGCTCGAGGGCGTCAGCAAGCAGGATTTTCTCGACATCTACGCTGTGAACGTAGTCGGCGCCTACCAGATGGTCCGCGCCGTCACGCCTTATATGAAGAAGCAGGGGAAAGGCGCGATCGTCAACGACTCCTCGATCGGCGGGGTCACCGGCATCGCCTCGTCGATACCCTATGCGGCCTCGAAAGCGGCGCTGAACCTGATGACCAGGTCACTGGCGCACGTGCTGGCGCCGGAGATCCGCATCAACGCGGTCGTGCCGGGCATGATCCAGACGCGCTGGCTCAAGGGCGGGCTCGGCGAGGAACAGTACGAGGCGCTGCTCAAGACCCAAAGCCAGCAATTGCCACTGAAGAAGGTCGCCACCGCCGAGGACATCGCCAAGGTGCTGGTGTGGTTCCTCACCGACGCCGACCTCATCACCGGCGAGACGCTGATCGTCGACAGCGGCATTCACCTCGGCCAGCTGCCGCCTTATTCGAGCGGGGACTCGTATTGACGGATCGCGGCTTGCGCCGCTCCTACGCCGCGTCGTTCACCGCTGCGCTTGGCCGCACCATGTAGCAGCGACACGAGCCGCGGCCAGCGCTACGCTCCTCGCCGTGACCGCCACGCCTAGGGCCGCAGTTCGATCCGAAAGCCGAAGCCGCGTGTGTTGTCGACGAGGCGGATGAACGACGGCGTGACACGCCAGAAGTCGGTGTTTCTCAGACGCTGCGCGATGGTCTGCTCGTCAACGGACTTCGGCCGCTCGAACAGCGCCTTCACGCTGGCGAATTTCGCGAGGTAGAGCGCCAGCGCCTTCGCCCGCTCCACGCCCTCCACCCTCCGGGCCTGGCCCTCGATCTGCAGGCCGCGCACGTCGTTCCAGTTGTCCGGGTCGGCATTGACAGACAGCGCGACCCGCGGGTCAGCCACGATGTCGCGGGCGTGCCGCGTGCGGCGATCGGACACGAAATAGAGATCGAACTGGCTGTCGCTCGCGTAGAACACGGTGGCCGACCACGGTCCGCCTTCGCCGCTGGTGGCCAGGGTCATGGTGTTGTGGGTCTCCAGCATCCGCGCGATGGCGGCGCGGTCGGCCTCGGTCACCGGCTGCTCTTCCTGCGGGCGCTCGCTCCCGCGCCGCGCCAGCGCTTGACGATGCCGCTGTCGATGCCGAAGAGATCGAGCAGGCGCCCGACCGTGTGGTTGATGATGTCGTCGACGTTCTTCGGATCGTTGTAGAAGGCCGGCATCGGCGGGGCGATGATCGCCCCCATCCGCGATGCCTCGTACATCAGCCGGCAGTGGCCCTCGTGCAGCGGCATCTCGCGGGGCACCAGCACCAGGCGGCGGCGCTCTTTCAGGACCACGTCGGCGGCGCGGACCACCAGGGTGTCGGCATAGGAGTTGACGATGCCCGACAGCGCTTTCATCGAGCAGGGCGCGACGATCATGCCGTCGGTCTTGAACGAGCCGCTCGCGATCGTGGCGGCGAGATTCTGATCGCTGTGGACCACGTCGGCGAGTTTCTCGACCTGCTTGACCTGCAGGGCGGTCTCCAGCGCGATATTGAGCTTGCCGCCATTACTGATGATCAGGTGGGTCTCGATGTCCGGCTGCTCTTTCAGAACCTCGAGCAGGCGGATGCCGTAGATCACCCCGCTCGCTCCGGAAATTCCGACGATCAGTCGCATGGTCGTTCGTGCCTGGGCGCTTCGGGAATCATTCGCCGGCCTCCGTGCTACACGTGCATCGCGGGCTGAGCGGCATGATACTTGGGGCTGCTGCCCGGACCAACGCAATTGGCGTTCTCGCCCGCGCTTCGGAGCGGGAAACCACCACCGTGGTGGTCACCCTTCTATTGGGAATTCACAGGCGTCTTTTGGTGCCGGCGGAGGGACTTGAACCCCCGACCTCTCGCTTACGAAGCGACTGCTCTACCAACTGAGCTACGCCGGCACGCGGCGGCGGAGTATAGCAGCTCGGGCGAACCGGTCACCCGCCGCGCTTCGGCCGCACGCGGATCAGGATCTCGACGCTTTCCGCCTCGGTCGAGCGCGGCAGCGGCGGCAGCTTCGCCAGTCGCACGTCGGCGGGATTGATGTCGGTGAGCTCGCCGGTGTCTTCGTTGAAGAAGTGATGGTGCGGGCGAGTCGTGGAGTCGTACATCAGCCGCTGCGGGTCGACGGCGATCTCGTGGAGCAGCCCCCGCTCGGAAAAGAGCTTCAGCGTGTTGTAGACGGTCGCCTTCGACACGCCCGCGCCCGCCCGGCGCAGGTTCGCGAGCAGTTGCTCGGCAGAAAAATGGCAGGGACGGGTGAGCACCTGCAGCGCGATCTCGACTCGCTGCGCGGTGGGCCGCACACCGTGCTCGAGGAGCTGCCCGATCACGCGCTCACGAACGTCCAAGTCAGCCGACTCCTCGTGAAAATCATGATCCTTGCATTCTAGTTGGCGGCCGCGAACCTCGCAAACCGGCTGCACGCGATCGAAATACCCGGCCCGGCAAATCCGGTCATTCAGCCACGATTTCCGGGCTGCGCCGTGCCCGCCGGCGACATTATTGTCAAAGCATGCGCTGCGCACGCGGTCTCACCCTGCTGGAGATGCTCCTCGTCATGGGTCTCGTCGCCGTGCTGGCGGGCGCCGGTGTGCCGTTGTTTCGCTCCGTGTTGCTCGAGGCGCGAATGACCGCCGCCGTCAACGCCCTGGTGCACACCGCGCACCTCGCCCGCAACGCCGCGCAGATGGACGCGCGCGAGGTCGTGGTATGCCGCAGCATCGACGCGCTGCAATGCGCACCTGCGGGCAACTGGTCGAGCGGCTGGATCGTGTTCGTCAACCGCGACCGCGACGACCCGCCGGCCGTGGACGTGGACGAGCGAATCCTGCAGGCGACCGGCAGCCAGGCGCTGCCCGTGATCAGCAGCAACCGGCGCGCCTACGTGTTGCGGCCCTTCCCTCTGCGCGCCACCAACGGCAGCGTGGTGTTCTGCGACGTGCGCGGCGCCGCCGAAGCGCGCGCCGTGATCATCAGCTACAGCGGCCGCCCGCGGGTCGCCCGCCGCAGCGCCGCCGGGCAACCACTCACCTGCCCACCCGGCTCCCCGTGACCCGCTGCACGACTGCCGCCCATCCCGCGAGAAAAACCGCTCATCGGGGCGTGCTGCCGGCGGCCGCCTCACGCGGCAGGATTGGAGCCGATGGGCAAGAAGCACCAAGAAGGCTTCACCCTCATCGAGCTCCTCGTGCTGATGATGGTGCTGGCAGTAACCCTGGGACTCGGCATCCCGGCGTTCAACGATATGCGCGCCAACAATCGCATGAGCGCGGCCGCCAACGACCTGGTGAGCAGCCTGCACGCGGCACGCGCCGAGGCGCTCACCCGCAGCCGCAGCGTGACGATGTGCGCAAGCCGCGACTGGGACGCCGAGCCTCCCGCCTGCGACGGCGAGGCCGATCTCCTCGAGGGCTGGATCGTCTTCGTCGACGAGGATACCGACGGCGCGGTGGACAATGGCGAGATCGTCGTGCAGGCCCACGGCCCGTTGCACGAGTCGATCCGCAATCAGGCGCTATCGAAGTCGGGCGACGCGCCGCCTTTCTACCTGTCGTTTCGCGCCGACGGCATCCTGCAGCCGATTCCCGGGCTACCGGCCCCGGTGAGCGACATTCAGCTCTGCGACCATCGCGGCGGCAAGAGCACCGGCACGAATGCGGCTGGCGACGCGATCGCCGCCGGCCGCTGGATCAACGTATCGCCCGCCGGCCGGCCGGCCCTGAACGACACGGTCGCGGCATTGCGGGACGGCAGTCCGCTCGGCGGTTGCGGAGAAGCCGGATGAAAATTCGAAAAGCCAACGCCCGGATGCGCGGCTTCACGCTGGTGGAAGTGCTGGTGGCGCTGGTGGTCATGGCCGTCGGGCTGCTCGGCATCGCCGGGCTCTACGTCGAGGGACTGCGCGCCGGCCGCACGTCGATTTATCGCTCCGCCGCCGTCAGCCTGGCGAGCGACATGGCCGACCGCATTCGCGCCAATCCCGCCGGCAACTACGCCGGGGCAGGGCCCGGAGCGGACAACGCCTGCGTCAACGGCGGCGCCTGCAACCCGAACCAGCTGGCCCAGGACGACTGGTTCCACTGGACGCGCGACCTCGGCAGGCGGCTGCCGTCCGGCGCGAGCGCCACGGTGGTGGTACAGAATCTCGCCCCTGCCCCGCTGACGCAGTTCGTCATCAGGGTGTCGTGGCCCGAAATCGGACAGGAGGAGCCGGTGTTCTACGAGCTGGCAATGCGGCTGTGATGCGCAGCAAGACAGCCCGTATGGGAAGAGCCGCGACGCTGGCCGCCGGGCGCTGTGCCGGCATGACGCTCATCGAGTTGATGGTGGCGCTCACCATCGGGCTGTTCCTGACCTGGGGCGCCATCGAGGTATACCTGCAGAGCAAGAACAACTATCGGGCCACCGAGGTAATGACGCGACTGCAGGAGAACGCGCGCTTTGCCCTCGACACCGTCGAGCCCGACCTGCGGCTCGTCGGGTTCTGGGGCCGCCACCCGGACTCCGGACGGGTCGAACTGCCCGGCGCCGGCGCGATCGCGGTGACCTGCGACGGCAACGACGTCACCGCCTGGGTGCTCAATGTCGCCAACCCTCTGGAGGCGACCGACGACGACTACGCCCTCCCCTGCGATGCATTCAGCGGCGCCCGTGAGGGTACGGACGTGCTGGTGGTCCGGCACGCGAGCGAATTCATCGAGCCGGCACCGAGCAACGGCCGCGTCCAGGTGGTCAGCAACCTGGGCCAGGCGTGGGTGATCGACGACGGCATCATCCCGCCGGACGCGGGCGCCGGCAGCGAGACGCGCGATCTCGTCGTGCACGCCTATTACGTGGACGACCAATCCAGCTTTTCTGACGACATCCCGTCGCTGCGCCGCAAGACTCTGCTCGGCGATGGCCGGATCGAGGACCAGGAGATGGTCTCCGGGGTAGAGGACATGCAGGTACAGTTCGGGCTCGACGCGAATGGCGACGGACGCGTTGAGCGCTACGTCGATCGCGACAACCCCGCGGTCGCCACGGCCAGCGTCGCGGCGGTGCGCATCTGGCTGCTGGTGCGCTCGGAGGAATCGCCCGGACCGGCATTCGTGGACAACCGCGAGTACACGCCGCCCGACGAGGATGCGGAACCGTTCGTGCCGGGTGGGCCGTCGTACCCGCCGCAGTTCCAGCGCCTCGAAGTGACGAAGACGGTCTACCTGCGCAATCGCGCCGGCGTCTGGGAGGCGCTATGAGCCCGCACGCGCCGGCCGAGGTGCAACGCGGGGCCGCCCTCGTGGTGGGCCTGGTGCTGCTCATGGTCCTGACCGTGCTCGCGATCTCGGTCATGCGCACCGCGGCCCTCGACCTCGCCATGACCGGTAACGCGCAGTTCCGCGAAAACGCCTTCCAGCTCGCCGAGTCAGGGACGCAGTCGCTGATACGCAACTACGAAACGGGCACGCTGGACCTGAACGCGGTGCCCGCCTGCCCGCCGCCGGCCGTGCCACGCCCCTGGAGCGATGCTGACCTTCCCTGGGGCGCTGCCGTCGACGTGCCGCAGCTGCGCGGCCGCTTCCAGACGCGCATCTGTTTCGAAGGCGTTACCGACTTCATGTATGGCACGAGCCTGGGTCAGCAGCGGCACTACCGCGTCGAGGCGCGTGGACGCACCGACCAGCGCAACGCCGAGGCGATCAACGTGCAGGGCTTTTTCGACCAGGAGGAGTAGGGAGTCATCGCTTGAACACGCATCTGCGCGCATTCTTGCTGCCAACCTTGTTGCTCGCCGCCGTCACCGGACATGGCGCGCTCACTGCCCTTGAGGAAGCATTCGAAGTGGCTCCGGGCGACGTCACGCTGCCCGTCAGCGAAGCCGGGCAACTGGTCGTGCGCCCCTGCCCCGCCTGTAGGCCACAGTTGCTGCGCGTCGATGCGGGCACCCGCTACCTCGTGCAGCCGGGCCCAAAGACGGTCAGCCTCGCGGAGTTCACCCGCGGCGCCGCGCAGGCGGCCGGGCGCCGGACCGCGGCCGTTTTCGTCTACTACGATCCGCAGACGCGCAGCGTGCGCCGGCTGGTCCTGCATCCGGGCCGTTGAGCGCGAGGAACTGTTCATGACGTTCACGACCCGCAACCTGCGCTTCGCCCTCGCCATCGTGCTCGGCCTCGCCGCCGTGGCGCGCGCCGACGACACGGAGGTGTTCCTCGCCCAGGTGCCACCCGACGAGTCCGGCGGCGCCAACATCCTGTTCATCATCGACAACTCCGGCAGCATGGACACCGAGGTGCAGACGCAGGCCGAATGGGATCCGGCTACGCAATACGCCGGCTGCTACGACAACGACGCGCTGTATTTCGCCACGGGCACCGAACCGCCACCCTGCGGCAGCACCGCATTCGTCAACAAGTCAGCCAATCGTTGCGCCGCCTCGACGGCAGCCCTCGCCAACGTCGGCCAGTACAGTGACCGGCTTCTCGCCTGGGACGCCGACCCGAGCCGCGAGCGCTGGGAACCCCTGGCGGCCGAGCAGCCCGATCATCTGCTCGAGTGCGAAGCCGACCGCGGCGTCGACGGGGACGGGCCGGGCAGCGACGTCTTCGCGGCCAATGGCCCGGACGGGCCATGGGGCCCGGACGAGTCGCAGGAACCCGCCTGGAACAACGCCTTCACGGTCTTCGACGGCAACTGGCTCAACTGGCGCGCAAACCCGCCGCTCGTCACGCGCACCCGGCTGCAGATCGTGCAGCGGGTGGTCAACGACGTCCTCGAAACGGTCGAGAACGTGAACGTCGGCCTGATGCAGTTCAACGACGAGGAAGTCGGCGCGGTGATTCACGCCGTGGAAGGCATCAGCACCGCGCGCGCGGAGCTGATGGCCGCCGTGGATGGCATTACGACGCTGGCCTTCACGCCCCTCAGCGAGACCCTGTACGAGGCGGCTCTGTATTTCCGTCGCGGCAACGTCGATTACGGCAATATCGGCCCGGTGCCCAGCGAGCCGGCGGCGCGTGTCGGCAACGATCCGGCCGGCACGCAGTACCGCTCCCCGATCAGTCTCGACTGCCAGAAGAATTTCGTGGTGCTGCTCACCGATGGCGAACCGCAGAACGACGTCAGCGCCAATAACAAGATCCGCAGCCTGCCCGGGTTCACCACCCTGCTCGGCACCTGCGACGGCGCGGGCGACGGCGCCTGCCTGGACGATCTCGCCGAATACCTCAACAGCACGGACGCCAGTGCCACGCTCGACGGCATCCAGAGCGTCTCGACCTACGTGATCGGTTTCGCGGTGGATGCACCGCTGCTGGAATCCACCGCCCAGCGCGGCGGCGGACAATACTACGTCGCCGACGACACCGGCAGTCTCGCCGCAGCGTTGACCGACGTCGTGACCGGCATCATCCGCAGCGCCGGGGTGTTCACGGCGCCCGCCATCCCGGTGAGCGCGTTCGGCCAGACGCCGGATCAGCGCGACGTGTACGTGTCGGTGTTCCAGCCGACGGGCACGGCGCGCTGGCCGGGCAACCTGAAGAAGTACCGCTTCGAGACGGGCGTGCTCACCGGGCAGGACGGCGAGGCGGCCATCGACCCGGCCAGCGGTTTCTTTGCGAGCGACGCCTTCAGCTTCTGGTCCGCGGCCCCGGACGGCGACCGGGTGCCCGAGGGCGGCGCGGCGAGCCGCATTCCTACCCCCTCGGTTCGCAAGGTCTACACCGACATCGCCGGGCCCGACCTGCTCGATGCCGGCAACCTGGTCGTGGTCGGCAATTCCGCCATCACCGAGACGCTGCTCGGCGTGACCACGGAACTGCGCACCGACCTGATCAACTGGATCCGTGGCCTCGACGTGCTCGACGCTGACGGCGACGGCAACGTAACCGAGGCGCGCCGGCAGATGGGCGACCCGCTGCACGTGCGCCCCGTCGCGCTCAATTACGGCACCTCGGCAGCGAACCCCGAGACGGTCGTGTTCGTCGCGACCAACGAAGGCTTCCTGCACGCGGTCGATGCCGACACCGGCGTGGAGATCTGGAGCTACGTGCCAGGGCGACTGCTGGGGCGACAGTACGCGTTTTACCTCGACGGCCCGGCAACCAGCCGGCTGTACGGACTCGACGGCGAGATCCGCCTGTTCCGCGGGCCGATCGATGGCGTGACGAGGAGCATCCTGATTTTCGGCATGGGCCGTGGCGGCGATGCCGTGTTCGCACTCGACGTGACCGCGCGCAACGCACCGGTGCTGCTGTGGCAGCTCGACAGCACAATGCCGGACTTCGCGAGCCTCGGCCAGACCTGGACGGCGCCACCCGTCGCCCGCGTGAACGTGGGCGGCGACACCCGGCAGGTCGTGGTGCTGAGCGGCGGCGACGACAGCCAGGACAACCGCGGTCTGCGCGTCGACAACGTCGGTAACGCCGTCTTCGTCGTGGACCTCGAGACCGGCGAGCGGCTGTGGAGCGCCGGGCTGTCCGGCGCCGGCCACGATCTCGAATTCGACCGCATGCAGCAATCGATCCCGGCGGCGCCACGAGTGCTCGACATCAGCGGTGACGGCCTCGCGGACCGCTTCTACGTGGGCGACATGGGCGGGCGCCTGTGGCGATTCGACATCATCAACGGCGAAAGCCGCGCCACGCTGGTCACGGGCGGCGTGCTGGCGTCGCTCGGTGCCGGCGATGACGGCTCCGCGCCCGCGAGCGACGTCCGCCGCTTCTACGCCACCCCGGACGCGGTGCTGGTCAACTGCCTGCGCGGCACCTTCCTCGCGCTCAACATCGGCTCCGGTTACCGCGGGCACCCGCTCGACACCGACGTGAACGACGCGTTCTTCTCGGTGCGCGACGCCAACGTCTACCTGCCGATCGCCCCAGAGGATTACGCCGACATCGAGATCGGCGTGGAAGATCTCCTCGACATCACCACCGACCCGACGGCGACGGTCCCGGTCGATCAGGCCGGCTGGCTGCTGCGCATGGTCGAGGACCCCGGGGAAAAGATCCTCAACAGCGGGGTAACCTTCAACAACACGATCTTCTTCACCTCGTTCGCGCCGGGTGAGCAGGTGAGCGCCTGCGCCGGCGGCCTCGGCGTGAACCGCGCCTACCAGGTGGACGCCTGCAACGGGCGGCCGGTCAACAACCTCGACGGCAGCACCGAGCCCGCGCCGCTCAGCACAGATGATCGCTTCCGTCTTCTCACTCAGACCGGCATCGCACCGGGAACCGCGCTGTTGCTGACCGACGTGCCGGGAACCACCGCCGTCGAGTGCGTGGGACTTGAATGCTTCGAGGACAATCCCCCGCCGGTGCCGCCCGGCGGCGTCGGTACCTTCCCGCGCACCTACTGGACGCAGGAAATCGCGCGGTGAGGCGCCGGGCGCCAGGGCCGGGCCGCGGATTTACCCTGATCGAACTGCTCATCACGGTCGCCATACTTTCGATCGTCACGAGCCTGGCAGTGGGCGGCTACCGCGAATACATGCGCCGCGTGAACCGCAGCGATGCGACCACGGCACTGCTCCGCCTCGCCGCCGCGCAGGAAAAGTTCTACACGCAGAACGGCGAGTACGCGGCCGACGACGAGCTCACCGGCGACCCGCCCGACGGACTCGGCATCCCCGGCACCGAGCGCGGCTACTACACGCTCGCGATCGCGATTGCCGCCGGCGGTCCGACGGTCGGCTACACGGCGACTGCGACGGTGGACCCCGGCGGCGCCCAGCGGGACGACGAGGACTGCAGGAGTTTTTCGATCAACGAGCGGGGGGTGCGCTCCGCCGAGACGGACGCCGGCGAGACGGGACCGACGGTCACCGAGCGCTGCTGGCGCTGAGGCGGGATCGCGCCCCGCTCAGGCAGCCGCGCCGCGCCTCTCGAGCACCAGGCCGTCGAACAGCACCAGCGCCACGCCGCAGGTAATCGCCGAATCGGCGACGTTGAAAGCCGGGTACGACCATTCACCGTAGTGGAGCAGGATGAAGTCGATCACGTAGCCGTACAGGACGCGATCGATCAGATTGCCGATGGCCCCGCCGAGCAGCAGCGCGAGACCGAGCGCCAGCACGGTCTTTCCACGCCGGGGCAATCGCGTCAGCCACCACAGGATGCCGGCGCTAACCAGCGAAGCCACGCCGGTGAACAGCCAGTTCTGCCAGCCCGACGCGTCGGCGAGCAGGCTGAAGGCGGCACCCGTGTTGTGCAGCCGCACGATGTCGAGAAACGGCAGCACCGCAAGGCGCTGGTAGAGGGCCAGCGACTCGGTAATCTGCAGTTTGGTGAACTGATCGGCAACGACCACGAGCAGTGACACGACGAGCCAGCCGCGCCAGGCCGGCCGGCCCTTTGGCATCGCGGTCGCCGCACCGCCCTCGCCACCGCTCGCCATCAGGCCCAGACCCGGTGCTCGCCGGGCCCCTCGACGTTCATTGCGCAGCGGCTGCACAGCAGTGGATGTGCCGGCGCCTCGCCGACATCGCGGCGCCGGTGCCAGCAGCGCACGCACTTGGCGTCCTGCGTGGGTTCGGCCGCGACCCAGAAGCCCGAACCGGCCGGCCCTTCGAGCGCACCGTCCGGCCGCCTTCCGGCCGGCTCGACCGCCGCACCCGAGGTGATGAACACGAACCGCAGCTCCTCGCCGAGCGCTGCCAGAGCCGCCGCGGCAGCAGCGTCGGCATAGACCGTGACGGTCGCATCCAGGCCCGAGCCGATCCGTCCGGCCGCGCGCAGCGCCTCCAGGGCGCGGGCCGCGCATTCGCGCACCTGCAGCAGCCGCGGCCAGTCGGCGCGCGCGCCGGCCACCCGCGGTAGCTCGTGCCAGGTCGAGGTGAAGACGGTGGCGTCGCGCGCGCCCGGCAGCGCGCCCCAGATCTCCTCGGCGGTGAAGCTCAACACCGGCGCGAACCAGCGCACCATCGCCTCGCCGATATGGTAGAGCGCGGTCTGCGCCGAGCGCCGCGCGAGACTCCCGTGCGGTGTGGTGTAGAGGCGGTCCTTGATGACGTCGAGATAAAAGCCGCCGAGATCCACGACGCAGAAGTTGTGCAGCAACTGATACACACGATGGAATTCGTAAGTCCCGTAAGCGGCGAGGACCTCGGCCTGCAGCTCGCCCGCCCGCACCAGCGCCCAGCGGTCGAGGTCGACCATCTCCTCCGGCCGGACCTGGTGCTCGCGCGGGTCGAAGCCGTGCAGATTGCCGAGGAGGAAACGCGCGGTGTTGCGCATGCGCCGGTAGGAATCCGACATGCGCCGCAGGATCTCGTCGGACACGCTCATCTCGCCGCGGTAATCGGTGGCAGCGACCCAGAGCCGCAGCACGTCGGCGCCCAGCGTCGAGACGACCTTCTGGGGCGCGACCACGTTACCCATCGACTTCGACATCTTGCGGCCCTTCTCGTCCACGGTGAAGCCGTGGGTCAAAACCTCTCGGTATGGGGCGCTGCCGTACATCGCCACCGCCGTGAGCAGCGAGCTCTGGAACCAGCCGCGATGCTGGTCGGAACCCTCCAGGTACAGCCCGGCCGGATAACCGATCTCCGCCCGGCTGCGCGCGAGGCAATGGTGCACCAGCCCGGAGTCCATCCAGACGTCCATCGTGTCGGTGACTTTCTCGTAGCGCCCCGCCTCTGCGCCGAGCAGCGCGGATGGCTCGAGGTCGAACCAGGCGTCCACCCCTGCGCTGTCCATGCGCGTCGCGACCTCTTCCAGCAGCTCGGCGGTGCGCGGATGAAGCTCGCCCCCGTTTTTTGCAACGAACAGTGGAATCGGCACGCCCCAGGCACGCTGGCGCGAGATGCACCAGTCCGGGCGCCCGGCCACCATGCCGTGGATGCGCTGCTCGCCCCAGCCCGGGATCCACTTCACCGAGGCGATTGCGCGCAGGCTCGCCTCGCGAAGGCCGTTCCTGTCGAGGCCGATGAACCACTGCGGTGTGGCGCGAAAAATGAGCGGCGTCTTGTGCCGCCAGCAGTGCGGATAGCTGTGCGTGACTTTTCCCGACGCCAGCAAGCGGCCCTCGCTCGCCAGCAGCGCGACGATCGCCTCGTTCGCCTTGTAGATGTGCATGCCCGCGAAGCGCGGCGTGCCGGGCACGTACACACCGGCGCCGTCGACCGGGTTGTCGAGCGGCAGCCCGTGCTCCACGCCGGCGCGAAAATCATCCTGGCCGTGCCCCGGAGCCGTGTGAACGGCACCGGTGCCCGCCTCGAGCGTCACGAAGTCACCGGTGATCACCGGCACCTGCCGCTCGTAGAACGGGTGCCGGAGCGTCACGCCGCGCAGGGCCTCACCGCGAAACGTGGCCAGCCGGCGCCAGTCAGTCGCGCCATAGCGGGCGAGCGCCGCCTCGGCGAGCCCTTCGGCGAGCACCAGCCGCTCGGCGCGTTCGGGCAGCTGCGCCACGACCAGGACGTAGGGCAGGTCCGGCCCGAGCGCAACCGCCTGGTTCGCCGGCAAAGTCCACGGCGTGGTGGTCCAGATGGGCACGGCGATCGGCGCGCCGTCGTCGGCCACCTCCGCGCCGGCGCGACGCAGCCTGGCGTAGAAGTCCGCCGCGTCGGCCACCGCGAACCGCACGTCGATCGCGACCGAGCCCTTGTCGAGATACTCGACCTCGGCTTCGGCCAGAGCCGAGCCGCAGTCGAGACACCAGTGCACCGGCTTGTAGCCGCGGTACACGTGCCCGTTGGCGAGGATGCGCGCGAAACCTCGCACCTGCTCGGCCTCGAACCGCGGATCGAGCGTGACGTAGGGCCGCTCCCAGTCGCCGAGCACGCCGAGACGGCGGAAGTCGCGCCCCTGGCTCTGCACCTGCTCGAGCGCGTACCGGCGGCAAGCCTCGCGGAACTCACCCGGGCCGAGCTTCTGCCCGACCTTGCCGTGCTTTTTCTCCACCTCGAGCTCGATCGGCAGCCCGTGGCAGTCCCATCCCGGGATGTAGGGCGCGTCGAAGCCCGACAGGGTCTTCGACTTCACCACCATGTCCTTGAGTACCTTGTTGACCGCGTGACCGATGTGGATCTGCCCGTTCGCGTAGGGCGGGCCGTCGACCAGCACGAACGGCGGCCGCCCGGCGCAGGCCCTGCGAATCCGGCCGTATACGTCATCGGCCTCCCATCGGGCCAGCATGGCCGGCTCGCGCTGGGCGAGGCTCGCCTTCATCGGGAAGTCGGTCGCCGGCAGGTTCAGTGTCTGCTTGTAGTCGTTCTCGCTCACGCGACTGTCATCCCTCTCAGGCCGCCAGGATGCGCCGGGCCATCTCGGCGTCGAGGTGCATCTGCCGGCGCAGGCTCTGCAGATCGGGGAACTTCACCTCGTCGCGCAAGCGCGAGACAAACTCCACGTGAATGTAGCGGCCGTACAGATCACGATCAAAGTCGAACACGTGGACCTCGAGTAACGGCTCGACGCCCGCCACCGTCGGCCGCGTGCCGACGCTCGCGACTCCCGGCAGGGCCTCGGCCGCCACGCCGGCGATGCGCACGCGCGCCGCGAAGATCCCGTGCAACGGGCTCAGCCGGCGGCAGAGATTCACGTTGGCCGTCGGCATGCCGAGCTGCCGGCCGAGGCTGCTGCCGCGAATCACCCGCCCTGTCATGCCGTAATCGCGGCCGAGGAGTCGCCGCGCGCGGTCCATGTCGCCGGCGGCGAGCGCCTCCCGCACTGCCGTGCTCGACACCCGCACGCCCTCGGCGGTCAGGCTGCCCACCTGCTCGACCGTGAAGCCGGCCCTGGCGCCCCGCGCGAGGAGATCGGCGATGGTGCCGGAGCGGCCGCGCGCGAAGCGGAAGTCGTCGCCCACCACGAGGTGGCGCACCCGCAGGAACCCGGCCAGGAACTTGTCGACGAACTCGGCCGGCCCGAGCGACTCCAGCCCGGCGTCGAAGCGCGGGCAGAACAGCCACTGCAGGCCGAACCCGGCGAGCAATCCGAACTTCTCGCGAAACCGCGTGAGGCGCGCCGGCGGGCTCACCCGGTCGAAATATTCCCGCGGCGTCGGCTCGAAGGTGAACACGAGCGAGGCGAGTCCGCGCGCGGCCGCCTCCGCCGTCACACGCGCCAGGATGCGCTGATGGCCGCGGTGCACGCCGTCGAACACCCCGATGGTTGCCACACAGCCGGCGGGCGGGATCGGCCCCGCCCCGGCTGGCCGTCGAATGAGTCTCATCGGCGCCGCACGTCGAAAACCGGGATTATACGGGCGACCCCGCGGTTTTCATCCGGAAGTCGGCGACCCGCAGGCCCACCGCGTACAGCGTCGCGAAATAGGCAAGCACGGCCCCGCCGATGACCGCGCCGAGCCACAGGCAGCGCGTCACCACTCCGGCCTCGAGCCAGCGCGGCAGCGGCGGGGAGAACGAGACGAGCAGCAGCGCCATTACCCCGCAGGCCACCGCCACGCGCAGCAGGAAGCGCAGCCAGCCGGAACCGCGCCGCACGACGCCGTCGCGGCGCAGCCCGGCGTAGAGCAGCGCGGCGTTTATGCAGCCCGACAGCGACGTCGAGGCGGCCAGCACCGCGTGCGGCGCCGGCAAACCGGCCCAGGCCCAGGGAATCACCACCACGATATTAAAAAGAATGTTTGTGCCGAGCGCGATGAGCCCGACGCGCACCGGGGTGCGGGTGTCCTGCCGGGCGAAGAAGCCCGGGGCGAGGACCTTGACCAGCGTCAGGGCGACCAGACCCGCCGCGTACGCCATCAGGCTTAGCGAGGCCATGCGCACGTCCCCGGCGGCGAACTCGCCGCCGAAGAAAATCGTCGCGAGCACCGGACCGGAGAGGATCACCAGCCCCACCGAGGCGGGCGCCGAGATCAGGATCACGAAGCGGATCGACCAGTCGAGCGTCGCGGCGAACTGTTCGCGCGAGGCGCTCGCGTGCTGGCGCGAGAGGTTCGGCAGGATGACCGTGGCGAGCGCGATGCCGAAAACCCCCAGCGGGAACTCCATCAGCCGGTCGGAGTAATACAGCCAGCTGATGCTGCCCGTGACCAGGAAAGAAGCAATCAGCGTGTCGAACAGGATGCTGATCTGGGCGACCGAGGACCCGAAGATGGCTGGCGCCATCAGGCTCATGATGCGGCGCACGCCGGCATGCGCGAGACCCCAGCGCGGCCGCGGCAGCAGCCGGATGCGCCGCACGAATGGCAGCATGAACGCGAGCTGCACCAGCCCCGCGGCGAACACCCCGGCGGCCAGCGCCATGCCGGGGCGGTGATAGTAGGGCGCCACGAACGCCGCGAACACGATCATGACGACGTTCAGAAGCACCGGCGAGAACGCCGCCACCGCGAAGCGCTGATAGGTGTTGAGGATGCCGCCGGCGAGCGCGGCGAGTGAAATGAAGAACAGATAGGGGAACGTCAGTCGCAGCATGTCCACGGCAAGCGCGTAGCGGTCCGCTTCCTCGGGCTCGGAGGCGAAGCCCGGCGCGAACAGCAGGATCAGCAGTGGCGCGGCGACGACGCCTGCGGCGGTAAACGCGAACAGGAGCACGCCGAGCGTGCCGCTGACCCGGTCGACGAGCTCTTTCACGTCCTCGTGGGATCGGTTCTGGTCGTAGTCGGCGAAGACCGGCACAAAGGCCTGCGAGAAAGCGCCTTCCGCCGACCAGCGCCGGAAGATGTTGGGGATCTTGAAAGCGACGAAAAAGGCGTCCATCAGGTAGCCGGCGCCGAACAGCCGCGCGAAGACCATGTCGCGCACCAGACCGAGAATGCGCGAGAGCAGCGTCATTGCCCCGACGGTGCCGGTGGACTTCAGCAGGTGACGGCCCGAAACGCCGGTGGGAGTCTGCGGGGTAGGGCCTGACATCGGGAATGGCAGTTAAAAACCTGTCTCGAAACTGCTGAGCGGGCCTGATCCGGGATCGGGCGCTGCCCGGAATGCGCACATACTAGCGTGTATGCCGCGGCTCCACCCTCAGTTTGGCGAAACGCCCTGGTGGCAGCGGTACCACACAAGTAAAGTCCCCGGGCTCACCCGGCTGACGTCCGCTCGCGCCATCCCGGGAGCGGTTCTGCCGGCTTATTGACAAGGGTCGGCCAAACCCAAAGAATACGCGGCCTTCGCCGGGCGGCTGCCCGTCGAAACGGCAAAAGAAGGTCCTCGAGTCTTGGCGAACATCAAGTCAGCAGCGAAGAAAGCCCGCCAGGCGGAAAAACACCGCCAGCACAACGCCGCCTTGCGGACTCGCATGCGCAGCGCCATCAAGAAGGCCGTCAACGCGGTGAAAAGCGGTGATGCGGCGAAGGCGGCCGATGCCTACAAGGCGGCCGTGCCCGCCGTCGACACGATGGTCAGCAAGGGCCTGGTCCATCGCAACAAGGCAGCCCGCCACAAGAGCCGGCTCAACAAGGCGATCAAGGCCCTTCGGGCGAGCTGACCGTCGTCTCCTCGGGCGGCGGTGTCTTCCGCGCCAGTTCCTCCAGTCGCGTCATAACATCCGCCACGAGCTGCGCCGTGCCTTCGGCCCGTAGCGCGCTGATGCGGTAGAGCGGGCCGTGCCAGCCGAGCGAGGCGACCACGTCGCGCTCGCGCTCGAGCGCCTCGGCCGGTTCCAGCAGGTCCACCTTGTTCAGCACCAGCCAGCGCTCGCGCGCGGCGAGTTCCGCATTGAACCGCTCGAGTTCGCGGACGATTTCAACGGCATCCTCGCCTGGCCGCGAGGTGCCGGGCGGCGGCGCGAGGTCCACGATGTGCAGCAGCACCCGGGTACGCTCGAGGTGTTTGAGAAAACGCGTACCGAGGCCCGCCCCCTGCGCGGCGCCCTCGATCAGGCCGGGTATGTCCGCCATCACGAAGCTGCGCAGGGGACCTACGTACACCACACCGAGGTTCGGGTACAGCGTCGTGAAGGGATAGTCGGCGACTTTCGGCCGCGCGGCCGACACCGCCCGGATCAGCGTGGACTTGCCGGCGTTCGGCTTGCCGAGCAAACCAACGTCAGCGAGCAGGGTCAGTTCCAGGTTCAGTTCACGCCCCTCGCCCGGCGTGCCGGGCGTCGCCCGGCGCGGCGCGCGGTTCACGCTGCTCTTGAAGCGCGTGTTGCCCTTGCCGCCGCGACCGCCGGCTGCCACCAGCAGCCGCTCGCCCGGCGCCGTGAGGTCGCCGAGCACCTCCCGCGTCTCGGCCGCGGTCACGCGGGTGCCGCAGGGCACGGGTACCTCCAGATCGGCGCCGCTGCGGCCGCTGCAGTTGGCGCCCGAACCCGCCTCGCCATGCTCGGCGCGGAAGCGGCGATTGACGCGGAAATCGGCGAGCGTGTTGATGCCCTCGCGGGCGACGAGATAGATGCTGCCCCCATCGCCGCCATCGCCGCCGTCGGGACCGCCGCGCGGAATGTTCTTCTCGCGGCGAAAGCTCACGCAGCCGGGGCCGCCGTTGCCGGCCTGCACGCGAACCGTCGCCTCGTCGACGAATTTCATCGGATCTCACCGGACCAGAAACAACGAACCCCGCCGCGGCGGGGTTCGTCGGTTCCGCTCGCTGGCCTCTCAGCCCTGCGGGACGATGCTCACGAACAGGCGGTGCTTCGGCCCTTTGCGCTCGAAGCGCACGGTACCGTCCGCCCGGGCGAACAAGGTATGGTCGCGGCCAATGCCGACGTTGGTGCCTGCGTGATAACGCGTGCCGCGCTGGCGCAGGATGATGTTGCCCGCGATCACCGCCTCCCCGCCGAAGCGCTTCACGCCCAGTCGCTTCGCCTGGGAGTCACGCCCGTTGCGGGTGCTGCCGCCTGCCTTTTTGTGTGCCATGACGATTACTCCTTGGCGCCCGACCCGGTCACCTGCGGGCCGCCCGTGATGCCGGTGATTTCCACCCGCGTGAACGACTGTCGGTGGCTGCCGATGCGCTTGTAGGTCGTGCGCCGCTTGAACTTAATGACGCTGATCTTATCGGTGCGGCCCTGCGCCACCACCCTCGCCTTGACCTTGCCGCCGGCAATCTTCGGCGTGCCGACCTTGAGGTCGCGGCCTGCGCCGATCATCAGCACGTCGGTGAATTCCACCTCGTCGCCTTCGGCGCCCGGTAGTTTTTCGACGTCCAGTTGGTCGCCCTTGCTGGCGCGGTACTGCTTGCCACCCGTGACGAATACGGCGTACATCGTGAAATTCTCCGCAGGGCCGGCCGCGTCGCGACCGGAAAAGAGCCGGCATTCTAATGAGTCACGCCTGCCGGTTCAACAACTTGGGCGCCCCCCGCCGGGTGCGGCGGGCGCCGGCTACGGGCCGTGACGATATATCCGCGCCGGCGCGTGGGAATGCCGGTTTGCCATCAGCCAGCACCGCGCAGCCTTCGCCGGCAGGCGCGTCCCTGGCGCCGGCCACGCCTTACGCACCAGCGATTCACGAACTCGACAAAGCCCGATTCCACGCCACGCGAGCACGGCCGGTCACAGCCTCGCATTCGCGAGTGAGCGTCGATCCGCAGCCCGTCGCGGCATTCAGGCTCGGGTCAGGATAAATACTTGTTTTACTCCCGTACGCATCGCGGGCATTATTGGCGCGCGCATGAAGCTCGTCCAACCGAAACACGCCGCCTTCGACCTCGAGTCGGTTCGCGATCTGGTCGGCGAGGACTGGGCCGCCGTCAACCGCGAGATCCAGGCGCAGCTCGCGAGCGACGTCGCGCTCGTCAACAGCGTCGCGCACTACATCATCGGCAGCGGCGGCAAGCGGCTGCGCCCTCTGCTGGTGCTGCTGGCGGCGCGGGCCTGTGGTTACACCGGCCACCAGCACGTGCTGGCCGCCGCGATCATCGAGTTCATCCATACCGCCACGCTGCTGCACGACGACGTCGTGGACGAGTCCGACCTGCGCCGCGGCCAGGAGACTGCCAACAGCGTCTTCGGCAACCAGGCGAGCGTGCTCGTCGGCGACTTCCTCTACTCGCGCGCCTTCCAGATGATGGTGGAAGTCGGCCAGATGCGCATCATGGACGTGATGGCGGACGCCACCAACACCATCGCCGAGGGCGAGGTGCTGCAGCTCATGAACTGCCATGACCCGGAAACCACCGAGGCGCGCTATCTCGAGGTCATCTACCGCAAGACCGCCAAGCTCTTCGAGGCAGGCATGCAGATCGGCGCCATCCTGGCCGACCAGACGCGGGCGGTCGAAGACTCGCTGCTCGACTACGGCAAGCACGTCGGCATTGCGTTCCAGCTCGTCGACGACGCGCTCGACTACCACGCCGACCGCCGGGAACTCGGCAAGAACATCGGGGTCGATCTCGCCGAGGGCAAGCCCACGCTGCCGCTGATCTACGCGTTGCAAAGGGGCACACCCAAAGAACAGGTCGTGATTCGCCGCGCGATCGAGCACGGCGGCCTCGACGACATCGGCACCATCCTCGGCGCCATCCAGACCACCGGCGCGCTGGCCTACACGCTCACCCGCGCGCGCGACGCCGCGCGCCAGGCCGCCGCGGCGCTGACCCGCGTCCCGGACTCGGTCTATAAGGAAGCACTGCTGCAGCTGGCCGAGTTCGCCGTGGAGCGGCGGTACTGAAAACCTCCCGAACGCGGCACCGGGGCAGGCCGC